>JAIOSJ010000091.1 GCA_021107705.1 Thermoanaerobaculales bacterium | reverse complement strand
TGGCGAAGCCGCCGACGATGGGGCGTGGGATCAGGTGTTTTTTCGGGCCTCTTACTTGCGGCGAGCCCGGTTTTCTATATTCAGGCCCGCGCCTGCACAGCAGACGGGCTCAATTTCCTCTTCACGCTCACGGCAATGCTGGCTCTGGAAAACCTCTGCTTCGGCAATGGCGGGTGGCGATCTGCAGCCGCCCTGTGGACAGCCCTCGGCCTCGGCGTCTTGACCAAGGGCCCGGTCGCCCCGGTCTTTCTGGCAGCAACCATCCTCGGCTTGTGGGCCGTCGGAAGAAGCTGGCGTCGTTGGGAAATCGCCGCCGGAGCGATCCTCCTCTGTCTCGGCGCCCTCGGCCTCGGACCTATCGTCCTTCTGATACCTACCATCGCAGCAGCCACCACCCTTCTGAAAGGAAAACAACCCGTCCCCCGCCTACGAAACTTCGCCTGGTTCTGGGGAATCCCCCTGTTTTCGGCCCTGACGCTACCGTGGGCCGTTGCCGCATGGCAGGCGACCGAAGGCGCATTCTTTCGCGTCGCCATCGGCCACCACGTTCTCGATCGCAGCGTCCAGGCGCTGGAAGGGCATGGAGGGTTTCCCGGTTTCTACCTCGCCACCGGCGTGGTGCTGGCCTTTCCTTGGTTCGTTCCCCTCCTTGGATCTCTTGGGACCAGCTGGCGGACCCGGAGTACGGATCCTGACCTCCGTTTCCTGCTTGCCTGGCTTTTGGGTTCCTTCGCGGTCCTCGAAGTACTCGGAACAAAACTCGTCCACTACTGGATGCCGGCCTATCCCGCGGCTATCCTGCTCATTGTCGGGTGGTTATGGACGTTGAATCCCAAAGAGGCGCCCGTGAGACAGAACTCAGCCGTTCTGCAGTTTCTCGGTGGAATGGTCCTGGCCGCGGTTCCGTTAATTGTCGTTCTCCTTTTCGATCTGGAAGGGCTTCGTCCTCTGGCCGCGACAACAGCTTTGCCCCTCGTTATCGGTGCGACCTATTCCGGCTGGAGCCTCCGTCAATACCCCCTACGCTCGATCATCGTGGCCTCCTCAGCCTCGGTTCTCTTCCTGGTGCTCCTGTTTGCAGTCTTTATGCCGCACCTTGCGGACCATTTGATCGGTCCCAAGACCGCTGCGCGTGCAACGGCGATTCGTCAGAGCGGCGAGGAGATGGTGATCTATAAGCTCCGGGACGAAGAGCTTCTCTTTCTCCTCCCGGACGGCGTCCGGATCTGTCGATCTCCAGAGGAACTGACATCCCATCTGAGGGAGTCACGATCCAGCCTCCTCGTAATCCGCGAGCGCGATCTCGCGGCCTTGGAAACCGATCAACCCGCCATAGAGGCCGAGATCGTCGCCCGAGTCGAAGGTGTCGATCTCGGCCGAGGACGACGGGCCGTGTCGCTCCTGCTCAGGACATCTTCCATCACCACTCTCGACGAGAAGCAGGTATTATCTGGAGTTGGAGGGTGATTTGACCGAAAGCGAACAACCCAAAATCCCCGGAGTTCTGGTCGCCGGCCCAAACCCGAAGACCTCGCAGTCCAAGCGCCCTCTAACCCGCCGCCGCCGGGCCCTTCACCGCCTGGCCGTGCCTCTCACCCTTGGATTCATGCGCACCCTGTGGGCGACCTACCGCTTTCGAATCGAGGGAGAAAAGGAACTTCTCGCCCTAATCGAAGAAGGCGAGCCCTTCATCCTCGTACTCTGGCATGGCGAAGTCTTCGCGGGTTCCTGGTACCTCGACCGCCTCACCAAGTTGGGACTCCAGCTGACCTACATCGTGAGCCCGTCGAAGGATGGCGAGTATGCGATGCGGCTCGTCGAGAAGGTCGGCGCCCAGGCGGTTCGCGGATCGGCGACGCGTTCCGGAGTCAGAGCCCTGCGTGGGCTCTACCGTAAAATCACCCGCGACGGAGGTTCCCCGATCATCCTCCCGGACGGCCCCCGCGGTCCACGCCATCACTGCAAAGAGGCCCCACTGTTGCTGTCGCAGCTCTCCAAAGCCCCGGTCGTTCCATTCGCCGTCAAAGCGCCCTTCGCCGGACATCTCTTGAACTGGGATCGAATGGTCATACCTCTGCCGTTTGCTCGTGTTGCCATCGAAGTTGGGCAACCCTTTACCGTAGCCAAAGACCTTGATCCAGAGGCTTTTGAAGCCAAGCGCATGACGCTCGAGAAGACATTGAACGAACTCGGCCGGCGTGCCTACGCCCGTCTGTGATCCTCATGAAACGACCAAAGACCCCCAAACTCATGGTGGTGGATCGCCGCAGCGGGGAACTCGTGGAGGAGCCGGTCCTCGGCGACGGACTGCTGCGCCTGGCCTACACCTCCCCCCTCCGCCCAATCGTCAGGGCCACCCTTTTTCGCTCCGGCCTCGCAAGTGCCCTCCTCGGCTGGTTCAGCGACACCTCATGGTCACGACGCCGCATCAAACCGACAGTCACCGCCCTCGACATTGATGTCGAGGAGTTCCGCGAACCGGCTGAGAGCTACCGTACTTTCAACGATTTCTTTACCCGAAGACTTCGTGACGGCGCTCGGCCCTACGATCCCGACCCGAACATCTTCTGTTCGCCGGCTGACGCACGGCTCACGGTGATACCCCAGCTCGAAGAGACCACAGTCGTTCCTGTAAAGGGCGCCACCTTCGACCTTAGATCCCTACTGCGGCGCCCACCTAAGGACCTCGTCTCGTTTATCGGGGGTCCAGTTCTCATCTTCCGTCTCTGCCCAGCCGATTATCATCGGTATCATTTCCCCACCAGCGGGCGAGTCAGGAGCCGACATGAGATTTCGGGACGATACGATTCGGTGAACCCCCTCCCCATCAGCCTCGGCCTCCCGGTGTTCACCGAAAACAGGCGGGTTGTTTCGATGGTCCACTTCGAACATTTCGGTCCCGCGGCCTTCGTCGAAGTGGGCGCGTTCGGGGTGGGCGGTATTGTCGAGACCCACGGTGACGGCACCTTCGAAAAAATGGGGGAAAAGGCCTATTTTCGCTTCGGCTCATCAACACTGATTCTGGTGCTTGAAAGGAACAGGATCCATATAGATTCCGACCTGATTGAGAACAGCAACCGTGGCCTGGAGAGTCTCGTTCGCGCGGGAGAGCGTGTTGGAGCGGGTTCTTCTGCAGCCCCTCAATCACAGAGCGAAGGACGAACGCGATCTGAAAGGTCGTCTGATGGTCGCTGACGCGAGCATCGACCTCTCGATCATCGTGCCGGCCCACAACGAAGTGGACAATCTTGAACCGTTGGTTGAACGAGTCCACCGGACCCTCTCCGACCTCAATCTCCATTGGGAACTCATCCTCGTGGATGACGGCTCCACCGACGGTTCATCCCAGCGAATGGATCAGATGGCAGAAGAGGAAGGACGTCTCACTGCCCTTCACTTCGAACAGAGGCATGGACAATCCGCCGCGCTTGAAGCCGGTTTCATTCACAGCCGGGGAAAGATCCTCGGTTTGATCGACGCCGATTTACAGACCTTTCCGGAAGATTTTCCGATGTTGCTGGAGGAACTCGAACGCGCCGAGGTCGATGCGGTCATCGGTATCCGGACCGAACGAAAAGACAACTGGTGGAAACGCCTGTCCTCGAAGATTGCCAACGGTGTTCGCAACCGTCTGACGAGAGAGAATATCATCGACACCGGGTGCCCCCTCAAGGTCTTTCGCCGGGAAGCGATTCTCGGGGTCACAATGTTCAACGGCATGCACCGCTTTATCCCAACTCTCCTGAAACTGGAAGGATACTCGGTAATCCAGATTCCCGTTCGCCACACAAGACGTCGAATGGGCGTCACCAAGTACGGAATCTGGGATCGCGCTCTCAGAGGAATTCACGACGCCTTGGCCGTGCGATGGATGCAGGACCGGCGCACAAGGTGGAAAATACGATGAATCAGACAATCCCAACCTTCATGCTGGTCCTCGGCTTTCTCGGTCAAGCATTGTTTTCGGCCCGGTTCCTCGTCCAGTGGTTGGTCTCGGAACGCCGCGGCGAATCGACAATTCCACTCGCTTTCTGGTTCCTCTCAATCGGCGGTGGCCTGACTCTCTTGGCCTACGCCGTTCTTCGGCGCGACCCAGTCTTCATTCTCGGCCAATCGGGCGGTCTGGTGGTGTATGTCCGCAACCTGGCGCTCATCGCCAAGAAACGTAAATCGACAAAAAATCAATAACCGACTGATCAATCAGGTATGATCACACGGTCGCGCCCCCGCGACCAATGCTCCCACAAGGATTAAATCGTGCTGAAAATCGAGAAAATTCCGGTTCTTTCTCTTGCTCTTGTCGTTCTGGTAACCCTTCTGCCAACCGGCTGTAAGACCATTGAACCGCCACCCCCCCCGCCCATTGAGGCGCTACCTCCCGAACCTGAGCCGACTCCAGAACCGCCAGCGGAGGAATCGGCCGAATCTTCAGAAATCGTCGAGACTGAAACAACTGAGGAGGCCGATGCCGAGACTTTCGATCCTGAGGCCCTGCAACAACAGGCCCTGGACCTGTGTCAATCAGCGACCGAATTTCTCGACCAGGGTGACGTCGATGATGCCCTGGCGGCCCTCGACCACGCCTATGAGCTCATGTTGCAACTGCCGAACAACGGCGATGAAACCTACCTCCAGGCACGGGAGGACATCCGTCGCCTGGTTGCCGATCTCATTGTCAGTACTTATGATTCCCAAAAAGCGGCAATGGCGCCGATGACTTCGCTCGACCTTGAGATCACCCTGGTCAATAACGACCACGTGAAAAGGGAAATCAAGAGCTTCACCAACGGCGAACGCCAGGTCTTCATCGACGCCTACCGTCGTTCCGGACTCTACAGGCAAATGATGCTCGAAAAACTCGAAGCGGCCGGTCTGCCGAGTCAGCTCTCCTGGCTGCCTTTGGTTGAGAGCAACTTCAAGGTCAAGGCCTACTCCAGGGCTTCGGCCGTCGGCCTGTGGCAGTTCATCAGTTCAACCGGCCAACGCTACGGGCTGTCACGTGATGCGTGGGTGGATGAACGCATGGATCCCGAAAAATCGACGGATGGCGCCATCGCCTACCTGACGGAACTTCACGACATGTTCGGGGACTGGCCCAAAGCCCTCGCCGCCTACAACTGTGGCGAAGGCCGAGTTGCCCGACTTCAACGTCGCAGCCCGAGCGAATACCTCGATTTCTGGGACCTCTACAATCTCCTGCCGCGCGAGACCCGACGCTACGTTCCCCGCCTTTTTGCAACACTGATGATTGTCGAAGATCCCGCGAGTTACGGTATCGAATTGCCTGAACCTGCGCCGCCCTTGCCGGAATGGCAGACGGTCAACATCAACCGCACCGTCAAACTCGAAAATCTTGACAAAAGCCTCGATCTCGCACCAGGAACTCTGAAAGAACTGAACCCGGAGCTTCGCCACAGCGCAACCCCCAAACACTCCTACGATTTAAAGGTCCCGGTGGGCCGAGAAACCGCCCTTCTGGCCTCGATCAACACCGTTCCGGAGTGGAACCCCCCGACACCCGCCTATTCCACACACCGGGTCCGCCGCGGCGAGACTCTTTCACGCATTGCCCAACGATACGGGACCTCGATCAACGCCATAATGCGGTCCAACAACCTCAGATCGGCCCATCGAATTTATCCGGGTCAACGACTCAAAGTTCCGGTGCGAGGCAGCTCGGTTCCGAGCGGTCCATCGTTCAATCCGGCTGAGGGAACCCACACCGTTCGCCGCGGGGAAAGCCTCTACTCCATCGCCCGGTGTTACAGTACGACAGTTGACCGAATCCGGCGCGACAACAACTTGTCGTCCAACACGATTCACCCGGGCAAGAAACTCAAGGTGGCCGCGGGATCCCGAACCGACCTCAAGCGACATACCGTCCGCAGGGGTGACACCGCCAGCGGAATCGCGAAGACATACGGCGTATCCCTGTCGACCCTACTTCGCGCAAACGGCCTTTCGTCCAGAAGTACAATCTATCCTGGGCAGGTGTTGGTCGTGCCGTGAGGTAGCTGTCCCACGTGATTTTTGCCCCGGTCTTCTGTCTCCCGCTCCGGCGACCTGAGTCGTTGCCCCGGCCTTCGGGAGCGCGAACGCTCCCGCTCCGCATTTTCCCAGGGGGGACAAAAATTCTCGAAGCCGGCACAGGCTCCCTGTCCCCCCGGGAAAAATGCCTCGGCGGCCTCCTTCGCCATTGGAACGACCGTTTTTGATCGCGGTCCCCGTGAAGTGCCCGGTGTGGCATTGAGCGATTGGCGAGGGATGCGCGAAACGATGATCAGGCACAATGCCACCACTTGGCAATTCACAGGGAGGACGTTCACGACAGGGACGGCCACCCTCAGCCGTCGAGCATGAGGCTGATGAGCGGCTTGATCCACTGGGCGTAGCCCCAGTCGTGTCTCTTCCCCTTGATGTGGAAGGGGCTGGCGCCCGTCCCGAGTGAGAGAAGAGCGACGATTCCAGCCGTCCGTTCCGGGTCGATCGTAAGATCCTCAAGATCGTAACGATTTGACAAATGTATATACGTGGATATACATTTGTCTTTGGGAGGTGAAGGGTGACAACGGCGAAGATTTTCAAGAGTGGCAACAGCCAGGCTATCCGGATTCCCAAGGAATACCGCTTCGCCCCTGAGATGGACGAAGTCTCCATTCGCCGTGAAGGTGATCAGATCATCCTCGAACCTCTCGAGAACCAGGAATGGCCCGAGGAGTTCTGGGCAGCATTCGGGGAGATGCCGGAAGACTTTGAGCGCCCACGCCAGATCCAACAACTCAGGGAAGACCTCGAGCTTTGAAATACCTTCTGGACACCAATATCTGTATCTACGCGTTGAAGAACCGCCCTCCGGAGGTGCTCGAACGTCTGAAAATTGTCGGACCGCAAACGGTGGCGATTAGCGTCATCACCTCTCTCGAGCTGCGTCATGGGGCCGAGAAAAGCCGAAACCCAGACAAGGTTCACGCGAAACTCGACCTATTTCTTTCACCCATCAGGGTCATTCCGTTCGATGAAACCGCGGCGTTGACAGGCGCACGGATTCGCGCTGCTCTTGATCGCAGGGGTCTGCCTATCGGCGATTTTGACAGTCTGATTGCTGCCCAAGCCCTCTCCCTTGGGATGGTTCTCGTTTCGAACAACTTAAGGGAATTCAGCCGAGTTCCTGGTCTCCAGTATGAAAACTGGGTCGATGAGGCATAGAAAATTGATGCCGGTCAAAAAAATTGTGCTAATAAAGATGGAGCGCGTGCTAAGTTGCATTGTTGGGTATATTTATTGTTTCGAAATTGAGACTTAGTTTAGGAGGAGAAAAGATGAATAGACGCTATTCAATTCTGTTTGCGGTGGTTGTGCTTCTGTTGTCAACAGGGCCTGCTCTCGCCCAGGAGGTTCACAAAACATACTCGGTATCGATCGAGGCGCTCCCAGCGCCGGTCAGAATCTCGGCGCCGGCCGTGGTTGAAAGCTTCGGCTTCGAAGTTGCAGAAGGCTTCGCGCCCGGTTACATCGCCGGCCAGGTCGGTTGGACAGCCTTCTCGGCAAGCCTAGTCGAAGGTCACATTGACACCGCAAACCCGGCGACCGGTACGCAGCACCTGCGCATAGCCAATGATCCTGCGGTCGGGGCGGGCAGCAATACCGGGGCGTTCAGCCCTGAGGTCGCCGATGCCGTAGTGGACGCCAGTTATGTGGAGGTTGACGTTGCCATCAGCGCTACCGGTGGCGCCGACTATGACGTCGTACCACAGACGCCAACTCAAGGTCTTCTCACGGCTCAGGTTAAGTTCTACTACTTGGGAGACATCCAAGTTCTCGACGATACGGGTAGCGGGCTGGCCTTTATCGACACAGGTACTGACTGGAATGTGGGCCCTTACACCACCCTGGGAATTTACGTCGATCCCGTCGCCAACACGATCGACTATTACTATGGCGGTTCATTGATCTACACCTCGGTGGCCGGCGTCTTTGGTGGCACGATCATCGAACAGGTCGTTCTCTTCTCCGACAACTACCATGCAGGCGAGGTCGGTGACTTCGACAACCTGGTGATCGAGCGCGGCGAGGTTCCGGTAGAGTTGGTCTCCTTCGACGTCAAGTAGCTCTCGCAACTCATTCCTTTTCAACGCCCGGCCGGCAGACCGGGCGTTGTTTTTTGGGAAAACCAAATCAGGTCACGCTTCGCACAAATTGGAGTAACTGGAGTTGGCTGTCCAGGTCTTGGTGCAAATCCTCCCAGAGGATGGAATTGCATCCCAGTTCCAGGTATTCAAGGATCTCCCTCACAGCGGAGAAGATCGGCTGCTGCGGGAAAACCGTATCGCGGAGATGATGGACCAACTTCAAGGTCTTGAAGCCGTCGAACCAACGATGAAATTGGGCCTCGAGGTTTTCGCTTTTTGAAGCGTTCCGCTGAAGGCGAGGCCAGACGGTTTCGAAGTCCCGCTCACTGAGAAACTCCCTCAATTCCTGGTGAATAGCTTCGGCCCGTTGAAGCAGGTCATCGGCACTGAGTTCGAGTCCGTCCCGTACAACGGCCAGCCATTCGCCGAGGACTCTGAAGCTCTCCGTATTGTAGACCGCATAGCCCTCGGCCTCGCAACCGATGTACCTGCCGACACTGGCGCCGGTGCCGAAGGGAACCCGGTCGGAGGAACGGGATGAGGGGAAGACCTTGGTGGTGTTGATTCGAGAAATGCCTCCGGTCTTCGCGAGTTGTTGAAGGAAATAGAAATCTTCGCCGGCCTGACGGCGGTTCATTCCTCCTGAGGCGACATAGGCATCGGACCGAGTGACGATTGTGGATCCGATGGTCGGAAAGGCGTAGGGAGAGGCGGCCCAGCGCAGGGCCAGCTCGTGATAGCGCAGGAAGAGTTCGTAGCGGAGGATCGCCGCTCGTTGGGCCGGCTCTTGAGGCAAGGGATGCTCGTAGGCTACAGCCGCCGCCCAGGCATCAGGCGCCGAGAGATGTTTACGAACTTCACTGAGGTAGTTCTCCGAGACGAGGGTGTCGGCATCCAGGCACATCAGAGGCGCCCGTGCGAGACCGTTGTCGAAGAGAACGCGGAGGCCGTGGTCGAGTCCAATCCTCCGTCCCTCCCCTACCCCCATTTTTTGCCCGATTTCGAGGCCCAGGCTGGAGGCGTCAACGTATGCGAGGCGCAGTCTTCCCGGCGTGACATGCGCATGACCGGGGACTGATCTTCCGTGTACCAGATGATCGAGCAGACCGAGGGTTCGTTGATTGTCCTCAATCTGATCGCGCCGGGCATGCGGCTCCGAGCGATTGTTGACGACGCAGATGACGAGGGTGCGCTCCCTCTCGTCGGCGGGGTTGCGGCCGAGGCTTTCCAAGGTGTGAGCGAGGTTCTTCTCCTCCGCCAGGACCGGGATCACCACGACCTGGGCGATCCCCTTCAGGTCGTTGGAGACCAGGGGCCGGTGATTCAGGTCGGCACGTTTTCCAATGAAGCGAGCGGCGCGTTCGAGGCGCTGAGAGTCGTTCATTGCCGGGTGGGGGCGGGATCGCAGCCCACACCGCCGCAGCGGGCGATGATCTCGCGCGCCTTATGGACATCTCCGCGATCGATCCAGTGAATCTCGGTTCCCCGCCTTTGCATGCGGCGAAACCAGGTCTCCTGGCGTTTGGCGAAGGCCGCTATCGCCGCGGCCAGTTTCTGTTGCAGGTCGTTTCGATTCCTGATCCTCCCCTGAAGGAATTCAGAGACAAAACGGTATTCGAGACCGAGGAAGTGGAGCTTCTCCCAGGAAATGCCCCGTTCATGAAGATCGCGCACCTCTTCAATCAGACCACCCTGCAGCCTGAGGGCCAACCTCTCTCGGATTCTCTTTCGCAGGACGGCGCGATCCCAGCGAACGCCGAGCACGATCGAATTGATCCGGGGACCGGGCTCGGGTTGGTGGTCAAGGGAATATTCAGCGATCTCGACGGCCCTTACGAGGCGATCACGATCCACTAGATCAGTGGTGTTGTGGACCTCACGATGCGTTTGAAGCCGGCGTCCAAGCTCTTCGGTACTGAGCGAGATCAACTCGGTCCGCAGGGCCGGATTTTCGGGGACTTCGACCATCCGGTAGCCCTTCAAGACAGCTTCCAGGTAGAGACCGCTTCCGCCGACCACAATCCCCGGTGTGCTACGACTTTGCAGTTCTTCAAATGTCTCGTAAAACCTCTTCTGAAAATCAAAGACGTTGAATTCGACCTCAAGATCGACGATGTCGATGAGGTGGTGCGCCACCGGCGGACCGCCCGTTCGGTACTCCTCCAGATCCTTGCCCGACCCGATATCGAGTTCCCGATACACCTGTCGTGAATCGGCCGAAATGATCTCGGCCTTAAGGTCTCGGGCCAACTCCACCCCCAGGCGAGTCTTGCCGGAGGCGGTTGGGCCGAGGATGACCAACAGGTTTTTCATCCTCCGGAAGGACCCCACTCTGATCCGACATATTCTGCCCACGAGGAGGAGGTCTCCCAAACCCGAACACTCTCCAGTTCGAGATCTTCCGGCAGTTTGTAGCGACCTGCAGATCGTTCCTTCACCCAGCCTCTTTCGGCCAGCCGCGCCGCGATCTGATGGTAGAGCCAACGCGCCAAGACCTCGGTTGTCGGATCCTCATCGGTAAAGAGCACCACACGATCACCGATGGCCTCAAGCCCCTCGCGGAAGGGATCCGTCGAGTTCAGGGCCATGGTGTGGTCAAGTCTTTCCACCAGATCAGAGACCAAGAGTTTGAGGGCCTTGTAATCGCACACCATGTCGTTCTCATCGAGATGACGACCGCGGGCGACCACCTCAATTTTCAGACTGTGACCGTGGGGAAAGCGGCATTTCTCCGGGTGTTTCGACAACCGGTGCCCATATTCCACTTCAAATGTCTTGGCAATTCTGAAAAAACTCATTGATCACACCCCACGACCACCTCCGAAGAGGTCCAAGTGCAGCCGCGGAGTGTAACGGAAGCCGTGCTTGGCGCACAAGACCGCAACTCCCCCTGCCTTCTCGGCAACCTCCTCAGCGCTACGACCTTCGGGCATCAAGAGGATGCGCCACGGATCGATCGGCGGCATAAGTGAAAGAAGCCTGAGAATCTCCGACATGTCTTCGGCCCCACGAACGACGAACTTGAGTTGGTGTTCGGGAAACCTCTTCAGCAGATCGCGGGCACAGGCCAGTTCGGATCGCAGCCGTCGATGGCGAACGGCCCACCGCCCTGCAGGGTCGGAGTTCTCCGTCTTCGGGGACAGGGACAGGAGATCACAATCGAAGGCCGGCGCCAGGGTCCCCGCCGTCTCGACCGTAAGGTGCAATCCTGCCTCTCGGAGGGCGCCGGTCAGCAGACCGATCTCCCGCTGCAACAGGGGTTCACCTCCGGTCACGACCACATGGGCAACCCCGGATTGCCGCGCGAGATTCACCAACTCATCGACCGAATACCGCCTCCCCTCCGCCTTCCATGAGGTGTAGGGTGTGTCGCACCACGAACACCGAAGATTGCAGCCCGAAGTGCGAATGAAGAAGGACGGCGTCCCGACCAGGGAACCCTCGCCCTGCAGACTGGTGAAGACCTCCGAAATGAACATCGACTCCAGAGTACACAGCACCGGAGGGAAAGTGGGGGAATTGCTCGAGACTTCTGGGCTCGTTTTGCGGAAGCCTTTGACTTTTTTTTTACTCTTTGACTCTTTGACCCTATCTTCGTGCCTCTTCGTGGTCGTTATGCAGCCAGCGGAGTTTCGAGTTTCCAGTTCTTCTCCTCATTGGTGTAGGGTGTGGATGATGATCGACGACCCAAGCCAACCTCGAAACCGAAGCCTCCGGCCATGATGGTTCCTGTCGCGACGATCATCGAGGCTGTCACGGTCATCTTTCTCTTGACCGCAATTCAGCGGAACCGGCGGCGTCTTCAGTGGATTGCCAAACCGGCGGCCTCGGCGGTGTTTCTGGCCGTAGGCCTCATGCGCTGGAGTCCGAACTCCGCCTTCGACACATGGATGGTCCTCGGCCTCGCTCTGGGCTTGGCCGGCGATGTGCTGCTCATCGAAGAGCGGACTTTCCTCCTCGGTTTATTTGTCTTTCTCGCCGGTCATGGGGCCTTCGTTGCCGCATTCAACGTCGCCCTTGGCTTCATTCATTGGCCGATCTGGATTCTGGCGCCCCTCGGACTCGCGGCGGTACTGGCCGTCGCATGGCTCCGGCCCCACGCCGGGCGGATGCTGGGACCGGTCCTCGCCTACATCGGAATCATCACCCTCATGTCCTGGGGCGGTCTGTCGGTCTGGGCCACAGGGGTTCTCCCGATGACCGCGGCAATCGGGGCCTCGTTGTTCTTTCTCTCTGATCTTGCGGTGGCTCGTCATCGTTTCATCAAGGCGGAATTCCTCAATCGTGTTCTGGTCCTTCCCACCTATTACGCCGCCCAACTGCTCTTCGCCTTCACGGTCGGCACGGTCGGCTGATTAACCCGAGATGGTGTACCCTCCTCCCCTGCCCGAGGAGGGGCCCCGATATGCGTCACATTCTTGTTCTTGTTCTTGTTCTCTTAACCCTCGCTTTCATTTCTCCCGCCCTAGCCCAATCGACATGGGGCCGCCACACCGATGCCGGCGAGTGGGCTTTTGCACGCGGTGACTTTACCAAAGCGGAATCGGAATTCCGGGCGGCTCTCGACATCGCCATGAGTCTGCCGGAGAGCGACATTCGACTCGAAGAAAGTCTGCGAAACCTGGCGCGGTATTTCGAACATCGATCGGATGCCGACCAAGCGGAACCTCTGTATCTCCTCTTGCTCGCAGCACAAGAACACCGCCTCGGGACTGAGTCGGCGCAGCTTTTGGAGACCCTCGTAGCCCTCGCCCGAGTCGCCATCCCCACCGGCGACCACCCGGTTGCTCTCGACAGTCTCGAACGGTACGTCGCGATCGCAGATGCGACGGGGGACCGGAAAGAAGATCGATTGCGCATTGTGCTCAGCATGTTGTCGCGCGTCTATCTCCTGGAGGAGAACAACGATCAGGCCCTTGAGGCCCAGCGGCGAGCAACCGAGATGACCCTTAAGAATCCCGGGTTGGAAGTGTCGGAGCACGCTGCGGCCTTGGAAAGTCTGGCGCAGATGGAGTTCCAGTTCGGTGACCCGATGAACGGAGAGAAGCTGGTGCTGCGGGCGGCTGAGGCTCTGAGCCGAGATGACCCGGAAGCCGACACCGTTCCCATGCTGATGGCCGGAGCGCGGACGGCATTTGCGGCCGCGGCCTTCGAGGCGGCCGGTCGCCTCGCCCAACAGGTCCTCACTGAGACTGAGGGCGAAAGACAGGCGCTTGAGGCAGCCACTCTTCTGGGCGATGTCCACTGGATGAAAGTCAAGCGTGGAAGCCGGAATATCCAGGACCTCTATGGCATCGGCGTGAATTCCCCAGAACTCGAGGAGGCCGCAGCGGAACTCTCCAAACTGGATGAACGGCTATCGGCCCAACTCCCGGAAGAACACCCCGATGTGATCCAAACCGTCGATCGCATGATCCTCATCGCTCTCATGCGGGGTGACCTCGAAACTGCCGGCCGATACCAGGAAAGAGCCATTACCCTTCAAGGGTCGGCAACAGGCCCCTCGAGCGAGGCGACACTCAAGACCCTCAGAACCCGGGTCGATCTCAACCTCCTCTCACCGGATAGGAAGACCGAGACTGTTGAGGCCAATTCCGCCTTACTCAAGGCCCAGGAGGCAGCCTGGGGCGAAGACGACCCGCGCCTGTTGCCGACACTCAAGCGTCAGTACAACCTGCTGCGCGAACTCAAGCGCAAGAAAGAGGCCAGACCTCTCAAGAAACGCATTCGCGCGCTGGAAAAAATCCGGTAAGACGGGTTTTCGGCCGGGCCTCTAGCCCCAATACTATTCGGTTTGCATCGATTTTGGCAGGCGGGGACGCCTGCCACCACAAATGGGCAGAGGTATTATTGTGGGTGTAGCCGTCTCGGCTGCACAGTTAAATGAACAGTATTGGTTCTAGTTTTCGGTTTCTATTTCAAGAAACTGCAAGAGACCGAAGAGATCCGCGAAGGCGAGATCGGCCGACATCCGGTGTCGCTCGTAACCACCGTTCACCACGGCCACCAGGCCGCATCCCGATTCACGAGCAGCCCTCAGATCGTATTTCGAGTCGCCCACGGCAAGGACGCGGGAGGGGTCAACGCCCAGGCGCACCATCGCCTCGGTGAAAGGGGCGCCCGATGGTTTATACAGCCCACTGTCGCGGGTCAGAACCTGATCGAATTGCAGGTTAAACCTCTCCAGAATTGCGGCGGTGTTCCGGTCGGAGTTGTTGGTCACGAGAGCGGTCTTCACCCCTGATCGCCTGAGCAGTTCGAGAATCTCGACAGTGCCGGCGACCAGGGTTGCCGCCTCCGTGGCCTCGCGCTCAATCTCGTTCAAGCGTGCCCACGCAGCCGAACGCTGAGGCTCAGGCAGGGCGTTCAAAGCATCGATCAGCGACGCTCCTTCGACTCCCAGTTCGGCGCGAATCGCGGGCCAGTCGTACTCAGATCGCACCAGCGTCCCGTCCATGTCGAAAAGGACCGCATCAATGGGCATCTGACCAGCTCAGAGTTCCAGCGCTATTTTCAATTCCCGAAGCTTCGCCTGGATCTTTGCCACGTTGGCCGGACCCATGCGCAAGAACTGGCGATCGGCGCTCGAGAGATTTTCAAGGGTCTCGTCGGCGTACCGATAGGTCACGACCTTCGGTTCAAGCAATTCATCGACTGTGAGCACCGGAACCGCGAGCAGACGGTCGATGGCCTTGCCCAGAGTCGCACGAAACTCGGAATTGGGGGGCGCAATCTCACGGTGGGCTTCATCAATCAGGGGCTCGAGTTCGGTGAAGAGCTCTACAGTTCCCGTAGTATCCAATGACGTGAAGACCTCCGCCACCAGATCGTACCGGGCGAAGGAGCGAGGGTTGACGACGTATTGACCACCTCGTTCCCGAGCTGCGAACTGCTTCTTGGGACGCAGAAAATCCAGATGAGTTCGGGGGTTCTTGCCATCAGCCACATTGTGGACCGAGGCCACGAAACGGCGAACCAGGTCATCGTTGACGAGCCACTTGGCAAGCTGAGGGTTTTCCGACAGGATCGCCGCCAATTCGCGCACAACCTCGTCGCTGCCCTCGAGGGTCGTCCCCTGCAGGCGCTCAGAAAGACGTTCTCCCAGAGTCGGCGTGGGCGCCGGCGGCGTGTCTTCGACCACTGGCGGCGTCACTTCCCGGACCTCCGGTTCGGTTCCGGAAAAGTAGAGAAATACTCCCACGGCAATCAGAAGAAGAACAACGGCAACACCGATGAGGATCCGCACTATTCCCGACATGGGTACCTCCACTCTTAACCCGAACTTCTCACCGGGTTAGGGTCCGCGCAGGAATAAGTTAACAGAATTCACACCAAGATGGGCTACAGATTTGGCTTGCCCGACGGCCTGATGCTGCTTGCTGCGGCCCAGATTCCGGGAAAATCCAAAAAATCCCGAGGCGCGCAGCGCATCAATTAGGAGCGGGGACCGTTTTGGCCCAACTCCAGTCCCCCGGTCCGGGTGCCGCTTTCAAGGGCCAATACGGTGCGCGCTCCTACTCGAAGGCACTCGCGAGATCGGAGAGAACCTTTTCTTCGACCTCCGACACTTTGGAACCGAATCCAAGAAAACCTCCTGCCGCCTCGGCGATTTCACGGGCCTGCGCGAGAATGCCTGCCTTGAGCAGCAAACGTCGATCCACCGGCATTTGCGCGGCAATCGTTCTCACATAAACCTTCCAGGTCACCAACATCTCTGGGGCGGGTTTACGATCGAGCCAATTTTCAAGCAGACGGCAGGTCGTACTTCCGTCCTTGATACCGCGCTCATGAGCAGCCCGAAGAATCGCCTCGCGCTCCTTGCTTTCGATGATCCCATCGGCCCATGCGACTTCGACCAGAGGCACCAGGCCGAACGCAACTACGGTTTCGGGATAGAGATCCAACTCCACCAGAGCATCGATCACATCTTCGTCGTCAATCCTGAGGGCAGCTTTCAAGGCGACGCGACGTTCCCTGGTCCGCGCTTCTTTACGGAGCTTTTCCAAGAGCTTTGCATTCTCTTCGGCAAAGAAGGACTCTTCCAGTCGGATCGCATCGGGATTCAAGTGCCGTGTCGTCATCTCTCCCCCTCCAAATTTGAGGTGAGGCGATTATGCCACAGTGCCCTTGGCCTTGCGGCTGCCCTCGTAGAGATCGTAGCGAAGCCAGCGACATTCGATCGGGCCGTTGAAGACCGGAATTTTCCGGGCGGCTTGCAATCCCACGTGCTTGGCAAGTTCGCGATTTCCGGTGAGTATCCACGCGGTGCACCCAGATCCCACGGCCTTGAGCCGATCACCAAGGGCCTGGTAAAGAGCCGACAAGCTCCCCTCCTCGGTCAGACGCCGCCCGTACGGCGGGTTGATCACAATGAGGCCATTGTCCCCCGGCGCCTCCATCATGGTCGCTTCACCCTGTCTGACCTTGACCCACCCATCCATCCGGGCTTCCCGCAGGTTCCGGGTCGCCGACTTCACCGCCTTCAGATCCCGATCCGTCGCCAGGATCGGGCACGGCGCCGGTCGCCACCTCTGCCCGAGTTCGTGGCGGATGTCTTGGACCAAGGCGGGATTGAAATCGAGCCACCGTTGGTAGGCGAATTTGCGTCTCAAGCCGGGCGGGGTCCGGGTCGCGATCAGGGCCGCTTCAGCCGCAAGGGTTCCGGTGCCGGCCATCGGATCGAGAAAAGGTCGCTCCCCAAGATAGCCCGCGAGCAGCAGGAGACCGGCCGCCAACGACTCGTTCAGCGGCGCCGGCCCGCCCATCGGCCTGTAGCCTCTGTGCGAGAGAGGCTCTCCGGCAGCATCGAGAGAAAGTGAGGCCCGCCCACCCCGCAAATGGAGGTGGACAGGGAGATCCGGACGTTTCAAATCAACGTCCGGACGTTCGCCGCGTCGGTCTCGAAGACGATCGACGATGCCATCCTTCACGACCAACGCGGCAAACCTGGTATTTCGAAAAGCCTGATCCTGGCCCGCGACCTCCACTGCGACCGTCCCGTTCTGTCTCAGCCATGCCTCCCACTCCACCTCACGAGCCATCCGGTAGAGATCGTCACGACCAGTCACGACGCCTGAGGCCAGGGGAACGAGAACCCGAATTCCGGTCCTTAGACCGAAACAACATCGGACCATGCACTCCATCGAACCCTGGAATCGGACCATGCCTCGGCCCACCTCAACTTTCCCGCCACCGAGAGATGTCACCTCGGCCGCCAGAACTTCCTCCAGGCCCCGACTGCAGGTCGCCACCAGCTCTCGAGTTCTCATGATCAGTAGTCAGACGTCATGATGAAGACGGGCGAACCGTCAAAACGGGTGTAGAAAGGGCGCATGCGATCGGTATCGTAATACTTGTCGACATCGATGATCTTCTTGCGCGAAGACACAACATCGATCGGAACATTATCGTACCGTCCGTTTCGGACATTCACCAACCGACCCGAGACCCCATCCAGAATGAGATCCATGGCCAAGTTGCCGTAGGCCATCGGAACAATGGAGTCCATGGCATCCGGATCGCCGCAGCGCACCATGTAACCCAAACGCTGACTGATGACGTCCACCGGTCGCCCCTTGTTGAACTTTGGAGAGACATTCTTCAGAGCCTGGGCGACCCGATCGCCGATACCACCCAGCTTTTTATGACCGAACATGTCCATTTCCTGATTGGCGAAGACCATCTCCTCCATTCCGGCGAAGGTGGCTCCTTCGGAAACCAGCACAACACTATAGCTGCTGGGGTTCTTCCGGCGATCCGCCGTCATCAATTCGCACAGATGCTCGACATCGAATTCGTGCTCGGGAATGACGCAACGATCTGCTGCGCCCGCCATTGTCGGAAGCAGGGCCGTGAACCCCGCATACCGACCGAAGACCTCAATGACGAGGAATCGTTCGTGGCTGCCGGCCGAGGTTCTCAGGGCATGCGTCATCTCGATGGTTCGGGTCACGCACGTTGAAAAACCGATGCAGTAGTCCGTACCCGGAACATCGTTGTCCATCGTCTTCGGCATGGCGATGACCGCCACCCCCTGTTTGTGAAGGTGCTCACCGTAGGAAAGGGTGTCGTCTCCTCCGATCGGAATCAGTGTTTCGATTCCCAGGAACTCGAGGGTCTTCAGGACCTCCGGAGTCAAATCATTGATCTCGTCGGCGAAGTCCTTCCTGAAATGTTCGGGAACGTTGTCCTTGGGAACATGACTGAGTCGGGTCCTGGAAGTGTGGAGAAAAGTACCTCCCGTTCGTCCGACCTTGTTGACGACCTCCTCGGTGAGTTCTACGACCGAATCGGCGGTGTTCCCGGATTCTCGGTCGATCTCGATCAAACCCGACCAGCCCCTCCTGATGCCCATCACCCGATAGCCCTCCCGGAGAGCTCTTACTGTGATTGCGCGAATCGCAGGATTGAGGCCGGGAACATCTCCACCGCCCGTCAGGATGCCGATAGTTCCACGATATTTCTGATTCTTGGGCATGTTCTCTCCCTAATATTCAACTCTCACACGAGTCGATTACTTGGATTATAACGCTAGCCCGACCTTCTCACCACGGGTCGTCGCGAGAGGTTCAGGACGCCTTGAGATTCGCCGTTCTCGCAAGATGAGGGAGAGAAGGCGTACTTGCGGTACGTCGAGCGAGCGAATCGAGAAAGCGGCGAAGATCATGGTGTATTGGGCCTCGTAGTAGATTTGTGGTGAGAAGGTCGGGCTAGGACCCTCCAGGCCACCATCTCCTCCGCTCGAAGCGGCACGAGACTTCCTGATCCGAAGGCGTAAGAGGCGGGGACCTCCCAGGGTTCACGTCTGAGCAGGATCCGCTCCTTGTTCCGCGGAAGCCCATAGAAATCGGCGCCGAAGAATGAGGCGAATGCCTCGAGTTTATCGAGGGCCCCAGCTGTTTCGAATACCTCGGCGTAGAGGGCGACCGCAGCGTGGGCCGAGAAAATACCCGCGCAACCGCACGAACCTTCTTTGGTTTCTTTTTCATGAGGCGCCGAATCGGTTCCCAGAAAATAGCGCCGGTTGCCGGAAGTTGCGGCCCGCACCAGTTCGCAACGGTGGCGCTCGCTCTTGAGAACGGGAAGACAGTAATGATGGGGTCGCACGCCTCCAGTGAAAATTGCGTTTCGGTTCATCAGGAGGTGATGGGGGGTGATGGTGGCGGCCACCCCCTCGCGCGCACCCTCGACAAAGGCGATGGCTTCGGCCGTGGTGGCGTGCTCCAGAATGACTTTGAGCTGCGGATGGGCCTCGACCAGAGGCGCCAGGATTCTCTCGATAAACACGGCTTCGCGGTCGAAAATGTCCACATCGGGATCGGTGACCTCTGCGTGGACCAGAAGGGGCAGGGCCAGTTCGGCCATCAGAGCCAGCACCGCTTCGACCCTCCCGAAGTCGGTCACGCCCGAATCCGAGTTTGTCGTCGCGCCTGCGGGGTAGAGTTTCACCGCCCTCACCACTCCGCTCTGGTGAGCCATCCGAACTTCTTCGACAGAGGTGTCGTCGGTGAGGTAAAGAGTCATCAGGGGCTCGAAGGACGTTCCTCTGGGCAAGGCCCGAAGGATTCGCTTCCTGTAGGCAAGAGCATCTGCAGTCCTCACAATAGGCGGCTGAAGGTTGGGCATGATGATTGCTCTGCCGAAGACCTCGGCGGTGTGGCCCACCACGTCGGCCATTGCTGCGCCATCCCTCAAGTGAAGATGCCAATCGTCCGGTCTCGCCAACGTGAAATCCGTCATTCTAATTTCCTATCCTCTCTCCCCAGTGTAAAGTAGGTACGGCGCGGGAAGCCCGACTCGAGGAGACCCCTTGATCGGCGCCTTGTTCCTGACCAATCTACGCCAGGGAGAGATCGATTGACCATTGCCGGCAACCTTCGAACGATGGGCCTCGCCGATATCATGCAGTGGCTTTCGACGAACGACAAGACCGGAACCCTTCTTGTCCACGGCCCTGATTACACGAAGAAGGTCTATTTCCGTCGCGGTGGCGTGGTGGCGGTCGCATCCGATAACGCCAGAGAAATGCTGGGTTACTACCTCGTGGGGTGGGGTTTCTGCCAGGAAAATCAACTCAGGGCCATGGTTGGAATGCAGGATGAGACCCAGACCATGTTGGGCAAGCTGGCCGTAAGACAGGGTTATGTTTCCGAGGAAGACCTGGAAACGATCCTGGTGACGAAGACCCGGGAAACGATCTACGACCTGATGCTGTGGGATGCGGGTGAGTTTCGCTTCATCGAGTCAGACCTGCCCGACCGGAGCTTCATCGAAATCCAGCTGCCGGCAATGTCCTTCCTCTTCGAGGGCGCGAGGCAACGCGACGAACGGCAACGAATGCGCCAGGTCATTCCGGACGGGCGTTGCATTCCGGCCCTGATCTGCCTTCCGGAGGATCTGGATCCACGAGGAACGATGCTCCTCCAGATGATGGATGGACGACGCAGCGTCGAGGACATCGCACTGATGAACCGAATGTCTGAGTTCGACATCATGAAACTGGTCTACAGTTGTGTTTCATCCGGTGCGGTTCAGGTCCTGCCCCCGTCAACCCAAGACCACGTTCCGGGTCACAGCGACGCCCCATGGTTCGAAACCGAGAAGGAAGTTCATGACCGGATCGGTCGCGGACGTTTCCTTGATGCGCTGAAGCTCATCAATGGGTCGGTCGAGAAACTTGGCAAGAGCCCCGGCCACTCACTCTGGACCAAAGAAATGTTTTCTTTCTTGGAAACTGCCCTGGCTGCTTCAGACATCAGTGAAAGCGACCTTCTCGAGGCGAACATCGACCTCGACGAACTGTTGAACCTGGAGTGCGATCCCGCCGAGGGTTTTGTTCTGTCGAGAATCAACGGTTCTTACTCTCTCGGCGATATTCTGAAGCAGCTCCCAGGTTCCGACCTCAACAACCGCATCATCATTCACAACCTCATCAGGAGGAACCTGGTCAAGGTTCGTCAAGCAACTGCAGTACGGCCTTTTCACACTGGTGCCGGTTCCGAGGCCACGGATGATCCGTTCGTGTTCCCGGATCAGGTGGACTCAAGCGACTCTTAACCCGACCTCTCAAGAAACTTCAACCGGGTTGGGTTCGAGTGGGACGAGCCGAAGGCCCAGTGTCTTAGCGCGTTTTTCCATGCTTTTGACAAGGCGTTTTCGGTACCGCTGTTCGTAGGCGTCTGCG
>JAIOSJ010000053.1 GCA_021107705.1 Thermoanaerobaculales bacterium | reverse complement strand
TCCAAGCTCGGCTTGAGGAGCAATGAACCCACATTATGTGAAGTACTGCAACGTCAACTTTTGGAAAATCAGCTACTTGGAGGTCCAACTCAACATAATCGGCCACGCTACATATCCGCACGTCCCGGCGTAGAGCGCCGTCCGCGTAATCCGAAACGATCGACAGGCCCGAAGGCCGGTGCTGAAACCCAGGCCCGACCTCAGCAGCCCACACCAAATCCCTCCCGCCGCCGAGGCTGCTACCATCCCTCGAAGAGAGGAGTCCGCACCCGATGCTCAATGCACTCTTGATTCTGCCTGTCATCCTGATGTCCACTCAAATCGCCGCTGCCCCGCCCGCGCCCGACGTCGAAGCACGCTTCGCCGATCTGGCCCTGGCCTGCGTTCACCAGGAGTATCCCAACAAGATCGGTCATGTGATGTCGTCGGACGACGATGTCGGTCCGCCCCGCGAACTGACGCCGGTCTTCTTCGGCTGTTTCGACTGGCATAGCTCGGTGCACGGTCACTGGTTGCTGACGCGCCTTGCCCGGCTTCACCCCGAGGCCGACTTTGCACCCAAGGCCCGCACCGCCCTGGACAGGAGCTTTCAACCCGAGAAGATCGCTGCCGAGAAGGCGTATCTGCTCGGTAGCGGACGGACGTCCTTTGAGCGACCTTACGGACTCGCCTGGCTACTCTGCCTGGCCGAAGAGCTCCGCACATGGCAGGACGAAGACGCTCAAAGCTGGGCGAAGAACCTCGCCCCCATCGAGGCCGAAGCGGCCTCCCGTTTTCGTGAGTGGCTCGGCAAGCTGTATTACCCGATCCGGACCGGCGAACACAGCCAGACGGCCTTCGCCTTTGGCCTCGTCCTGGATTGGGCGCACGCGGTCGATGATGGACCGATGATCGAACTCATCGAAAAAAGGGTGCGAGATTTCTACCTCGGTGATGTCGCTTGTCCTCTGAGTTATGAGCCTTCGGGCCAGGATTTTCTTTCGCCCTGTATTGCCGAAGCCGATTTGATGCGGCGGGTATTACCGGCCGACGAATTCGCCCGATGGCTCGGCGCTTTCCTGCCGCAGATTCCGAAGAAGGGCGGCGCCGACTGGCTGCCGTTGGGTGTCGTCACCGACCGAAGCGACGGCAAGTTGGCCCACATCGACGGTCTGAATCTGAGCCGCGCTTGGATGCTCGAAGGCATTCTCTCAGGGCTTCCCGAGGATGACGCACGACGCCCGGCCCTGCAAGCCGCCGCCGATCTCCACCGCCGGGCGGGTCTCGAGGCGGTGACCGGCGAATTCTACGAGGGCGGTCACTGGCTCGGCAGTTTCGCCACCTACCTGGTGACCGGCAAGGGCCGGTGAACAGCCCGGGCCCACACTCTCGAGAAACTCCCTGGCAAATCTGGATCGACACCGGGGGGACATTCACCGACTGTATCGCCCTCGATCCTGAAGGTCAGATTCATCGCTGCAAGGTCTTGAGCAGCGGAGCGCTTCGGGATCGCATCGTCACCATCGGAGACACGTCCGAGCTTTTTCTCCATGGCGCCTCCGCTCTGCCGCCCCACTTCCTGGAAGGGTTCGTCCTGTCTCCACTCGGTGGAGGCCACGGGGCGAAAATCCTTCACCACGATGCGGCCCGCAGCAGCCTCCGTCTGGCGACAACTGCGCCTGAAGAATTGAAGGCCGGAATGGCGGTCGAGCTGCGCTCCGGGGAGGAGGCGCCCCTGCTCGCCACACGTCTGGTCACCGCCACACCGAAAGGCCGGACCCTGCCCCCGGTCAAAATGCGCCTCGGCACGACGCGGGGCACGAACGCCCTGCTCGAGAGACGCGGGGCGCCCATGGTTCTCTTCGTCACGGAGGGCTTCGAAGATCTGCTGCCCGGATCTCTTCGCCCTTCACATCAAGCGCCCGGCGCCTCTGCCGGAAAGGGTGATCGGCGTTTCCGAACGCCTGGCTGCCGACGGAACGATTCTTCGACCCTTGGACGAAGTCTCCCTGCGTGGGTTGATCCCAAGCCTGTATCGCGACGGTATCCGCTGCGCCGGCATCGCCCTCCTCCACGGACACCGCAACCCTGTTCATGAGAAGAAACTCGAAGACCTCCTGCGCGAGGGGGGCCTTACCACCATCGCCAGGTCAAGCGCCATCAGCCCCTTCCAGGGCCTTCTCCGCCGCTCACAGACTTGTACGGTTGACGCCTATCTCGGACCGGTCGTTGCCGGCTATCTCGAGGCGGTGAAACAGGCCCTTCCGGAGGAAACGAGTCTTCACGTCATGACCAGTGCCGGCGGCCTCGTCGAAGCCGCCGACTACCGGCCCAAGGACAGTCTGCTCAGTGGTCCTGCCGGAGGCGTCGTCGGCGCCGCCCTCGCAGGCCGACGATGTGGATTCGAACGCATCATCGCCTTCGACATGGGGGGCACCAGCACCGATGTGGCTCGCTTTAACGGTGATTATTCTTACGTCTTTGAACACACGGTCGGATCGGTCGAGCTGGCGGCGCCGGCCCTGGCGATCGAAACGGTCGCCGCCGGCGGAGGATCAATCTGTCGCGTTGAACAGGGTCGCCCTGCGGTCGGGCCACAGAGCGCCGGGGCTCAACCGGGCCCTGCCTGTTACGGCGCCGGCGGTCCGTTGACGATCACCGATGTCAACATCCTGCTCGGTCGTTTGCTCCCGGAACGCTTTTCCATCCCCATCGACATCGACGCTGCCGAGAGACGCCTGCAGGAACTTCAACAGGATCTCGGCACACTCTACGGTCTTTCGCCACCAAAGGAAGAGTTCCTCGAAGGGTTGTTGCAGATCGCGGATGAACGCATGGCCGAAGCGATCCGCAGCATTTCGGTACGGGAGGGTATCGATCCGACCGGATACGCCCTCGTTGCTTTCGGAGGCGCAGGCGGCCAACACGCGTGCCGTGTCGCGAATCTGCTCGGAATGGAGAAGGTCCTGGTGCCGGCCGATGCCGGCCTCCTCAGCGCCCAAGGTCTGGGCCGCGCCGTTATCGAGCGCTTTGCCCAACGTGAAATTCTCCAGCCCCTCGAAGAAGTTGAAAACAGATTGGAGCAATGGCTGGAAGAACTCGAACTTGAGGCGAGAGCTGCCCTGGCGGGCGAGGGCATTCGACCCGATCAATTTGATCACCCTCGCCGCATCGCCGAGCTGCGCTACCACGGTCAGGATGCCTCCCTCGAGATCGAGCCTCAGACAGGCCACGATATCGGCGCCGAATTCGAGCAGCGTTATCAGGATCTCTTCGCCTACCGACCACAGGAAAGGGGCATCGAGGTGGTCTCGCTGCGCGTCGTTGCCAGAAGTAGACCCGAGAATCAGCCGTCGCAGCTTGAGGTCGCCGAAAATATCGGTCTACCGGACGGAAGACCGCAGTCTCAGCGTTGTTTCCTCGAAGGGGAATGGCAAGAAGTACCATGCCGCGAGGCAATGGAGTTGTCCTCAGAAGGCTGGATCGCCGGACCGATGCTCATCCAACAGGAGCACAGTGCCCTGGTGGCGTCTTCGGACTGGCAAGCCCAAGGACTCGCCGACGGCGGGGTCCTTCTTCATCGAGTGGCGCATAAAGATGGGCCAAACACCTTACGCACCCAACGCACGAGACCGCAAGCGGTGGAACTGGAGCTGATGAGCCACCGCTTCGAGAGCATCGCCCGGGAAATGGGTGAGATGCTTCGCCGCACGGCTATTTCCACGAACATCAAGGAGCGGGAGGATTACTCCTGCACCCTCCTCGATCCCGACGGTCGATTGGTCGTCAACGCCCCTCACATCCCGGTTCACCTCGGCGCCATGGGTCTGTGTGTACGCAGCCTCGCCGATCATCTCTTGATGAGCGAAGGTGATGTCGTCCTCACCAACCATCCGGCCTACGGAGGCTCTCATCTGCCGGACATAACCCTGGTGGCGACGGTCCATCTCGAGGGACGTCTTCTGGGATATGTCGCCTGCCGTGCCCATCACGCAGAACTTGGTGGGATCCAACCCGGATCGATGCCGCCCCACGCCCGATCGCTGGCCGAGGAGGCCGTGGTCCTGGCGCCAACCCTTCTGGTCGAGCAGGACAAACCGCGCTGGGGAGAAATCGAGCGTCTCCTCAGCCAAGGTCCGTATCCCACCCGCAGCCTCGCAGACAACCTTGCGGACCTGCGCGCGATGATGGCCTCCATCATTCGAGGTCGCGAGGCCCTCATCCGTCTGGCCGAAGGGGTCGGCGCCGAGCACGTGAGGCATCACATGGAGGCTCTTCGCCACCTCGCGGCGCGACAGGTCAGGGAAAAGCTGCTGCAGATGGAGAACGGCCGGTATGAGGGGCGGCAGAAGCTCGACGACGGCTCGGCGTTGGTTGCGGTTTTCACGGTAACGGGCGATCGAGCAAGGCTCGATTTCACCGGGTCGGCAGCAGTTCACTCCGGAAGTCTGAACGCCACTCCCGCCATCGTGCAGAGCGTCACGATGTACGTGATGCGATTGTTGGTTGACGTCGATCTCCCCCTCAACGACGGCCTCCTCGATCCTATAGACCTGCACATACCACCCGGAATCCTCAACCCACCCTTCTCTGCCGACCCCGAGAACTGCCCGGCGATCGTCGGCGGCAATGTCGAAACCAGCCAGCGCCTGACGGACACCCTGCTTCAGGCTCTCGGCCTCGCGGCCTGCAGCCAGGGAACGATGAACAACCTCAGCTTCGGCAACGAGAATTTCGGCTACTACGAGACCGTCGGGGGCGGCAGCGGGGCCATCGACGCTTTCGACGGCGCCGACGGCGTCCACACCCACATGACAAACACCCGCATCACCGATCCCGAAATCCTCGAACACCGTTATCCAGTGCGTCTGCACCGTTTCGCGATCCGGCGGGGATCCGGAGGCGCCGGAAAACGGCGCGGGGGAGACGGTCTGATCCGTGAGATCGAGTTCCTCGAACCTTTGTCGGTGGCCTTTCTCGGTCAGCACCGGCTGGACGGACCCTACGGAATGGCCGGCGGCTCGGCAGGGGCGGTCGGACGCCAGCGGATCATTAGGGCGAACGGTCGGCAAGAAGAGCTGGACGCCATCGGCGCCTGTGATGTGGAGGCCGGTGATCGCATCGTTCTGGAGACGCCCGGCGCCGGTGGATTCGGCCCACCAGAGGAGAGGAAAACATGAGACGAATATTGGATCTCCTCTTCTGGGCGGTGATCGCCGCCGCTTTCATCGGACCCGGAACGATCACCACCGCCGCACGGGCGGGCAGTGACTTCGGCTTCGCCCTCGCCTGGGCGATTCTCTTTTCTACGCTGGCCTGCGTGGTTCTGCAGGAAGCTTCGGCCCGTATCACCGTCATCACGGGAAAGGAGCTCGGCGACGCCATCCGAATTCGGTTCGCCGACACGAAATGGAACACCTGGGCGCCAGGCTTGGTGGCAATGGGCATCGTTCTCGGATGCGCCGCCTACGAGGCGGGCAATCTTCTCGGTGGCGTGGCCGGGCTCGGCTTGATTCTTGATACACCACCGCCTCTCTTGACTCTCTTGACCGGCGCCGCAGCCGCAGTCCTACTCGCCATAGGCAACACGAAGTGGATCGCCCGAATGCTCGGCGCCCTCGTAGCCTTCATGGGTGTGGCCTTCCTGGTGACTGCCGTACGCCTGGCCCCGGATATGGCTGCGCTGCTCTCGGGCTTGTTCATTCCCCGTATCCCCCAGGGCTCAACCCTGTTGGTGCTCGGTCTTGTCGGCACGACGGTCGTGCCCTACAACCTCTTCCTCGGTTCGGCCCTGGCACGGGGGAGCCGCCTGGGCGAGATGCGGTTGGGGCTGGCGCTGGCGATCGGCGGTGGCGGCCTCATTTCACTTGGGGTCCTCGTCGTGGGAAGCGCACTGGGTGGGGGCCTGGAGTACCACCGGCTTGCCGCCGTGCTCGCCGAGAAACTCGGAAGAGGCACCGAGACGTCTTTGGCCTTGGGGCTCTTCGCAGCAGGATTCACCTCGGCCATCACCGCCCCGCTCGCCGCAGCCATCACCGCCCGAACCCTGCTCGGCGGGACGAGCCGGCGGGACTGGTCAGAGAACTCCCTGCGCTATCGACTGGTGTGGCTCAGTGTGCTCGTCATCGGTGTTTTCTTCGGCATGATCGGCGTCAAGCCGATTCCCATGATCATCCTGGCGCAGGCATTCAACGGCCTGCTGTTGCCCTTGATCGCGATTTTCCTCTGGGTCGCCATGAATGACCGGATGCTTTTCGGGGAAGAAGGCACCAACACCACTGCCCAAAACGTCGTCATGGGCGCAGTGGTCCTGGCATGTGTGATTCTGGGCCTTCGCGGCCTTCTGGCGGCCGCGACAGCCTTCATGGCCTTTCTGAG
>JAIOSJ010000367.1 GCA_021107705.1 Thermoanaerobaculales bacterium | reverse complement strand
GGTGATCAGACGCTTCCGACCAAGGCGTGGCAAAATGCCCGTGGGCGACAATTCAGAGTTCGCCGAGGCCATCGATCAGCTTGATGCCTTTCTCGCGGGGCCTTCCCCCACTATTCGTGATGATCAGTAGACAACAATGTCGGAAGTGTCTGACCTGGCGCGGAAGCGAGCTACTCGATGTGAAAGCTCATCAGCTCGACCGGCACTGGTCTCGTGATACTCACATAGTCCCAGATCCCGAGAAACTCGTCTGCGGCGCTCGTACAGTGAAAAACAATATTGTAGCTACCGGCCGAAGGGACGGTGAAGGTGTTGGATCGGGTCGCACAGGTTTCGTTCGTGAGGTTGTCCGCCTGCCACACTTCGACCGTGGCGGTGGCCGGCGTGAAGTCGGCCCCGTTGCCCTGATATATGTACGTTCCCATGTTCTCGGGGAAAGAGCCGTTGCCAACTCTCTGTTCGAATGAACAGGTGTAGGTGATTCCCGCTTCCAGAGCAATGAGATCCGAGATAATCCAGCCGTTTACCGGTTCGGCGTTGTCCCAACACGAGACGGCCTGATCCCCCTGGCAGATGAAGGGGGCCAACTGAGTGGCCCAGGATCCACCTTCTGGGGTGTACTGATCCCAGTCACCCGTGTTCCACGGGGAGTCGAAGGTTTCCTCGTAGACGGTGGAGGTCTGTCCGAAGAGAAATGCCGGGTAGAGCATGGAGAACACCAAGAGGCAATGGCCGCAGTACTTCATGACTTTCCGAGTATACCCCTTCCCACTCGGCGTTCACTCAGACCACCCGGTCGACCAGGTTTCCGGCTCCTCATCAATCGAGCTTGGGCGCCATTTCCTTTCCCGCCGGCAGGCAGAGCGTGAGCTCTTCGAGTACATCGAGGACCCTCACCTTCACCCCGGACAACAACAACGACGCGCAGACCTTCAACGTCTGCGCGATGGAAGACGGCGGCGACGAGGATTCGGGCAAGGTGTTCAACATGGCACCGTTTTCCGCATCATCATCACAGTAAATAGAACACTGTCCCCTACTCATCCCGCGCATGGAGTTCAACCCATGCCTAGGGGCAATATGCCTCTAAAAAAGGGTGCCAGTCACGACGTTTCGTAATTGTGGTCGTGTGTGCTGACTCCGGGTGGTTGGAGAATGGCGCGACCAACTCGGGTGGGTATTCTCCATCGGCGTCGGGTCAGACGATCCCGACGATCCAATGGTTGAGTGGTTCTGTGCGGGATCATTAAATGCCACGGGCGCCACGGACTCCATCGTTAGCACCCATTTCAAGAGCTATTTTCAATTTGAGAGGGGGGCGTCATTGTCTCTGAAGCGGGGTTCAGCGGGAATTGAGTACCTCGTCGTCATTTTTCATGGTATTATGACGACGATATGAACGAAGCCGTCTACCCCAGGATTACCACTGCACCGCCCACGAGCTTTTTCCTCTTCGGAGCTCGAGGGATGGGCAAAAGCACCTGGGCACGGCGTCATTTCAGCCAGGCTCGCCGCATTGACCTCCTGGACGAGGGCCTGTACCAGAATCTCCTTGGCGATCCGTCCCTTTTTGCGGGCATGGTGCGGGTGGTTCCCGACGGGTCGTGGGTGGTCGTGGACGAGATTCAGCGGATCCCTGGTCTGCTCAACGAGGTCCATCGATTCATTGAGGAAAAGGACCTGAGCTTCGCCCTTTTGGGCTCCAGCGCACGTAAGCTGAAAACCGCCGGCACCAACCTGCTCGCCGGCCGCGCCGTGTGGAAGACGATGTTTCCACTGGTCCCGGAGGAACTGGGCGGAGATTTCGACCTGGAGCGGCTGTTGCGCTTCGGAAGCATTCCGTTAATCTGGAACGTGGAGAATCCACGAAGTACGCTAGAGGCATACGTCCAGCTATACCTGCGCGAGGAGATCAAGGCCGAGGCCCTTGTCAAGAACCTGCCGGGGTTCATCCGGTTCCTTCCCATTGCCGGCCTGTTCCATGGTCAATCGATCAACGTTTCCGCCATTGCGCGTGACTCCGGCGTTGCTCGCACCACAGTGGCCGGGTACCTCGAGATCCTCGAAGAAACTCTGCTGGCCTCGCGCCTCCCCGCATACGAGGCTCGATTGCGAGTTCGAGAACGCAAGCACCCCAAGCTTTATTGGATCGACCCAGGACTGGTTCGTGCGGTAAAAAAACAGCTTGGGCCGCTTGCGATCGAGGAACGGGGACCTCTCCTGGAGGGTTGGATCCACTCGCTGCTCAGCGCCTACGCCCATGAACGGGAGCTGTACGAGGAAATATCATATTGGTCTCCACTCCAAGCACGAGGGGTCGAGGTTGACTTCCTGCTCCGGCGCGGCAACGAGCTGCTGGCCTTGGAGGTGAAGGCGTCGTCCACTTTCTCGCGGTCGCAACTCTCCGGTTTGAAGGCCATCGGCGATCTTCCCGAGGTCGTCCGGCGAATCCTGGTCTACACCGGCCCACACGAGCTGAAGGTCTCCCAAGACATCGAGGTATGGCCAGTCAACCGCCTCCTCGAGGCCCTGGCGAGTAATCAACTCTGGCCCTGACTCTCACCGGTGATACGCTGCGGCATG
>JAIOSJ010000396.1 GCA_021107705.1 Thermoanaerobaculales bacterium | reverse complement strand
CTTCGGCCCGGGCGTTCGCCTATGTGTTCGCGGTCGCCTCAAGCGCGGATGAAGCCAACTCGTCCAACGCTTTGCCGAGCAGGGTCTTCACCGGAATGGATCGCAGAAACCTCAGTTGCAGCCGGTGCCACGGTTGGAGATCAGCTTTGCCTCAAGCGTGCAAAATATAGACGGCGACCAATCCAGTCAGCACCCCGACAAAAAAGAAGAGTACTGCCCCGAAAACCGTCCTGACAATCGCTCTCACCGGCTATGACCGTTATCTCTCAGGAGACGGTCGTAGGCCTGGCGAACAACCTCTTCAGGGTAGGATCTTTCGAGTCGACGCACGATGAAATGTCCCCTCGCCATATCCTGGAAATGGCGAATGAACATCATGTTGACGGCCGCTCCCCCAAGCGCCCCCACAATCGGCACGCCCTGAGCCACGATCTTTTCCGCCACGACGGAATTGAACCGGGCCGCAATTCGTGACAGCAGGCGGGCGATGATCGGCGCCCCCTCGCCGACCGCGGCCTTCTGGCCGAGGTAGCGAGTGGCTTCACTCACAGCTTGGCCCAGGGCTGTTCGAACCGCAAAATACCCGCTTTCGGCCGCATCATCAGCCGGATTTCGTCCACCGTAGGCGAAAACTTCGAGGCAGGCGAGACGCGCTTTGAGATTTCTCAGGTCTTCGCCCTCACTTCTGGCCACATCCGCAACCGAACGTAGGATGATGGTTGTCGTTATGGGCAATTCCACCGCCAGAGAGGCCAGCCCGAAGGCGCCGCCGACGGCCCCCGCCGTACCTGCCGCCAGGAGATGAAATCGGTTTCGCGCTTTCCTTCTCCTGGTCGAATTCAGGCTCGAGGTGGCGATGTTCACAGCGGTCCGCATCGCATGACGAGAGGCACTGTCGATTTTCGAGGATGCCCCCACCGGCAATCGGTCCAACACGACTTCGATCGGGGTCCCGACGAAGTCCGAAACACGAGCGATAAATCCCGGATTTTCCAGCAACTCTACCGCCCGGCGAAGGGCCGCTTCGTCCTCGGCAGCTATCCTCAGCGGAACAACCGCCGCTCCTTCGCTTGTCAAGCCGTTGTCGTGATTATCCATTTCTCTCACTTGGCTCCCCAATATTTCCCCAGGCGTTGCTGCAAAGAACGCATCCGACGATCGGCCGAAGGAAAACGAATCCTCAATTTCAGCAGCCACCGTCGTGCCCAGGAACTCTCGCGGGACAGAAGCCATAAACCAACCAAAATCAACAGAATACCCTGTAAAATAGGGACAAAAAGACCGATGACACCCAAGAGGACGCAGGTCCAACCCAGTGTCAATCGGAGAATCCTGATTATGGTTTCCTTCATCAACTTTATCCCACAGGGAGTCCGAACTCCGTCCGATGATACCGCGCCAGATTTTTTCTTACAGCACCAAGTCGGCCGCTCGCCGCCAATTGTCGGGAAACGATCCGCGCCCGCACGGCAAGATCGTGGTGTTTCAACAAATCGGCAAAGCGAAAGTGCGACGGTCCCCATTGGCGGGTTCCAATGAGATCGCCGGGCCCACGCACCTTGAGATCAGCGTCAGCGATCTCAAACCCATCACTGGTTCGAGCAAAGAGATCCAGCCGAAATCGCGCCTTCTCGGAGATATCGTCACCAACCATCAGAACACACCAGCTTTTCCTTGACCCACGGCCTACCCGGCCGCGCAGTTGATGAAGCTGGGACAGCCCGAACCTCTCCGCCGACTCGATCACCATCACCGAGGCCTCGGGGACATCGACCCCGACTTCGACGACGGTTGTGGCAGCAAGCACCTTCACTACTCCTGAACGGAAGTCCCTGTAAACCGCCTCTCTCTCATCGCCGGCCAAGCGCCCATGGAGAACGCCGACTTCAGCATCCCCGAGCGCCGACCGCAGTTCCTCTACATTCTGTTCGAGAGCTCGCGCATCAAGTGCTTCCGACTCCTCGATCAGCGGAAAGACAACGTAAACTCTTCCACCGGCATCAATTTCACTCCGCAGAAACTCATAGACCTTGGACCGCGCCGAGTCCGTTCTGATCTCAGTTCGCACCGGAGTTCTCCCCGGAGGCAGCTCGTCGATCACCGACAAGTCCAGGTCGCCGTACAGGGTCAGAGCCAGGGACCTCGGAATCGGCGTCGCCGTCATCACCAACAGGTGTGGATGGGCCCCTTTGGCCACCAGAGCCTCACGCTGGGCCGTGCCGAACCGGTGTTGCTCATCGACAACCGCCAACCCAAGATTGGAAAATTCCAGAGCCTCCTGGATCAAGGCGTGGGTTCCCACAATGAAGGGATACCGTCCCTCGGCCAGACCGGCGACAGTGTCCCGCCGCTCGGCTGCGCGCAGCGAACCCGTAAGCAATTTGGGAGACCACGGCGTGGCCGAAAAGAGTTCCTTGAGCTTGGTGAAATGTTGCCCGGCCAACAGCTCAGTCGGCGCCATGAGAGCTGTCTGATGACTGTTCTCGAGGGCTATCAGCATCGCCATCGCCGCCACAACGGTCTTGCCGCACCCAACGTCCCCCTGAACGAGGCGAGCCATCGGCGGCCCAGATTGAAGGTCCCCGGAAATCTCGCGCAGAACCCGTCGCTGCGCTCCGGTCAGTTCAAAGGGCGCCATGGCGCTCACCCGTCGCCGCATGGCATTGTCAACGAGACAGCGCGGGCCGACCCCTCGAACTCGAGCTTCTCGGATTTCGGCCAATCCAATCGAAAAGGCCAGAAGCTCGTCGAAGGCAAGCCGAATGTGGGCCGGGGATCTTCGGCGTTCCAACGCGACAAAATGGCTGTCACCCATGTCAGGAGGTGGTTCATGGATTGAACGAAGGGCCGACCCCAACTCCGGCAAGCCCCATTCCCGGCGCAGATCCTCGGGCAGAGGATCTTCGAGAACCTCGGTCGCAGGGAGGGCAGCACCCACGATCGTCCGCAGCATTCTCCCCGAGAGCGGGCCGAGACTCGGGTAGACGGGAACGAACCGTTCTCCCTCTCTTTCACCCCGGCCCATAACCTCGACCTCCGGGTTGACGATTTGAAGATTCCCCTTGGGTGATAGGTTCACGGAACCGAAGAGGTAGACCTCGGTGTCCTCCTGCAGACGCCGATCGAACCACCGGGCGTTGAACCAAATAACCCCGATTGTGCCTGTGTCGTCCTCAAAATTTCCTTCGGAGATTGAGAATCCGCGCCGCCGAGTCCGCCGTCTCGTCAGACCCTTGACCCGGCCCCGAAGGAGAACCGCTTTATCGCTTTCACTGAGGACCGCTACGGCCGACAAATTTCTGCGATCCTCCCAGCGGGTCGGCAGGTGGAAGAGCAGATCTCCAACAGTGTGAACTCCGCCTGATCCCAGCTGAACGGTTCTTGCCGGACCAATCCCAGACAGCTTTGACACGGAATCCGCCGGCGCCAAGGCCTTTTTCCGATTCATCTCAGGCGGAGTCATCATCTCCCTTGACTTCGTCAACCTCAAATCGGCACTGGGTCGTCCCAAAAACAACAACATCACCGCTCTTGATGGGATGGGAACGTCCGACATTCAGCCGAACCCCGTTGACGAAGGTCCCGTTCATCGCAGCGACATCCTCCACGACGGAATAGGTTCCATTCTCCTCACGGCGGATCCGAGCGTGACGACGGGAAATGGACCTCTTGGTATCCACCGAGGTCAGATCGACATCGGGGTGAATCCCGGTCACGGGATCGACTCTTCCAACGGTCGTCTCTCTCTGGTCGGCAAGGGGATAAACCGATCCACTGACTGCCTCAACCAGGCGGGCAGTTGGGTCGAGCGCAGCGCGTGGTCCGTCAGTGATGCCGGATTCGTCCAAATCCACTTCATGGCCCAGCGCTTCTTCCAACAACTGGGTCGTCTTCTGCAACCGCATAACCAGCTTTCGCATCATGCGAATCGCGATCTCCGGATTGTGCAGAAGCATGAAGGTGAAGGCCGACTGGTCAATCATGACCGCCTCCACGTCCGTCTTGGCCACTGCCGTAGCCGTCCGCGGCGTCTCTTCCTCCAACATGCACATCTCGCCGAAGAAATCACCCTTCCCCAGGGTGGCCAGAACTCGGTCTTCCGAACCCATTCTCTTGCGAATCTCCACTTCGCCGACTTCGATCACATACATTGCCAGACCCAGATCTTCCTCCATGAAGATCAAGGATCCCGCTGGGAAACGAGTCCGCATCGGTTCAAGCGAATCATGGGAAACATCGTTCCCGGATGTCGTTTTAAACTTGACCATCAATCCCTCCACAGCAGGTGGCCAACCTGCGTATTCACTTCCACCGGCGCCCCGATTGGAAAGGCGACATTTTCCTTGCCGTGACCAAAAGGAAGACCACAGACCACGGGAACTCCCGCTGGAGCAACTTCCAACAGCAACCGCCGCCATTCTTCCTTTGCCCCAGCTTCACAATCATGCAAGTCACCGGAAATCAATGCTTTCACTCCGTCAAAAATACCAGAAGACCGAAGCTGGGTCAAGAGACGATCGAAGCGATACGGAGGTTCCCTCACCTCCTCGAGGAAGAGCACCTTCCCCTCCATAGAAACGCTGAACGGAGTTCCCGCCAGGGCAGCGAACAGGGTCAGATTTCCACCGAATACCGGGCCAGAAACCAGACCGTGGCGAAGAACCCGGTCCCCGTCAAAATGAAATCCGCGCAGACCCCAATTTCGGCCTTCGAGTAGATCACGCAGATCTTCGACGCTTTGACCCCGAGAGGAGAGCTCCGTCACAACCGGACCATGGATCTGGATTGCCCCGCCCCTGGCCACAAGAGGGTTCATCAGGGCCGTCACGACACTCCGGCCTCGACCAGCCGCTCCCAGGGCATGTCGTGTAGAAGCCGAGTGACCCCGTACCCGCCACGCGCTGCGATGATCAATCGAACATCCTGGTTCAAGAGAAACCGGAGTCCTCTCAACCTTTCGTCATCGGTGCCGGCGAGATAACCCATCCGTGCCCGGAGATTCGGCGCCTCGACTATCGGACGCCCCCAAGAGCGGAGAACAGCGAGGCCCGCTTCAAGCCGATCCTCGTCAACCGGACCGGACAATGCAGCAACACCGATCGGCTCGTCTGGACCCATGGGGCGGAATTCACCACGCACGAGGTAACCATATCCCAGTCCGGCCTCCTAAGGAACCTCCGGGTGCAAACCAAAGGTGACGGTTGAAGGAGGCTATAAGCCGGATCCTGTACCCCGAAGGGCGGCGTCCATTCATCTTGGCCCGCCGTTACCGGCGGGCTCGAGCAGCCGACCCGGAAACCTCTCCCGCCAAAAACGAAAGGCGAGGACAGGCGACCCTCGGTTTCCCTATTTGGCCTTGCTCCGCATGGGGTTTACCGTGCCTCCACCGTCACCGGCGAAGCGGTGCGCTCTTACCGCACCCTTTCACCCTTACCTCCGCCCAAAGACGAAGGCGGTCTACTCTCTGTGGCACTTTCCCTCGCGTTACCGCGGCCGGGCGTTACCCGGCATGCAGCCTGTCTGGAGTCCGGACTTTCCTCTATTCGCATTGACGAACAGCGGACACCCGCCTCCTCCAACCGTCACGGCCACTATACCTCTCGGGTGGCTCGATGTCAGTCCCCGAGACCGAGCTTTCGGATCTTTTTGAAAAGGCCGGCGCGGCTCAAGCCCAATTGTCGGGCGGCATG
>JAIOSJ010000369.1 GCA_021107705.1 Thermoanaerobaculales bacterium | reverse complement strand
CCTCGGCTCGAGGATTGGATTGAGGTTCCTTCGGACAAGGTTTCCTTCGACACTCGCCCCGAGATGAAGGCGCGGGAGGTCTGCCGGCTTGTCGAGGATGATCTGGCTGCGGCGGCCCACGATTTTGTCAGGGTGAATTTTGCAAACGGGGACATGGTCGGTCATACCGGTTCGTTGCAAGCCTCCATCACAGCGATGGAGACTGTCGACGAGTGCATCGGCCGACTCGAAAAGGCGATCCGACAAGCCGGCGGAATCATGCTCGTGATCGCCGACCATGGGAACCTCGATATGATGTTCGAGGTAAACAAGAAGGATGGGACACTCAAATTGGACTCGGCCGGAAAACCGGTACTTAAAACGAGCCATACTCTTTCACCTGTACCATGCCTGATTGTGGGGGTGGCGCCCGGTGCGTTTGAACTCAACCCCCAGGTGAAGGAGCCGGGTCTTGGGAATATCGCATCGACCCTTCTCGTGCTTTTGGGATTCGCGCCACCTGCTGAGTACCTCCCTCCACTGATTCTCCCCTCGACAGGAGTTTGACGGTTCTCCAGACCCTTTGGTAAAGTCGCCTGATGGCTACTATCGTAATTCCGTTCCTTGAGCCGATCGAAAACCTGAGAGACAAGATCCTCGAGCTGGAGATGGACACCCGGAAGGGTATCGACAATTCAAGCGAGCTCGACAAGACTCGGCGGGAACATGAGGAAACCGTCAACCGCATTTTCTCGTCATTGACCCGATGGCAGAGATGTTTGCTTGCCCGCCACCCGGATCGACCTTATTCTCTGGCCTATATCCACGATATTTTCACGGACTTTACCGAGTTCCACGGAGATCGGCGCTTTGGAGATGATCCCGCTATTGTTGCTGGCTTTGCCCGCTTCGGTGGGGAACCTGTCGCCGTGGTCGGACACCAGAAGGGGAGAGATACGGCGGAAAAGGTTCGGCGCAATTTCGGCATGCCGCGCCCAGAGGGTTATAGGAAAGCTCAACGGATCATGAAATTGGCCGCCCAATTCAAGCGGCCGATCATTTCCTTCATCGACACTCCTGGGGCTTATCCCGGAATCGATGCCGAGGAGCGGGGTCAGGCGGAAGCCATTGCCGACAACCTGTTGGTTATGGCCGGGCTGCCGGTTCCGATAATCGTCGTCGTGACTGGAGAGGGCGGGTCGGGTGGGGCATTGGGCCTGGGAATCGGGGATCGGATTCTCATGGCCGAACATGCCATTTACTCGGTGATCTCCCCAGAAGGGTGTGCCGCGATTCTGTGGAAGGATCCGGCAAGGACGGAAGAGGCGGCCGAAGCCCTTCATCTGACCTCTCCTGATCTTCAGCAGCTTGGAGTGATAGACGAAGTTCTACCGGAGCCCTTCGGGGGGGCGCATATGGACCCCGGTGGCATGGCATCAACCATTTCCGATGCCATTTCCCGCCATCTCAAACAGCTTAAGAAGGTTCGTCCGGACGTTCTTGTCGCCAGGCGGTATAAGAAATTCCGAGCCATGGGAACCTCGACCGACCGTTGACGGGTCCGACGGACGTTGAAAGATATCGCCTATGAGCATTAGAGGCAAGAGGGCTATTCGTGGAGTTACTGCGCTTCTCCTCTTTGTGCTCCTGTGTGGTCTGGCGGCCTTTGCGGTATACCGAGCTCGGCAAAAAAGACCCTCCCAGACCGAGATGGATGCAGAGCAGATGCTGGGCGGGGATCTCGGCGCCGCGGTTGGTGTCTTCACCGGATTCAAATACGAGGAGCGGGTCAGGGGTCAGTTGATTTTTGTCCTCGAAGGGTTACAGACCCTCGGTCTGTCGTCGGGCTGGCACGAGATTGAGGGCGTCTCGTTCCAGCTCTATAACGACGACGAAAGCAAGGGACCATATCTGAGTTGCCGCAAGGCGAGCTTCAATGTGGACTCTAAGGATGCGCGCCTGAACGGAAGCGTTCATGTTGAGTTTCCCGATGGATCGTTTCTCAGTACCGAGGTAGGTTTGCTTAGGGGTGGTGGACGCCATTTCGAAACCGGCACGAGTGTGACTTTTGTCGGTAACGGCATCCTTGGACATGCCGGGTCGGCAAGGTACGAAATAGTGGACGAGATTCTTGAACTGGGTGGCGGCGTGGTGATCCAAACCGACTCAGGGAGTTCACTCGTAGCTCCAACAATAATTTACCGGCGCAATGGACAGATGCTTATCCTTCCGGAAGGAGGACGCATAACCGTCGGATTCGCCTCTCTCAAAGCTCCCTATTGCGAGGTCTTTCTTGAGGAAAGCGATGGCCTCCCTCATGCGTTCAACTTCCGAGGGGGGGTCGAGGTTCATGCTGTCGATTCCAAGTCCGGGCAGGTCGTAGATTTATGGAGTGAACGACTGAGGTGTGAGCGCGACGCCTCCGATCGCTGGCACCTGGAAGCGGGGACGTATGGCCCCTGGGTTCGGCTGTCGATAGTTGGCGGGGAGACTTCCCTGTTTCAGGAGATGCGGGCATGGAAGATGAGAGCCGTAACAGACGAGGGAGGACCCCTGAATCTCAGAGCTGATGGACGAGTCTGCTTCGAAAGTGTGCCGTACGAGGGTCCTCCCCGAAGGGGCGTCGCTGAATCGGTCAAGCTGTGGTTTGACCAGGGCCAGGCCAGCGATCTTGAGTTTCAAAAGAATGTCGAGATAACAGAAGCCGATCTCCAGGCAACCGCACATCGAGCGAGAGTTGACGGCGAGTCCAGGCAGGTTATGCTCCAGGGCAACCCAACCGGTAAAGAGCGGGTAACGATCGAGTCAAGCCGCGGACGACTGACTGCTGATCAGGGAGTCTTTTCTGAGGGGACCGGGCAGGCGGATATTCGCGGGCGTGTCCAGGGCGAGTTGTACAACACCAGATTGGTCGGTAGTCAGGAGATGCTCCAGCAGGAACCCGAACCCGTTCATATCGCCTGTGACGGGTTGACGGTTTCCGACGACGGGGGGAACTACCACCTGCGTGGGAACGCCAGGGTATGGCAGGGCCAACGCCTGCTTGTCGGTGACGAAATCGAATACTGGCCTTTGAGTCAGAAAATGGAAGCGAAAGGACACACGAGAACGACCTTCCCTTCGGCATTGTTGGATCCGGAGACATCGAATAGGGGAGACGTTGTTCTTGAGGCCCGCCATATGAGTTTTGACGAATTGGAAAGCAGGGCGATTTACAGGGGGGGCGTTGTCTATTCTGACCCCCAACATCGGATGTCGGCCTCGGAGCTGGAGATTCTCTTCAATCAGAGTAACGAAGTCCAGTCGGTGATCGCCGACGGGTCGGTGGAAATCGAATCGTTTGATACAGGGCAGAAACTCACCGGATCGAGAGCAGTGCGGGATATTTCGACCAGAACCGTGCTCTTGACGGGTGATCCGGCGCAGGCAACCGATCCCGAAGGGAACATGCTTTCGGGGCATTCGTTGACCTGGGATCAGGCTGGTGATAGGGTCCTCGTCTCCGAGGACACGGAGACGATTTTTCATCCGGAGGAAGAAAAGCCTTGAGTCCGAAGACGTTGGATCTCAATGCCGTTGAGCTCCGGAAGAAGTACCGGGGTCGCTGGGTCGTGGACGGGGTTTCCCTGAAAATTTCACCCGGTGAGATTGTCGGTCTGTTGGGACCTAACGGGGCCGGAAAGACCACCTCTTTCTATATGATCGTTGGCCTTGTCGAACCGAACGGTGGCAGGGTCACTTTGGGAGACCGGGAGATCACCGATCTTCCGATGTTTCGCAGAGCGCGAATGGGGATTTCATATCTTCCACAGGAACCCAGTTCGTTCAAGCGGCTTTCTGTGGAGGACAACCTGTGGCTGATTTTGGAGGCGCTCGGAGTCGGGTCCAAGACTGCTCATCAGCGAATCGACCGGATGCTGAAAGAGTTTGGGTTGGATGAACTTAAGGGCCAACGCGCCGAAACACTTTCGGGTGGAGAACGGCGGAGACTCGAGGTTGCCCGCGCCCTGGTTGTCGAGCCGACCTTCATCCTTCTCGATGAGCCTTTCGCAGGGATCGATCCGATCGCGGTTCTCGAATTACAACGCATTATCCGACATCTCAAGTCTTTGGGAATAGGGGTGTTGATCACAGACCATAACGTCCGCGAGACGTTGAAGATCACCGACCGCACCTATATAATCAAAGACGGCAAGATTTTTGCGACGGGCCATCCCGTTGACCTTGCCGAGAATCGGGATGTCCGTCGTATCTACCTGGGAGAAGACTTTCGGCTCTAATGAGATCGGGGCCGAGAGGGTCCTAAATTTGACTTATCGGCGCGGAGGGAATCTACTTAATGGCACTTGAGCAGAGGCTCAACCTCAAACTTGCACAACGATTGGTGATGACGCCGTCGTTGCAGCAGGCAATCAAGCTTCTTCAGCTTTCCCGTTTGGATCTTGGGGAAACCCTTGCTCAAGAGATTCTCGAGAATCCGATCCTTGACGTCGACCCGCAGCGCGATGATCCGAACTTGGTTGAGAAATCTGAAGGTGAGACCACTGTTGCCGAGAACCCCCCGGCCGATTCAAATCTCAGCACGATAGAGCCTCAGGCGGTGGATGAAAAGGCGCCTTCAGCGACGGATTCCTACGATGAAATTGATGTCGAGGCCTTTTTCGCGGACTACCTCGGGGACAGCCGGACGGAAGGTCCCTCCATGGCGTTCAGAGATCCGAGTGAAGGGAGTTCTCTCGAAAATACCTTGTCGGCGCCTCCGGATCTATATGAGCATCTTCAGTGGCAATTAAATCTGGTCAACTCTTCCCCCGGAATCCTCCCCGTATGTGAGTTCATTCTCGGGAATCTCGACGAAGATGGGTTTTTGCGAGCTTCTGACGAGGAGATCATGCGAGGCGCCGGAGCGGTTCAGGAAGAGGTGGATCAGGCTTTACTCGTCGTGCGGGCTATGGATCCACCCGGCGTTGGCGCTCGCACACTCCAGGAGTGCTTTTTGACCCAACTCGATCTCTTCATCATCGAGTCGCAGGATGCTGACGAGGAAGAAGTCGAACAGTTGCAGCGAGCGAAGGTTGTTATCACCCTAGGGTGGGATGATCTCCTTCACCAGCGTTGGGATAAAATCAAGGCGCTCCTGGACTGTGAACTGAACGAAATCAAGCCGGTTTTGGGAGTGATCCATCGGTTGGAATCCAAACCCGGAAGGATGTATCAACATTCACGGAACACCTATATCGAACCCGATGTCTTCGTGAATGAGGAGGATGGGAAATTTGTCATTTCCCTCAACGAGGACGGCCTTCCGAAGCTGAGAATCAATTCCGGATATTCTCGTATGCTTGAGGGTTCCAAATTGGACCCCAAGGTCGGGACCTACCTGCGTGAGAAAATGAGAAGCGCTCTCTGGTTGATTAAGAGCATCGATCAACGGCAACGAACGATTTTCAAGGTTGCTCAAAGTATCGTCGAGTACCAAGGAGAATTCCTGAACCATGGTATCGAGCACCTGAAGCCAATGGTCCTTCGCCAGGTAGCGGAGGATATCGGGATGCATGAATCGACCATCTCCCGAGTTGTCAGTAATAAACATATGTATACACCTCGAGGCCTTTTCCCGATGAAATTCTTTTTCCATTCGAGCGTTGACTCTGCCCGGGGTGGTGATGTCTCTTCTCTCGTGGTGAAAGATCGGATCGGAAAGGTCATCGATGCGGAGGAACCGAACAGACCACTCTCAGATTCAAAGATCATGAAACTGCTCCAGCGTGAGGGGATTCGACTTGCGCGGCGTACCGTCGCAAAGTACCGCGAAGAATTGGGTATTGCCTCTTCCGACAAGAGAAAAAAGGTTTTTTAGGAGTCCAATATGAAGGTTGAATATGTAGCACGCAAGGTCACTCTGACAGACTCTGTCAAGCAGGTTGCGGAGAAGAAACTTGCAAAGGTGGAAAAATATTTCGCCGATATAATTGATTTGAGGGTGGAAATCAGTCAAGAACGCCACCTTTTCGTCGCGGATATCTTTTTGAAGGGAAAAGATTTCGACGTGAAGTCGACGAGTTCTCACAAAGACCTGACGACAGCTATTCAGGACGCCGTCGACAAACTTGAAATGCAAGCCAGGCGTGCGAAAACCCGCCTTAAAGGACGAAAACGCCACGGGGGTGAGAGCAAGGATGCCTTGTTCTGGAACTTAGAGGTTCTCGAACCCGAATCGGCGGCCTCAGGGACCCCACATATCGTCGAGACGACGACCATACCCGTTAAACCGATGACCATCGAAGAAGCGGTTTTGCAACTCGAAAAATCGGAGGAGCTTTTCTTCGTATTTCGCAATGCGGGAACGAATCGTGTCAATGTTCTCTATCGGCGTCGGGATAATAATCTCGCGCTGATCACTCCAGATATGTGATGAAGATTCAAGACCTGATCGACCCGGCGCGGGTCTTTCTCGATCTCGAAGCGGTTGATGTTAAGACTGCGATGAGCGAGTTCGGAAAAAGGCTGGCGGCTGGGACCAAGCTCAGCTCTTCGGAGATCACCGAGGCGTTGATTGAACGTGAACGTCTGGGTTCGACTTCCGTAGGTGATGGATTTGCAATTCCACATTGCAAGATTCCGGGGTTGGGTTCAATCCAGGTTGCTCTCGGGAGGTTTGCAACCGAGGTGTCGTTCGACAACAACGAGGCAGCGGGAGTTCGGTTCGTTTTTGTCGTGCTGTCGCCGCCTGATCAACCTGCCCTTCATCTGCAGATTCTTTCTCAGATCGCCCGAACCCTCAAAAGTCACGACGTTCGGCTCAACCTTCTCGAGGCTCCGGATGCCATGACCGCCGTTGACCTGGTTAGAAGAATGGCAGATAGGGAAGGACTTTGAGTTTCGGCCCACCGGTCCCCGTGAAGAACTTTCTGAACGAAGAGCGTCTGGCGTATCTCGAGTTCAAGGTTGCTGGAGGTGAGAATGGACTGGAAAGCAGACTCATCACAAATCCACGTATTCAAAAGCCAGGGCTCGCTCTCGCCGGATTTCTGCCTTATGTAAAACCGGGACGAGTTCAAATTTTGGGTGAGTCGGAATATTCCTTCTTACGAACATTGGGTGAGGATGAGGCCAACTGCCGAATCATTTCAGTGCTAAAGTCCGGGATTCCCGCCATCGTTTCTACGAAAGGAAACGTCCCGTCGATCCAGGTTCTGGACGTCTGCGATGAACTCGAAATCCCTTTTCTGGTGACCCAGCGCCAAACATCCGATGCAATCGAAGGAGTCTCGGCTTTTCTGGAAAATGCCCTTGCTCCACGAACGCAGATTCACGGAGTCCTGGTTAATGTCTTTTCCTCCGGAACCTTGATTATCGGCGACGCGGGTATCGGTAAGAGCGAATGTGCCCTCGAACTCATTTACCGAGGTCATCGCCTTGTCGCTGATGATCTCGTGGTCGTCCGGAGATGTCATCGGCATGGGCTTCGTGGAGAGGCTCACCCACTCTTACTCAATATTCTCGAACTCAGAGGCGTCGGGATCATCGATGTTCGGAAGCATTTTGGGATGACGGCATCATCTCCTACCGTCGACATTGCACTGGTCATAGAACTGGTCAAACTCA
>JAIOSJ010000280.1 GCA_021107705.1 Thermoanaerobaculales bacterium | reverse complement strand
TACCACCGAGCCCTGTAGTAGTACTGCGCACGCCACCACGATTTTGGGTCTAAGTCACTGACATCCCAAGTGGTTGTCGGCGCCGACCAAATGAGACCCCCTGACGTGGATTTTTCCGGGGTTGCGGTATCGGTCGCGAGTGCCGGCGCGTCGTCTTCACCGGCGACGACAGCAGCTAGGAAGAGGCTGTTTCTTTCGCTAGCTGCTGTTTCTCTCATCGGTTGATTGTAGCGGAATTCGGCTGTTCAGGCTGCTCTGATTCCGAGAAGGAAGTCCCCCCAAGGACTTCTTTTCGAAGCATCGCTCTGTGCCTTTTGTTCAGCGCGGTGGTCTCGGCGGAGTCAAGGACGGCCTGCCCGCAGCGACGCGGAGCGACGCGGAGGGCGAGGCCGCCGAAGGGTATCCTTGACGCCGTCCGAGCCACTGCGCTACCTCGTTTTTCAAGAGCGATGCTTGAGAGCGCGTTGGACCCTGGATCTCGTGTCCCCTGCCGGGCCGAGGTGGGCCTGTCTGCCGCGACGCATCGCGGCGCAGGCAGGCGGAGCCGACCGAAGGCCCTCGGTGATCTTCAGACCTGCCGGGGTCCGGCCGATGGCCGCCGCGGCGATCGGCGCCTCGGTCACGTCACACCAGAGAGCGCACCCAGATCTCACGAGCGCGCCTGGTCGCTTGCGGCTTGGAGCGCAGGCGCGGAGGCCCGAAGGGCCGCAGCCCGAGCACCGAGACTCAAGCGACGCCCTCCGGAGGAGGCCGGCGGTCAGCCGGGGGGGAGCCCCCATTTTGGGGGCGGCGGGCGCAGCCGGTTTTGAGCGACTAGGAGAGAAAAACCCGTGAAAGGTTTACATAAGGTCTTTATGTAAAGGCTGCCTCCGAGGCAGCCCAAGGCGAGCCGGCCGAGGGCAAGCGACGATAATGCGCATTATCGGCGAGCGAGTGTGCAAGGCGTGTGACGGAAGGGAGGGCCGGGGAGGGACCCGCCGGCACACGTCTTGCCCTCGCGGTCTTGCCCGGACCCGAAGGGCGGCCGGCTCGCCGCAGCCTGGCACGGGTTTTTCTCTCCTAGTCGCTCAAAACCGGCTGCGGGCGGGCGGGGGTCAGAAATACAGCAAGGCCGCATGCGGCCTTTCCTTTATGTGTTGATCACGAGCGTCTCAGTCCTCCTCGTCGAAGACGATCGAAGGGCCGAAACTTGCTCTCTCTCCCTCTTCATCCTTGCGCCGGCGAAGCCTGGCGCCGGGGTGGGTCGCGTTGTACACCGCCTTGAGCGCCTCGATGCTGACCTGGGTGTAGATCTGAGTGGTCTCGAGCCTGGCGTGACCGAGCATCTGCTGGATGAAACGGATGTCGGCGCCGTGCTCGAGCATCAAGGTGGCCATGGTGTGGCGGAAGAGGTGGCAAGAGCCCTGCTTGCCGATGTCTGCCATGGCCACCGCGGTACTCACCATCTTGCCGAGATGGTTTCGACCAAGAGGCGTGCCGTCGGCAGTCAAGTAGAGATGGCCCGGGTCGGGCAGGATGACGAGCTGCGGCCTGACCTCCTCAAGGTAACGCCCGATCCAGGCCAGTGCCCTCTCGCCTAAGGGCAAGAAACGGTCACGCTTGCCCTTGCCCTGACGGATGCCCAGGATCTGACGCCCGAGGTCGATGTCTGCGATCTTGAGCCGCATCAGCTCCGACCGGCGGATGCCGGTCGAGTAAAAGGTCTCCAGGATCGCCCGGTCCCTCAAGCCGAGCGGCGTTTCGAGGTTTGGCACGGCGAGCACCTGCTCAGCCTCATCCGCTGTGAGCACGGTCCTCGGCAAGTAGCGGCCTACCCTCGGCAGCTCAAGCTCAGCAGCTGGGTTGAAAAGCACCAGCCGCTCCCTCGCCAGCCACTTGCAAAAGCCGGCCACGGCGAGCAGCTTGAGCCTTTGGGTCCGGGGCGAGATGGTGGCGCCGTCTCTTCGCTCGATCCGCGCCACCCGCTTCTGGTAGAGGTCGAGCACCAGACGAGTGAGTTCAGGGGGGCGGGTGAGGCCACGCTCTTCGCACCAGGCGACGAAGGCCATGATGTCCCGGCGCCGGCCTTCGACGCTGGTCTCGGCGTAGTCACGCGCTTCGAGCCAACCGAGATGACGCTCGACCTGGGCGGCCAGGCTGTGCGGGTCGGTCCAGGTGATGGGCTCGGGCGCCTTGCGGTCGACGCCTCGACGGCTTTGCCGTGGGATCTTCACCGGCTTTCACCTCTAGCTGCAGGAGCCGCAGCGGCTAGGGAAGGAGGCGTTCGGTCAGTACGACGATCGTCTACGGTACGACGAGCCTGGGTTTTGGAAACCTCCCTAATATGCGTTTTCTCGGCTTCTTCGGCGTCATCGGCAGGAGAATGCCCGCCGGCATTGGCTTTCTGGTCGTTTTCCGGGGTCCCCAATGGCACCCCAATGGGGGCCAAATGGGGGCCAAATGGCCCCCCAAACCCGGGCTGCTCACCCCCCAAACTCCGCTTTTGACCCCCCAAACTTTCGGCCTGGTCGCCCATTGTCGGCCCTTCGTCCGGCGTCGTAGTCGAGGCTTCGGTCGTCGCCTGGCGCAGCCGGTCGACGTCGATCAGGCCGAGCAGGAAGGAGTCACCCTCCTGGCCTTCTCCGTCATACAAAAGCTCGTAGATAAAACTCTGACCTCGGCGGCCATGGTGGATGAGCAGGTACTCCATCTCCGCCAGGCGGTCGAGATGCACCCTCACCTGGTCGTAGGACCAGCCACTGTGGCGGCGCGCTTGGGCCCGGGTGAAGCGCACGTCACCAGGCGCCACCTCCTGCTCTTGGCAGAGCTGGACGACCATCTCGTGAAGCAGGCAAAGCAAACGGCGGCTTTGCGGAGGCAACTCATCAAGGGTCCGGCCCAAGACCTCGGCGGCGAGGCGGTTGGCGATCTCGATATCTGGCAAGCTGACCACCAGGTGCTCGACCTGCTCACCTTCATCGACGGCCACCCGGCGTTCCCGCTGGTGCTGGTGTAAAAGGGTCACGGCTTCGATGAGCCCGAGGTATTTGAGGTGGTCCCGCCGCATCCTGGTCTTTTCGGTCGGGAAAGTCAGGTGCTGGGCGAAGGGGTTGAGTACGGGAAGGGGTCTGAGCAGGCGCTGGGCGTTACGGTGTAGCTCAAGCACCCTCGCCCGGCGTCGCCGGGCGAGCAGGCCCTCAAGGGTCTGGCTCTCCCGCTGCATGCGGTGGATGGCCCGGGTCTGCTCACGGCCCTCGTCGACTGAGAGTACGACACAGCGGTTCATGAGTTCTTCGTCGAGGTCGATGGCGGTGGTGGTCATCACCAGCATGACCGGACCTTCTACCCGGTACTCGTGGGTCACCAGTCGACCGGTGGCAGGGTCCTTGCCGGTCGAGGCGATGGAGAGCTCGCCCTCGGTCTGCAGCTGCTTGAGGGCGTAGCTCGCTCTTTGGGCGCCCTCCTCTTCGGCGATCGCCAGGATCTTGTGCTTGAGCGTGATGTCCATGTAAAAGAGCGACTGCCCGGTCATGGCCGAATAGGCCACTCTCTCTTCGTCCGGTACGAAGGACAAAACGGCGTTCATCAGCGAGGACTTGCCGGCGGCGGAGCTGGACTGGATCATCACCGCCAGGGGACGCTCGAGTTTGCGTGACACGGCCGCCAGGTAACCGACGAGCTTGTTGGTCTCTTCGCCGACGACGCCACAGCGCTCAAAGTCCTCGGCGATGCGATCGAGCAATCGCGGGTCCCTGAGCAGCGCCAGCGCGGCTTGCCGGTCAGCCTCGTCTATGGTGACGGTGGTCTGTTTGGGCTCGAGCGCTTTGCGGATCTGCAGCTCCTGCAGCTCTTCGAGTTTCAAGAGGACCATGCCGAGGTCTTTCTTGACGAGGGTCTCTTTGAGCCCGAGCTCGGTGGTGGCCTGGCGGATGAAGGCTGAGCGTTGCTTGGCGGAGTAGAGGTCGAAGGTGTCGAGGTGGAAACGGTCCGGTCGACCGTCAAGGCCGACGAAGAGGTTTATTCTCAGCTGCTCGAAGCTCATGTTTTTCGCAAGGCCTCGCACTCTCCAGCGCCGGTCGTCCAGCCGGATGACGACCTCTTGCTCGTTGACTTCGGCGGGAATGTCGACTCTCGGAGGGGGAGGAACCGGCGAAGCCGGTTCCGGGGTCCGTTGTCCGGGGTCCGTTGTGGGTTGTCCGTTTTCCGTTGTCCGCTTTGAAGGCTTCGGAGTCCGATGGACCGAGGAGGCAGGTATCTCCTGGCTTTTCACCGGGGAGTGTGGCCCAGGACCTGCAGCTAGGGGGGAAATGGGCTCTGCCTCGGTGATAAGCGAGGCATTCATTGGTTCTTCGACCGACTGCTCTGCGGGTGGGTGGTGGCTTTCACCACGCGGCGTCTCCTTCTCGGGCAACGGATCACGGGCAACGGACAACGGCCCAGCAATGTACTGAGCCGAGCGCAGCAGCACGGCCAGCGACTGCGCAGCCGGCGTGACTTTGCGGGCGTAGGCGTTGGCGTCCATGCTCTTCGGGAAGAGCACCCGGAAGCAGGCGATGCCCTCGGCTGAGAGTCGCCTTGCGACGTCTTCGGCGCCTTTGTCGCCTGCTTCGTCGCGGTCATAGGCGATGAGCACTCTCTCGGCGCCGTAGGCTTTCATGACCTCAAGATGTTCATCGGTGAAACCCGAGGCGCCCCACGAGCTGGTGACGTTTTGAAAGCCGTGGCGCCAGAAGGTCAGGGCGTCGATCAAAGACTCGCACAGGATGATTTCTTTGGAGGTGCGAAAGGCGTCGAGGTTGAAGACGCCGCGGCGGGGGCCGGGCAGGTACAGGTGGTACACGCTGCCGTTTTTGAGGTGGTGCACGATCTTGCGGCCGTAGATCTGGGTGACTCGACCCTCGGCGTCGAAGACCGGGATGGTGAGGCAGCCGTTGAGGTGCTCGTGGCCCGAGGGTCTGATGATGCCGAGCTTGGTCAGCTGATGGCGCATTCTCGCGCCGTCTTTGCGCTTTTTGGGCGGCAGTCGCAGGCCGAGGGTGCGGTTGGCGTAGCCGAGCTTAAAGGCGCTGACCGCTTCGGGGTGGTCGATGCCGCGCTGTTTGAGGTAGTCCATGGCTTCGGGTGAGTTCAAAAGCGTTGAGTGGTAGTAGCCGACGACTTGCTGCATGAGTTCTTCGGCGGAGGCGTCGAGCTCCACGGGCGCCGGTAGTTTGGGCACCAAGGATCTCTTCGGCGCCGCCTTCGGGTCCCGGTCCTCTGACTCCGGATCCCGGACCCCGGCTCCCGGATTTCCTTCCCGCAGGATCTCCACCGCATGACGAAAGCTCACGCCTTCGGTCTTCATGACCCAATCGACGACGGAGCCGCCTTGTCCGCAGCCGAGGCAGTGCCAGAGATTCTTCGAAGGCGTGACGACCAAAGACGGACTTTTGTCGTCGTGCAAGACGCACAGGCCGACCAGGTCTTTGCCTTGGGGCTTGAGCTTGACGCCGCGCGATCGCACCAGCGCGGCGAGGTCGGTGTCGCGTTTGAGCCGGTTGAGTTCGTGATCGGGAATTCTGGCCATTTATCGCCTCCTTGAAAATCGTGTCAATCCGCGGCTCTGCTATATTAGAAATAACAAAGTTGCATAGTTTGGTCAAGCGGCTTTGAAAGGAGGTTTACAGTGGAGGTCGTAAAAGGATTCGTACTCGACATGGCTTTCTCTCAACGTCTCGTCAGCTTCCGCAAGGAAAAGGGCCTCACCCAACAGGCTTTGGCCGACCGGGTCGGCATTCACGTCATCCAGATTCACCGCTATGAGTCGGGCACTTCTCAGCCTAGCCTTGAAGTCATCAAGAAACTTGCAGTTGCACTGAGCATAACGACGGACGCTCTTCTCTTCGATCAGGAGGAACGCGGGCCCAGTGAGGATCTGAAACTCCAGTTTGAGGCGGTTGCGAAGTTTGACCCCGAGGCCCGACAGGTGGCAAAGACTGTCCTTGACGGACTCATCCTCCAGCACCAGGCCAGGCGACTGGCTTCGGGGGAGTAGTGCTTCAAGGTACCCCTCAAGTCACGGCTTCGGCCCGCCCTTGATTACCGCTGATCATCATAAGGACCGGAAGGACCGTCCTGCACTGATGTTGCGGCCCAACCAGACAGAAGGAGATGCCATGGAAAAGTACGATGTCATACCTTGCCCGGAGTGCAACCGCGCACTGGTTCTCAGAACACCAGGGGTGGAGGAACCCTTTTACCACTGCGTCCCTTGTGACCACTACTGGCTGCTGACTCTCGGTGCTGGGGTCAAGGCATGCCTCATCCAGTACGACCCAGATAGCGACCTTTGGGGCCAGAAGGCGTTTCCGCTCGGAGCCGTCCCCGAGAAGACCACATACGGAGTCAAGCTCATCGACTGGCAGCACGCAAAGGTGGAACGGCCAGAGCTTCGTGAAGAGATTCGAAGACTTGTCACCGAAGGAAATCTGGTTCTAGTTCTCGACGAAGGCAGGCCAAGATTTCAAGTCGTGGTGGACGCCGGCGAGGTCACCCTTGCGCGCCTCGGGGAAGAGCGCGACAGCGAAGGGTAGGATAGGACACCGGATTCTGGGTTATTCAGTTTCCCTCATACTCGTCAGCTGGACTGTCGGGAGGGTTGAGACCTTCCATCGGTTTCCATCACTAGTGAGCGTGGTTACACCATCTCTCAACAGAACGGTGTCTCGGTTCTCGCGCGAACCCCAGAATCGGATTCGCTCCACCGAGGAAGCAGCAACACACTCGGCAGTACAACGATCCTCCTCACAGCGGACCACGCTTGAAGCTGTAGACCCGGAAATATCGGACAAGTGGACCAGCCAGCCATTACTGAGATTCTCGACGGACTTGACTACATACGGAGGACCATCCAGCACAGAAATATCGGCGTATTCCCCTGGAAGGAGGTCCGCGATCACTCGTCCGTCTTCAATGTTGACTACCCTCAGGGCACCCGTTATTGAGACACCCAGAACCCTTATTGAATCACCAGCAAGGTGAAGACCTGGTGCGCAACCCCCCGTACATGCGCGGGTCTTCCAGGCAGGCGCTCCCGATCGATCCGTGCTGTAGAAGTAGCCACACAACAGCCACAAGGTACGATCTGCTTCCAGCGGCTGCGGTGCTGTGTGAACGCTGACACAGCCATCATCTGGCGTCTTCAGCTCCAGGCGCTCCCCCGAAATACGGTGCCGCAGCATGAAAACCCCTGGGCGGTCGCCAGAACCACCCACCTCCTCAAACAGTCCATCTTCTGGCTGTTGGCGCTCATGAATCAGTGACAGTCCGCCGTCGGTGAGATTTAGTTCGTCTTTCCATACGTAGAGCGAGAATGGAGCACGCATCACCACCGAGTAGCCTCGAACCGAGATCGGCATAGCGGTCTTAGGTAGGACGGTCTCTGAGATCGACTCATCCCCAGGACCAATAGAGGAGTACAGCCGCACAACCTTGCCATTGATCGCGATCACGCCTCCTTGAGTGGCAACGATGATGTCAGCATCCCGAATGGAGCCAGGAAGCTGACATGGGCTCGCCAAGGAAGCGACGATAGCCACTAGCGCAACTAGGATGACTACTCTCACGGATGAACCTCCTGGTAAGTCCCGGACTCAGGTACCAGGCGGGTATCGAAGATCCCGAAGTCGTTACTCGCGCTCCCGAAGTACCTCCCGGCCTTCTGGTGGAACTGCTCTGGTGTGACCCAACTTCCAGAGAGATTGACCTGGAACTTCGATCCTACACTGGTGCCGACAACCGTTCGGTCCAGGTACATCGCTAGTTCCCTTGCTATGGATCTGATCGGTGTGAGACCCCGGAAGACAAACCAGTACGGGTCCGAGCTGAAATCCGAGATCTGCGTCGTCATGCATCCCCATAGGTACATTCGAGCATCCATATCGAGATTGGACCTGACGGCCGTCTTTGCTCCAACCCAAGAGGAACTCTGAAGAAGATCGTGACGAAGGAGAATGCCCTTCTCCGTTGCAATCGCCTGCGAGAGGAGTTCTGACTGTGTCATTGACGAACTCGAAGCGTAGTTGTTCCAGAGTTGTGCGCGGGCAGTGCCAACACCTGGGTCACCATAGCCAAACGCGATCCCACCCCTGAAGGAATGGCCAAAATAGTGAATTTCAGAAACCTTGTCGTCTTCCGAGCGTGGACGTTTCAGGACATCAAGGACGAAACTCTTGTCGGAGTAATCGGTACCCCACTCGTAGAGTTCCACATCATCGTCGGGTCGGCTGGCCTCAATCTGCCTTTTCTTGGTTAGAGCTGCAGCTAAGAACATGAGACCAGCAGAATCACCCCTGCCCACGAATATGACCGTCGTCTTTTCGCCGGTTGGGTCGAGAAAGTTCGGCGTACTGAATCTCTCAAACTGGTAGGTATTACTCCCATCCACATACCCCAAAGGATCCCGCTCCAGAAAGCTCACCATCCCCGGCGAGTACCACCGAGCCCTGTAGTAGTACTGCGCACGCCACCACGATTTTGGGTCTAAGTCACTGACATCCCAAGTGGTTGTCGGCGCCGACCAAATGAGACCCCCTGACGTGGATTTTTCCGGGGTTGCGG
>JAIOSJ010000357.1 GCA_021107705.1 Thermoanaerobaculales bacterium | reverse complement strand
TGGAGCACGACTGCGGGGCGGCGCTTTCCGATCTCGGACCCCACCACAGGATCGAGATTGACCCAATAGATTTCGCCCCGTCTCATGGCAGACCATCCACCTCAAGGTTCTCCCATTCACTGTCCAGAGACGGATCACGGGCCTCGGCTCGGTAGCCCGCCTCCATATCTCGCAGGAGCTGTTCTCGCTTCAGTCGCGCGACCCTCTCCGCCACGGACTCCCGGACGAACCGGCTCAAAGGTTCACCTGCCGCCAGACGCCCGACCTCCTCGACCAATTCGTCCGGTATGATAACTGTGGTGCGCATGACACATACCTCCGCTCATCAACAGAAGCATACCATGGGGCACTTCGCCTTCCGACGTCCATGCCTTTGAGCGATTTTCGTTGCGGGCCGGACAGTCGCGCTCCATGGGCCGCCGCTTCAACCTCTTGTGCTCTTGTTCTGTCTCTCGCAGCCGGGGGATGGGCAACCACATAGGGTTGCCCCTACGACCCGTTTGACCTATTGACCCTACGACCTCGCTACAGTTTTTCCAGTTTGGCGATCGTCGGAACCAAGGTCTTTCGCCCACCCCGGTCGAAATACACGACCAATTGCAACTGCGGACCCCGCCCCCGGCAGGAGAGTACGACCCCCGTTCCGAAACGCCGGTGACGCACACGATCACCCGGTCGCCAACCCACACCGCTGCCGTCAGTCACGACAGCGCCAATCTTGCGCCCCGTGCTGCGCCGGGAGGGAATCGGAGGGGCCGAATCTGCGGAACCGGCGGATCGCTGCTGGTGACGCCCCCGAGAAGCCACGACGGTTCCGAACTCTTCCGGTTCATCTGACGGCGCCATCTGCCACGGCTGGTCCGAGACATCCTCAAATTGGTCTGCGGAAATGTCGAGAAGAAAGCGAGAGAGCTGGGTGTTCTGACTCTGGCCGAAGAGAAAACGACGGCGGGCAGCGGTGAGACCCAACCAGCGACGGGCCCGCGTCATTCCCACGTAGGCGAGTCGGCGCTCTTCTTCCACGCCCTCTTCCTCCTCACGGGAGTTGGCGTGGGGAAGCAAACCGTCTTCCATCCCGGCCACGAAAACCACGTCGAATTCCATGCCTTTTGCGCCGTGCAGAGTCATGAGCCGCACCACATCGGGGGACGTCTCTTCGTCCGAATCTTCGAAAAGGGCAACACCGTCGAGAAAGTCCTCCAAAGTCTGACCCTGAGCGGAGGCTTCGGCAACCGCGGATGCCAGCTGCCTTAGATTCTCTCGGCGAACAACCTTCTCCTCCTCATCACCATCGTACAGCCCAAGGAGTCCGGTCGTTTCGAGCAACCATCCGACAAAATCAGCGGGATCCAGGATCTCCCGTTGGCTTTGGGCCTCGTCGAGCAGTTCGAAGTACCGGCCGAGGGCCACTCGTGCGCGCGGCATCAAGCTCTCGGGAAGATCACGAGCAGCGACCGGAAGAAGCGCCTTGGCGCCGGCGGCGTGTTTCTTCAGGACGTCGATTGTGGCTGCGCCGATACCGCGGGCCGGAACGTTCACGACCCTACGAAAGGCGACCTCGTCATCGGGCCGGACAACCTGGCGCAGATAAGCGAGAGCATCTTTGACTTCCGCCCTTTGCCAGAAGCGCAGGCCTCCGACCACGCGATAGGCGATGCGGCGTCGCATGAGTTCTTCCTCGAACGGGCGGGTCTGGGCGTTGGTGCGCATCAGTACCGCCATTTCGCCGAGACCGTGCTCGCTCTCGAGTTCGGAGATGCGGTCAACGGTCCATCGCGCCTCATGGCGCTCATCATCGGCGACAAAGAGTCGAACCGGCTCGCCGCCGTCCTGCTCGGTGAAGAGGGTCTTGCCGTGACGACGAATGTTCTGCGCGATCAACGCACCGGAGGCTTCCAGAATCGGTTGGGTCGAACGGTAATTGCGCTCGAGAGAAACGATATGAGCCCCCGCAAAGTGCTTTTCGAAGCCCAGAATATTGTCCATCTCGGCGCCTCGCCAACGATAGATGCTCTGGTCCTCGTCACCCACCGCGGTGATGTTGCCGCCGCCGGCAAGCACCGTCAAAAGCATTTTCATCTGCAGCTTGTTGGTGTCCTGGAATTCATCGACCAGGAGGTAGCGAGCCCGCCTCATGACCGCCTTGCGCACCACCTCTTCACGGCGCAAAACATCGAGGGTTTGCGCCAACATATCGTCGAAATCGACGGCGCCAAGCGCCTTCTTTTCCTTTGTGTATCGGTTCCAAAGACGAGCGGTGATCTGCGCCCGATTGTCCCCGCTCCGAGCCTCAAGCCGTTCCACACCCTCCATCCGGTTGACATGGCCTGAGATGCGCCCGAGAACCGCGCGCGGCGGGTGGTCCTTGGTGTCGATCCGCTCTTCCTTGAGGAGGCGTGTCATCAGGGCCCGCTGGTCATCCGGGTCGAGGATCGAAAAACGCCGTGGCAGCCCCGCCGCCTCCGGCCACCGTCTCAGAACCTCGAGGGCCCACCGGTGGAAGGTGCCGAGGAAGGCGCCGCCGAGGCCCCTTCCGTCCCGCACCAGAGTCTCGGCCCGCTCCCGCATCTCACGAGCCGCCTTGTTGGTGAAGGTTACCGCCGTGATTTCGAAAGGTTCGGCGTCGCCGCGGGCCACGATGTGAGCGACTCTGTGGGTCAGAACCCGGGTCTTCCCCGAGCCGGCGCCCGCAAGCACCAGCAGCGGTCCCTCACCGAAGATCACAGCTTCGCGTTGGGCATCATTGAGGTTTTCGAGAAATTGATCCATTGCTTCCGTCTCTGAATTTCGGGTGGCTTGGCTCGCCCTATTCCACCGTCACACTCTTGGCGAGGTTGCGGGGCTGGTCGACGTCGAGACCGAGTTCAACCGCGACACGATACGCCAGTAATTGGAGGGGCACAACGGCCACGATCGGTTGCAAAAGGTGGTGAACCTCCGGGATCGGGAGGATGAGATCGGCGACCTGGCTGACATCCTGTGCATGTTTTTCGGCAACAGCGATGACCGTAGCGCCGCGGGCGCGTACCTCCATGAGGTTGCCGATCAGTTTCTCTCGTGTGGGCGTTGCCGGGGCCACCGCGACGACCGGAAACCCATCGGTGAGCAGGGCAATCGGCCCGTGCTTCATTTCGCCGGCGGGATAGCCCTCGGCATGAAGGTAGGAAATCTCCTTCAGCTTCAAGGCGCCCTCGAGGGCGATCGGATAGAGACACCCGCGCCCGAGATAGAGAGAATCCGTGGCCTCGGACAAAAGCTCAGTGGCATGATCGTAAATCTGTTCTTCACCCTCGAGGGCCTGTTCAACGGCAAGTGGAAGCCGTTGCAATTGGTGAATCAGTTCCCGGTCCAAATCGTCGGCAAGACCCCGCGACCGGCGCAGAGCCAGGGCGAGGAGCATCAGGGCCACCAATTGGGTCGTGAATGCCTTTGTGGAAGCGACCCCAATCTCGGGACCCGCCTGGGTGAGCATGCTGACCTCGGCGAGCCGCCACGAGGACGAGCCCCGAACGTTGCAAATGGTACCCAGCAGGGCGCCCTGTTCCTTCGCGAGTTCCATTGCCGCCAGAGTGTCCGCGGTCTCTCCCGACTGGGTAACGCCCACAACCAGGACATCCTCACCGACCAGAGGCTCACGGTAACGGTATTCGGAACCGTAATCGACCTCAGTGGGCAAGGCGGTCAAATGCTCCAACAAGAACTTGCCGACCAGACAGGCGTGCCATGAAGTGCCACAGGCGACGAGATGCACGCGCTTCACCTCGGCCAGCCGCTCAGGATCGAAACCGAGCCCATCGAGATTCACCGTCGTACGATCCGAACTCAGGTAGGCACGAACTGTGTTGCGGATCGCGTCGGGCTGCTCGTGGATCTCCTTGAGCATGTAGTGGCGGTAGCCGCTCTTGTCCATTCGCCCCGGGTCCCAATCCAGGGTCTCCACCATACGATCGACTTGACCGTTCAAATCGGTGATGCGAACACTGTCCCGGTGCACGACGGCGATGTCGCCGTTCTCGAGATAGATCACCCTTTTCGTACGATGGAGCAGGGCCACAACATCGGACGCTACGATGTTCTCGTCATCACCAAGACCGACCACCAGAGGCGGTCCCTGGCGAAAGGCAACCACGGTGTCCGGTTCATCACGAGTGACGGCCACAACCGCAAACTGTCCCACCAATCGCGGAAAAACCTCCAAAACACGTTCCTCCAGAGTGCCCGACTCCCGGCCCAGAAGCTGGGCAATCAGCTCGGTGTCGGTATCCGAACTCAGGGCCACGCCCGACTCCCGGAATTCCTGGCGCAGCTGGGAGTAGTTTTCGAGGATTCCATTGTGGACCACGGCAACATGACCTGAGGCGTCAACCTGTGGGTGGGCGTTGGCTTCGGTGGGCGCCCCGTGGGTGGCCCAACGGGTGTGACCGACGCCGACCGATCCCCGCAGCGGCTGATCGAAGGCCAATTCTTCAAGATTGGCGAGTTTGCCCGCCGCCCGGAGGATCTGAATGCGATCAGAGGCCATCACGGCCATGCCCGCCGAGTCATAACCCCGATATTCAAGGCGGCGCAAGCCGTCCAGAATGACAGGAACCGCCTGGTGTTCCCCTACGTATCCAATTATGCCGCACATAGTTACGTCTCTCCCAAAGGCCACCGGTCTCTCATATCAGGAGGCGGTCATCAGTATGGTATCAGTTGGTCGTTCGTTCGACGCGGATCGACACTGTCACGCCCTACGTGAGGAAATCTTGGTTTCCAGAGACAGCAAGAGGTCCTGAAAGGCATCGGCGAAGCTCTTGACCCCGTCCACCTGGAGTTTTTGGGTGACGGCATCCAAATCGATGCCGACTCCGGCGAGTCCCTCCATGACCTCGTCCGCCCTCTCCATTCCTTCCGCCAAAGCCTTTCGCGGCCGGCCGTGGTAGCGATAGGCGTACAGTGTGGCCGAAGGGATCGTGTTGACCGTCTCGGGTCCCACCAATTCCTCGACGTAGAGCACATCGGGATAGGAAGGGTTCTTGGTCGATGTCGATGCCCATAACGGTCGTTGCACCTGGGCGCCGCGGTCCTTCGATGCCGCAAAATCCGGCCCCCCGTGGAAGATCTCGTGAAAGCGACGGTAGGCGAGGCAAGCATTGGCGATGGCAGCCTTGCCGCGAAGGCCGAGGGCCCCTGGCGTACCGATGGCTTCGAGCTGCTTGTCCACCGCCGAATCTACTCGACTGACGAAGAACGACGCCACTGAAGCGACCCTTGCGGGCTCTGGACAACGGGCGATTCCACAAACAAAGGCCATCGCCACCGCTTCATAGTCCGCGAGAGAGAACATCAAGGTTGCATTGACATTGATGCCCGCGGCGATCAGCTCCTCAATGGCGGGGATTCCCTCCGCGGTTGCCGGTACCTTGATCATGAGGTTCGGCCTGTTCACCGCGGCCCACAACCTGCGGGCATCGACGATGGTCCCTGAAGTGTCACATGCGAGTTCCGGAGAAACCTCCAAGCTGACGAATCCGTCAGTGCCCTGCGAATTGTCGTAAACCGAGCGCATGACATCCGCCGCGGCCTGAATGTCCCTGATGGCGAGGGCCTCGTAGACCTCGGTGGCGGTTGCATCGGGATCGGCGAGGAGAACTTCGTCGATCTGCTCGTCGTACTCATCACTTCCGGTGATGGCATTCTTGAAGATCGATGGATTGGAGGTCACACCACGTACACCGTCAGAGGCGACCAGGCGGGCGAGACCGCCATCTGCCATCAGGCTTCGCTGAATAAAATCTAACCACACCGCCTGCCGATGCTCGTCCCACAACGCTACCAATGGATTCATCGATTCCTCCCTGTCCGGATCAGTGTCAATTTATCAATCGCCGAGCAACCCGAGGACCTTTTCCACAACGGCTTCGACGGTAAAGCCAAGCTCCCGCGCTACCGTACTCCCGGGCGCCGAGGCGCCGAAGCGGTCGAGGCCGATGATTGCTCCTCGATTTCCCACCCAGCGCCGCCATCCGAGGGTGACGCCGGCCTCGATGCCCACAACGGCCACGTCCGGAGGCAGAATCGACCGCTTGTAGCCTTCACTCTGGTCTTCAAACAGCTCCCACGACGGCATGGAGACGATCCTGGCTCTGACGCCGCGGCCTTTCAGCGCGTTCTGCGCCTGCTGTGCCAGGGTGACCTCTGAACCTGTTGCGGCCAAAACGATCTGCGGTTCTTCGACATCAGAAACGACCCACGCCCCTCGAGCCACACCCTCGGCAGCGCCCTC
>JAIOSJ010000356.1 GCA_021107705.1 Thermoanaerobaculales bacterium | reverse complement strand
CTGACCGATATGACGGTTGACCGCTTTGCGCCGGTAGCCTCCTCACCATCTCCAGCCGATGCCGAGGCCGATTTCCACCGGGGAGCCGTCGAGCGTCACCCGATCGAGAATTTCTCCGTTTTCGTCCTCGAGGTCGAGGTCGGTCGAGAAATCCATCAGTTTGAGGTCGAGGTTGATGAAGGTCGTGCGGTTGAGGTCGTAGTTGAGGCCGGCCTCAAGCACCCAGCCGGCGCCGGGTTTGGCATTCAGTTTCGTGACGCCGTAGTCCTCGAGTACGGGTTCGATCTCGTCAAGGAGGTAGAGGGTCGTATTGATGCCTCCACCGATGTAGGGTTGTATGCTTCCGCGGAACTGGAACTCGTACCGCAGCGTCAGTGTGATCGGTGTGAACCAGATCTCTCCGAGAACCTCTCCGTTATGCTCGCCGCCCACTCCTTTGAAATCGAACGGCGCCGTGGTCAATGACGCGCAGATGGCCAGCGCTTCGGACATCATGTACTGCCATTCTAACGCCAAGGTTGGTGTGGCCGAACTCGATTTCATTTGAGTTCCCGTGTCGAAAATGGGATCGGTGACGGCATCAAACGAAAGTGACGTCACCCTGGTGGCAAAGCGCCACTCACCCTGTTGGGCGTTTGAGGGAACGGCGCCGAAAATGGCGAGAAGGGTGGCTAAGAAAACGAATTTGCGCATCATTCCTCCAAAGTCTCTTACCCTCGAGATTCTACACTCTGCGTTCGACGTCGGCGCTCAGCGACCGAAGTCGTTCATGAAGATTTTCGTAACCGCGTTCGACCTGTTTGATGTTATGGATGACGCTTTCTCCCTCGGCGCACAGGGCCGCGATGACCAGCGCCATTCCGGCGCGGATGTCTGGGCTGGCGAGATCTTGACCGTGCAGGCGCGCCGGGCCGACGACGACCGCGCGGTGGGGATCGCACAGGACGATGCGTGCGCCCATCGAGATCAGACGATCGACCCAGAACAGGCGGCTTTCGAACATCTTTTCGTGGATCAGAATTGTCCCTCGTGCCTGGGTGGCCAGGACTACCGCGATCGAGGTGAGGTCGGGAGGAAACGCCGGCCAAGGACCGTCGTCGATTTTCGGGATTCCACCATGTAAATCATCCCGGATGATCAACTCCTGGTTTGCCGGCACAACGATGTCATCGCCATCCTCTTCCCAACAGATACCAAGTTTTCCGTAGCCGATTCGGGTCATCCTGTGGTGGAGGCGGGGCCGGGCGCCGGTGATTCTGAGTTCGCCGCCGGTGACGGCTGCCAGACCAATGAAGGATCCCACTTCAATCGGGTCGGGACCGATCTCTGCCTCGCCACCACCCAGGTCCGTCCGGCCGACAATTTCGAGTATGTTTGTTCCGATCCCCTCAATCTGTCCACCGAATGAGTTGATCAGCCGGCAGAGTTCTTGAACGTGAGGTTCCGAGGCGGCGTTGTGGATGGTCGTCTTGCCATCAGCGAGAGCGGCCGCCATGATGGCGTTTTCGGTTCCCATGACCGACATTTCATGTAGGAAAAGGTCATTACCGTGTAATCCTCTCGGGGCATTTATTACGTACCTATCCGGTAAGACCTCAACTTCTGCCCCTAACTCAATGAGAGCGTGAAGATGGGTGTCGAGAGGTCTCCGACCAATTCTGTCGCCACCGGGACGGGGCAAAACGGCGCGGCCCCATTTTGCCAGAAGGGGTCCGGCAAGGAGGAACGAGGCGCGGATTTCAGTTGCCAGTGAGATATTCACGACGTTTTTTGTAACCCCGGATGGGTCGATCGACCAACGGCCATGTCCCAGATCTGATATATCGGCGCCGAGGTCTGTGAGAAGCTCGAGCATGACGCCCACATCCCGAATTGCCGGCACATTCGACAGCTCAACCATATCGCCCGCGAGGAGGGTCGCCGCCAACATCGGCAGGGCTGCGTTCTTGTTGCCGCCGGGCTTGAGAACCCCGCTGATCGGGGCGCCGCCTTGAACTACATAAGTGGCATTCGCGTCGTTGGGGTTGAAGAGCATCCGGTTATCCTCCTGCGGGCCTACGGCACACCGAACCTCTCCTTGTAGGCGCCGAGCAAATCTTAACACTAACGCCGGGTCTTCCCGGACCATGGACCATTTCTCTCAACCGAGCGCAATTGATCCGGTACACTGCAGCCATGACGCGAATCGTGACCCACCAGCTGCCCAGTGCCAAGCGAGCCGGTTTCGTGGTGCGGGAGATTCTCCGCATCTATGGAGAGCGACGGAGAGTTGTCGTGTGGGTGGCGGATGAGGCGAGGCGACGCGTTCTCGACGACTACTTGTGGACCTGGGAGAAGCTCTCATTCCTTCCACACTGCGTATGGTCGGCGGGAATGGGTCAGATTGAAGACCCGGTTGTGTTGCTGGGTGAAGTTGGAAATCCTAACGGCGCCGAGGCGCTCGTGGTCGCCGATGACCTTCCCCCCGAAGACTGGATCTGCGAATTCGACGAAGTCCACGACTTCATCCCGCCGGGCGACGAAGGAGTTGAGCGCGAGCGCTGGTGGGCTGAGCGGCGGGATGCGCAGAAGGAGATGACTGAATGAGTCTTCTTGGAAATATTCTCTGGTTGATTCCGATGGCGTTACTGCCGCTCGGGCGTTCGCTTCGGTGATTTGGCGAAAGTCACTCTCTTTTCGAAAATGTTGGAGTCTGTCATGCGCATTTCTATGATTGTCGGTCTATGCCTGTCTGTCGTGCTGTCGTCATCGCTAATGGGTGCTGAGGTCGATCCCAATGTCTCTCTTGTCGGAGAAATTCTGGCCGCAACCCCTCTGATCGACGGGCACAATGATGCTCCCTGGGCCATAAGAGATCGATGGTCCAATCAACTCGGGGCCTTTGATTTCCACGATACGGCATCGATCGAAAGGCCGATGCACACGGATTTGGAGAGGTTGAGAGAGGGCGGCATCGGGGCACAGTTCTGGTCGGTTTGGGTGCCGACCGATCTCGAAGGCGGCGACGCGGTGACCACGGTGATCGAGCAGATCGATTTGGTGCACCGGTTGGTCGACCGCTATTCGGACGAGTTGGAACTGGCCCTGACGGCTGCAGACATCAGGCGAATTCACGCCGACGGCAAAATCGCTTCGCTGATCGGCATCGAAGGCGGCCATTCGATCGACAACTCGATGGCGGTGTTGCGGGCCCTGTACACGCTTGGCGCCCGCTACATGACGCTGACCCACTGGCACAACGTCGACTGGTGCGATGCCGCCACCGATGCTCCCGAGCACGACGGATTGACGGCTTTCGGCGAGGCGGTCGTCGGTGAGATGAATCGGCTGGGAATGATGGTTGACTTGTCGCACGTCTCGGCCGAGGTCATGCGTCAAGTTCTGGAGATCACGAAGGCGCCGGTAATCTTCTCCCATTCCTCGGCCTTTGCCCTCAATCCCCATCCCCGCAACGTCCCCGACGGCATTCTGGGCCTGGTTGCGGAGAACCACGGCGTCGTCATGGTCAATTTTGGGTCGTACTTCCTGGCACGATCTCACACCGAACGCTGGGCCAATTTCAAGGCGGAGCGGGAGCGGCTCAAGAGTCTGCATCCGGGTGACCCGGTCCGCGTCGAACGAGAGATAGACGAGTGGATGGCTGACCATCCGATTCCGACGGTAGAACTGTCGGTACTGGCTGACCACGTTGAACACATTGGCCACATCGCCGGCATCGATCATGTCGGGTTAGGCTCGGACTACGACGGTATCCGGGCCTTCCCAGATGGCATGAGCGACGTCACCGGCTATCCGCAATTGCTGATTGAACTGGCCCGGCGCGGATGGACTCGAGAGGAACTGGCCAAAGTGGCCGGGGAGAATCTCCTGCGGGTGATGGCCGGTGTGGAACGAGCGGCGACCGAACTTCAAAGGACCGAAGGCGCTGAAGAAATAGGGTTTGAACCCACACTGAGTGACTCTGGTCGATGAGATAATGGTCGGGTGAGGACATTCCGAATTCACGGTTTGCGGTGCGCTTGCGCTGATTGGGGTCGCCGGAGAGTAGACGCGCAGCAAATCTGAGGTCGGGCTAACCCGCATTTCTCACCAATCTTCTACTGCGGCCGGCGATGCACTGTGCCCAGCTGCGTTTTCTCGCATCGGGATGCTCGACGGACTATCGAGTACGACTCCGCGTCCCTCAGGTCGAAAACT
>JAIOSJ010000322.1 GCA_021107705.1 Thermoanaerobaculales bacterium | reverse complement strand
TTGATGTATCAGCCAACGGATCAACTGCTCGCTTTTCTCGCAACATTATGTAGAGCAGATCGGAGAATTACCCTTTGATTACAGGAGGTTACAAGCCGTACTCAACATAATCCGTCGCGCTACATATTCGCACACCCCGTTCGAGAGGGGCAACTCTGCTTCAAATTCCGTATGCCTCGTCGTGAGGTCCCAGGAGCACGAACTTAATGGTCTCGGCGTCGCGATCACTGCAGTCCGAGCACGCCACGAACACATCGTCACCCTTCTTCCGGCAGGAATGACAGTATAGGTAGATGATGATGAAGCTTTTCTTGACCGGACAGGAATAGAACCCCCTGAAGTTGCCCTTGAGTGGTTCGCCCAGGGCCAGCGGCTGCTCCATGATCATCCGGACCTTGTTCTCTACCTGACTCTTAATCCCGGAGTGTTTGCGAAGCGCCTTCACAAATGCCTTCTCGAAGATCGCTTCCATCAGTCGGAGAAAACCTCGTCAAAGGTACTCCACTCGGCGTTGCCGTCTCGGAGTCTGGCGCGGACTTCGACCATGGCTTCGTGAAAAGCCGGGTGAGAAAGGATCTTTTCTGTGGTCTCGCCCTGGACCCTGCGCTTCAAGCCGAGGAGGTATTGGGTGATCACCTCGGCTACCGTGGTGCGGTTCTCCGCGGCGAAAGCCTTGGCGAAGTCTACGAGATCCTGATCCAGGCTGAGGTTGATTCGGTTTTTTGCCATGGCGTCCTTCCTTCATCGCTGTTCCTATTATGCGCATATCGGGAACAAAAATCAACATGACGTTTTGGTTGTCCCCCGCAAAAACTCCATCCGACCGATCGAGAGGGGGAGCCGCGGCGTTGATTTTTGGTAGGATGGCTTGGATGAGGAAAAGGAAATAACTATCCCTGGAGGCGATATGAACCTCGAGACCTCTATCTTCCGAAGCGTCGCTTCGAGTGCAGTCTTCGCGTTGACCTTCCTATATTCTTCCCCTCATGCCATCGCCCAGACGATCCTCTGGTGCGAGGACAGCGAACGCATCGAGGTCGAAAGCTGTCTCGAAGAACGGCCAGAAGAAGGTGCGTACCTGCCGCTCCGCATCGAGGAGGGCTGTATTGGTGAGGTTGGGATTGAGGAAGGCTCTCCAGAATGCGTCATGTCCCGTCTCGTCGATCCTTGGGGTCAACCGGTAACTGTTGAATGTGAAATCACCATGGAGGCTGGAGATCACGAGGTTCATCTGACGTCTCGTTTCAAGAACGGGGAACTCCTGGTACCCGAATGGGCCTCGTCTCTCCTCGTCGAATGCGACCGAACGGCAGACGCTCGGCTCGATGGACAGGAGCCTCCATCAAAGGTCCTGCTTGTTCCTGGCCGAACCGTTATTGTCCAAACCACTCTCGAGAGATATGACGGGGAAAAGACCCCAAAAGAGGTTACTCTCGATCTGACCCGTCTCGGAATGAGCCTCAGATTTAAACAGGAACTTAAGCCCGGAACGGAGGTCGACCTCGGATCGTTTCCTCTCGGCGCTTACGATCTCCATGTTTCCGGGAAGGGGATCGCGTCCATCGTCGATTTCTTCTATCTTCGAACCTCGGAGCACCCTCTGATGCTGAAATATGACCTAGAAACGGGGCGCTGTGTAGAGCTGCCAATTCTCTGCCGAGCGTGCCAACATCCGGTCCTTCGTCACAGGGTGGAGCGAACAAATTCGTCGATGGGCCCGGTGACCCAATCTGAAGGACCCTTGCCTCTGAAAAATGTCGGCAACGACCTCTTTATGACCAAGCTCTGCGGCCTCCCAACCGGAACCTATGACCTCACCGTCGAGTCGAACACCTTCCAGCCTCTCTCAGTCGAATTTACGTTGACCAATTCTGACCTCGGTCTCGACCAGGTCGAACTGAGATATGGAGTTGCCGGCAAGGTGTTCGTCTACGACGAGGTGGGTCTCCCGATCACCGGCGCTGAGACCATCGTACGATGGCGGAAGGGAGAAGACCGTGGTTCCACCACGGTTCAGAGCGATTCCGAAGGTGGGGCTCTCCTTCCGGCTCTCGAAACGAATACGCCCATTTCCCTGTGGGTCGGCAGCGAAGGGTTCGTCGGCCAACGGGTTCGCGGCTTTGCAGGGAGCGATGTATTCGTCAACCTGGCCGAGGCGGGGAGAATCACCGGTCGCGTCGTAGCGGAAGCCTGCGACCTCGGGACGGTAGTTGTCGAGCTGACACAGTGCCAGGGCTCGAATTGCAAGGTGAGGGCGCCCTCCCTTTCCGAGGCCATTCCTGACTGCGTCCTTGACCTCCAAATCGATTCGCCCGGCCATTATCAGGTGTCGGTCAGAGCGCCGGACACCGAGCCTTTCTCCGAGGAACTCGATCTCAAGGACGAATTGAGTCACGATTTCGGCACCATTACCCTCGAACGAGGATCGGAATTGACGGTCGTGGTCTCTCACCAGCAGAACCCGGTCCCCGGCGCTACGGTGTCACTGGTCGGCCGGTGTCCGTCGAAAGCTTCTGATGAGTCGGGAATGGTTACCTTCGCCTGCCTCGATGAAGATGTCGATGAGGTCGATATCCAGGTCCGCCACCCTGAGTTCGCGTTCGCCCGGCTCACCGCAAACATCGTCTCACCAGACCAGGAAGTCCGAGTCAACCTGGTCAAGGGGGCCAGGATCTACGGCCTGGTCTTCAACGATGACGGAACGCCTGCATCGGGCACTGAGTTGCAGGCCAAAGGAGAGGGTGACCGCCGGACTGCTCGGGTCGGTCCCGACGGACGGTACGCCTTCGACAAAATTGCCCCGGGGCAATGGCGGCTCTATTTGGTGCAGGCCTCGAGGAACGTGGCGTCGATCGGTAATGATCGCATGGTTCAGGTCGAAGACGGTGGGGAGATCGAGGTGAATTTTCTCCCCGAGCTTGAGGTGGCGGGCAGAGTCTCCCTCGACGGCACTCCGCTCGTGGACAGCATTCTCGCTGCCATGAAGACCTCGTCGGGTGGAGGTTCGGGTTCCGGGGTTCGAGGAATCAAGGTCGGGCCCGACGGCGTCTTCAGGGCTCTTTTTCCGGCGGAGGGTCTGTGGACCTTTCATTCGCCACGTTCCCGAAACCCGGTGACGGTGAACCTCGAGAACTGCCCCTGCCTCATCGACCTGAACTTTGTATCGGAGGCTGCACCCGAGCCCTGAGGCGGGTATTCCGGCTCTCCGGTCTGTCGGTCGTGAGATCCTAAAGCCTGTCGCTGAGGTCCGGATCAAGGCTTGGGAACGCCAAGATCTTTGCAGATCTTTGCCGCCAGGAGATCCTTGATTTCCGTATGCCTTGGGATGGCGGAACGGCGGTTCTGCTCCGGACTGTGCCACCAGGAATGCCGTCCACCTTCCCTGAGAAGTTCGCAACCATTTCGGCGGAGATGCCGAAGCAACTCCTTTCGCTTCATACGGCGATGTTCTCTTCGATAAATTGACCGCCGGCCGCCAAACGGGCTTCCTGACGATTGAATTCAAGCGCTTCGGTCAACGCCTCCCGGAGACTGGCGACCAATTCATCTTTCGACTGTTCCTGGCAATTGACTCCGGGAACCTCTTCGATCCAACCGATCCACCACTCTCCGTCCTGCTTGATCACGGCAGTGAAGTTCTGGTCCATGGCTCCACTCCTCTTGCTACCCGATCGCCGCCGGGTCTTTCTTCTGTCGATTACGGCCTTCAGCCAATAGTCAGACTCAGGCACCATCTCCACCCACCATGATAGCAATCTCACCGCTTGCAAAGATAAGTGAGCCGAAAGCGCTCGTGATCCCGGCATGGCAACCCTGCCGCAAGATCTGACCTGATCTGGGTGGACTCAGATTCCACTTAACTCAACCTGTGCCCGGCATCAAGACGGAGTAGGGCGAGGATGTACATTGTTTCGCGGTAATGGGGCTAAGTGTTCTTTTGAAATCCGGCCTTCTGGTTAGCTTCGCGACCCAGCGTCGTCGGAGGAGATCATCGGAGCTATCCATCGGATGGGCCCCTTCGGGGTTGGGGGAGAGCAGAGACGGCATTGAAAGCAGAGGACGCCCTTGAATTGTACAGACAAAAGATGTACATTAGTGACATGAGGTTTGAGTGGGATCCGGAGAAAAACGAACGCCTCAAGAAACAACGCGACGTATCGTTTGAGCAGGTCATCTTTCACTTGAGCCAGGGTGATCTCTGGAGAGTGGCGGACCATCCGAATCAGGGGAAATATCCGGGTCAGAGAGTCTATTTCGTGATTATCGAAGATTATATCTATTTGGTCCCCCATCTGGTCACAAGTGATCAGATTTTCCTGAAAACGATAATCCCGAGCAGGAAAGCGACTCGGGATTATCTTAAAGAACAGGAAGAACAGCCATGAAATACGACCAGGAAGAAAAGGAACTGTTGGACGCCTACGAGTCCGGACAGATGGACCCGATCAAACCCTCAGAAAAGGAATTGGCGGCCATCAAAGCCGCCGCAGAAACTACCTTCAAAAAAGACAAGAGGATTACCATCCGTCTCTACGATCACGATCTCAAGGGCATTCAGAGAAAGGCCTTGCAGTTGGGTGTGCCATATCAGACTCTGATCTCCTCTCTCATTCACCGTTACGTCGAAGGGGACCTCGTGTCACGAAACGGGTGATGTTGGTTCCCCACTCCTTTTTTCCGTGCCACCCTTTGGGAAGTTAGGAAGTTGATCAAGGTCGATTCTTTCTCGGTAATGGGGCTGAGTGTTCAATTTCCACGACTTGGTTTCCAGGCGTACCAATTGGTGCTTTAACGCATGGGTTGGTCGTTTGGCGTATGGGCTGGTTGGCGAAAGGCGCCTCGACACAATGCCGCATAACCACGTTCCGGCGGGGGGCGCCGGCACTCGACCGTGTCGCATCTTACTGACAATCATCTGCATGCGAAGGCCACTTCCGTTGGGGGTGTGTCCCGAGATCCTCGATTTCGGCATCGGGCGGCTTCAGCCCTCCGAGGCAGTATCCGGGCGCTGCCTCGTAGGGCTAACCCGACCTTCTCACCAGTGATCTGCTGCGGCACGAAATACGCAGCAATCTTCGACGTTTTCTTGAAATCGCTCAATCCAGCCCACGCTGGTCGCTCCGCGACCTCCACGGCTCCGCCGTGATCGCCCTTTGGGCGATGCGCGATGTCCCTACGTACCGTCAGGTACGCCTCATTCACTTATTCTGCGAACATAGTCGATAACAACACTGTTCCTTTTACTCTTCGGAATCGGATGCAGGAACCCGGTAGAGTGGGACGAAAGAGTTGGTTAGAAAATCTGTCACCCTCGACCGCATCGGAGGCATCATGTTGCATTTCTTTTCTGGGAGTTGCTCCTCCTCCTCACGTGTCGTCGTCACGCTCAGCGTCCTCGCATTTGCCCTCTCGTCGTCGCCGACGCATGCGGACGCCCCCACGATCACCCCGGGAACGCTGTCGGTCAACTGGGGCGGCGCCGCCACTACGGTCACGGGAACGTGCTCGCTCGGTGATGTCGTCAGCTTCGATGGCACCGACTTCCTTCCGGGCGACATGATCTCCAGTCTCGTCACCGCGGATGGTCAGACCGTGATCGAGTGTGCTTTGGAGCTGGGATCCTCGAGCACGACCACCGTCACCTGCGTCGCGGGCCTTGGTCTGTCAGAAATGGTGGTTTACCCGCGGGTCACGGTCTCCGCCCAGACCGTCACGAGTACGGATACCTATCACTACCCCACAGCGCCGGTGATCACGGGAATCCAGGGTTGCCCTGACAACACCGTTCCCGGTCAGACCACCGACTGCCCGGTGTCCGGAGGTGTGGTCATCGACATCATGGGAGAAAACTTTCCACCGGTGACAACAGTGTCGATTGACGGAACCTTCAAGGCAGGGACTTTTGTTTCCAGCAGTCATGTGCAGTTTGAGCTGCCCCCGGGCAGTGGAGAGAAGCTCAGTGTCCGAGCATTCTCGGACTGCTTGTGGAGCGGTGATTCCATCGTGCTCGGCTACGCGGCGCCGCAGGTGACGGCCCTTCAACCTGGAGCGGGTTGCGTCAGCGGCTCATCATCGCTGGAACTCGACGCCTGTCCCCGTATAGGCGAGGAGATCATTACGGTGCTCGGGGAGGGATTCACTGAAGAGTCCGGGGTCCTTGTCGGTGGGCAGAATTGTACCGTGGTGGAGGTCATCGGGTCGCAGACATTGTCCTGTATTCTTCCCATGGGTACGGGGCGGCATCGTTTGGTCGTGAACACGGCTGGCCAGATCAGCACGGCGCCGGCCTCCATCGGCTACATGCCCTGCCTACCGGGTACGTACGCGCCCGACGGAGTTCTCACCTGCTCCGATTGTGCTGCCGGCACTTTTGCCAGTGGTGAGGATTCGGTTTCGTGCACACCGTGTCCGATCGGGTACGAGGTGCCGTTTTCGGGCGCGCAAGCGTGCATGGTGTGTGGCGTGGGTACGGCCGCCCCAAACCCGGGATCCGTCAATTGTGGGGTCTGTTCAGCGGGGTTCTTCGCCTCGGGTGAGGGTGCGGCGTATTGTGAACCGTGTCCCCCGGGGCAAGTGTCCGACGTTTTTGGAGCGTCGGCCTGCACACCATGTGATGCCGGAACGTATCAGCCGTCGCTTGGACAAATTGTGTGCTTCGCATGCCCGGCGGGTCAAGTCAGCGGCCAGGGATTCCCCTCGTGTGTGGACGAGTGCTGGAGGAACATCTTTTCGGACGGTTTCGAGTCCGGGAACGACTCGGCCTGGTCGAGTTCTGCTCGCTGAGTCCGTTTCAGGAATGGTTGTGATCGATTCCCTCGAGCAGCACCCGCGCCGCCCGGCCGGAGGCGCTTTCCGGCGCTGTCTGGACGATCATCTGCAGGACCCGGCGTCCCTCCTTTTGCCATCGGTGTCTGGTCCGGCCCTCCAGGCTTTCTGATGCAATTCTTGCGGGATCCGCACGCAGCGACGGACCGGAGTTTCAGCCCCGGCCTTCGGGAGCGCTCGCGCTCCCGAAGGCCCACGATACCTGGTGTCTGAAAATTTATAAGGGACACTTCTGTTTTATTCTTGTTCTTGTCGGAGACGGATTTTCCGGAAAACCCAAACCAACACACGCCGGGCTGTGGGAGAATCTGTGAGGTCGGTTTTGGAGACCTTGGCCGGCGGGAGGGAGACCAGATGCAATTCGTGAGTCTGTTGGGCCTGTTGGCTCTCTTGGGGATCGCGTGGGCGATCAGTGTTCACCGGACCCAGGTCAAGATGAGGGTGGTGATCTGGGGGGTGGGGATTCAGTTTCTCTTCGCCGTCATCATTCTGCGAGAGGGATTCTGGAGTTTCCTGGGCATGGGTGTTTTCGCAGCCCTCATCGGGACCTATCTTTTGTACCGGGATGGGGCGTTGTTGGCCGGCCGACCTGGTTGGGTCGCGGCCTCGTTGGTCGGAGCTGGTCTGGTGGCCGCCGGGGTGGCCTGGTTGGCGCCGATGGTCCTCCCGTGGGTGTTGGTTTTCGCACTGGTTGCTTCCCTCATCGCGGGAAGGCTGAAGGTCGGTGATGTCGGCAGGTCGGCGTTTGCTCTGACCCTGCTTTCGAGCGGGGTTGCCTGGCTGGTCATGACCGAGCGAACAGGGCAGGTGATCTTCAGCGGCTTTTCGGAGAAGGTTGCCGCGTTCCTGAGTCTTTCGGATTACGGCGCCCGTTTTCTCTTCGGAAATCTCATTGATGCACAGTATTTCTTTCCCGGCGCCGAAGCTGGCTGGCCCGGCTTCGGCTTTCAGTTTGCCTTCAAGGTTCTGCCGACGATCATTTTCTTCGGTGGTTTCATGGGGGTGATGTACCACCTCGGGATCATGCAGAAGATCATCCAAGCAATGGCTGGATTCATGAAGTGGACCATTGGAACCTCAGGGGCGGAGACGCTGTCGTGCTCGGCCAATATTTTCGTCGGTCAGACGGAGGCCCCGTTGTTGATCAAGCCCTTCCTCGATGACATGACTCCCTCCGAGTTGCTGACGATCATGGTTGGCGGTTTCGCGACCATCGCAGGCGGTGTTCTTGCGGGCTTTATCGGAATGGGAATTCCGGCAGGACATCTGATTGCGGCGTCCGTCATGTCGGCGCCGGCCGCTCTTGTTCTGGGTAAGATCATCTACCCGGAGACCCGCCATTCGAAGACGGCAGGAAACGTCACGATGCCGGAGATCGATACCGGCGCCAATGTCATCGAGGCGGCCACGGGCGGCATCAGCGACGGTTTCAAGCTTGCGCTTAACGTCGGGGCGATGCTGGTGGGCTTCATTGCGCTCATCGCGGTCGTCGATGTGTTGTTGAATTGGATGGACAGCCTCATCGACGGTCGGCTTTTGCACGGCGCCTGGGTGGTTTACGGCTCGGGTGGGATGTCGCCGGTCAACGGTGAGTTTGCCGGTATCTTTCCCGGTTCGTTGCAGACGCTGTTCGGGACGATTCTCCGGCCTCTGGCATGGTTGATGGGTGTGCCGTGGTCTGAGGCCGGTCTGGTCGGCAGTCTTTTGGGCATCAAACTCTCCCTGAACGAGTTTGTGGCGTACGGGGCGCTCGGAAGTTACATTGACAGCGGAGAACTCGGTCCGAGGGCGATTGCCATTTCGACCTATGCTCTGTGCGGATTCGCAAACTTCTCGTCGATCGGAATCCAGATCGGTGGGATTTCGGCGGTGGCGCCCGGTCGCCGAGCCGATCTTGCCAAACTGGGTCTTCGGGCCATGATGGGTGGCGCCTTGGCCTCTTGGACAACGGCGACCATCGCTGGGATCCTCCTTTGAAAGGTGATATATGAAACGGTTCAATCTCTCTCTGTTCGTACTTTTGTTTCTCTCATTGGCCTTGGCCGGATGTGATTTCCTGGACCCGGCTCGGCCGACAATCCAGGCTGATACCGAGATCTTAGGTAATTATCTGGAGTTCGAGGAACTGCCCGATCAGCCGGGGACCTTTGTGCTTCAACTTCGGGTCGCCCCCCCTCGCGCTTTGTTGGAGGCGGAGGTCTCGGAGGGACGGCGCAAACCTCCGAAGGAGGAGGGTTTGACGGCTGAGATTCTGGTCGACTCCGACACCGTCGTTCTGCTCGACGGGATGCCGGCGGCGCTGAAGGACTTCGCCCCCGGCGCCGAGGTTGTAGGCATCCCGGTCCCGGGATCGACGCGAATGGTTGGTGAATCTTCCATTCTCATCAAGGCCGATATGTTGATGGACTTCGACACCTTCCGTCGGTGGAGACTTCCCCTCATGAAAGGTGAAGACGAGCCGACCGTAGAAGACCCGGCTTTTGTGAACTCGGCGGGCATGGAACACGCCGCCGTTCCCCTGAACGGCGGGAGGGTTTTGTACTTTTCGGCTCGTCTCAGACGAGTTGGGAGTGAGGGAGAAGGCTGGGTCGGCGCGCGTCGAAAGGGACTCGAGGTTAAGGATGCTTCGGTGTTCGCCCCGGAACGCACGTATCGAACAGAATATTCGGAGCAGGGCTGGACGGCGCCCTCTTTGGTGTTCTTCCCGAGCCATGAGCCGGCGCGGCGGATCACCGTCAGCTGGGTTGATCAGGAAGAGACCGAATGTCTGGTAACTGTCCAGGGGTGGGAAGACGAGAACCCGTGGGTCGGCCGGTCTCTTCGCAGCGGTTTGGGCGAGCCGTGGGGGGAGATTGTTCCCATGGAGGGCCTCGGCGAAGGAGACGCTTTCGATGCGGTCTATCTTACGGGGAGTCGTTCCAAGGTTCTGTTTGTGACAACCAGGCAGGGTGCCAATCAGTCGGATCTCTTTCTCTTTACCCCTCCCGAGCAACAGGTTGCGATGCCGCTGGAACCGCGCATCAATACGGTCGGCAGCGAATGGGGACCGAGGACCGGGCCGGAGAACATTCTGTATTTTTCGCGCGGTGATCGACAATTGACCTTCTTCGGAGGCGTGGTTCATCCGGTGTATTTGGAGAGCCCCCACCGGATTCTTTTCAGCGAGATGGCGCCGACCCTGGACGGCAAATGGGTATTCTTTACCTTCACCAGGCTGGCGGCGGTGGAGCCGGATCTGGATATTTGGGTCGCTGCCGTCAGGGAGGACGGTTCCATCGGAGCGCCGATAGCTCTCAGCGATTGGCAGCCGGAAGCGGGCTAAGGCTAGAGATGGCGCAGGCCGTTCTGGACGGTCACGCATGGGGTCGCTCGCGTGGCGCGTGGCAAAGCTGTGTACGGCTCGAGGGTATCGGTCGTCAATGGTTTCTCCGGGATGGTGATTTGATCCTAGGTGAGTGGCCGTCTCTCAGGGCGGCATTCGAAGAGCTATGGCCTCGGCGGACGGTTTGCGGTGGAGATCCGTGGGCGATCGGCTGGTTGGGATTTGCCGCCTGCGCCGAGCTGGGTGGCGATCTTCCGGTGTTGCCCGGCCGGGAGGGGGAACTTGAAGGTGTCCTGCTGCTCGAACCCGAAGCGGTCGAGGTCGATCAGGTGCTCGATGACGGTGGCCCGGGATCTGGAGCACAGACAGTTTCAAACCCGGATTCTTCGGGTTTCGAGGATCGGGTCGAAAAGATCAGATCCGAAATTGCCGCGGGGCGCGTCTATCAGGCCAACCTCTGTCGGCGGTTCTCGGTCAGTCCCTGGAACGGTGGTCTTCAACCGCTGTTTGACGCGGCTCAAGGGCGAAGAGATGAGGACTATCTGTGCGCAATGAAGTGGGGTGGGGAGAGAGCCGGCGAACTCGTGTGTGCCTCGATGGAGCTTCTGCTGCGACGACGCGGGAACCGCATGGAGACCCGGCCGATCAAGGGGACCCGGCCACGTGGTTCGAACCCAGGGGAGGACCAGGCGCTTATTCACCAGCTCGAAGAGGATGCCAAAGAGCGGGCGGAACTGGCGATGATCGTGGATCTCGAGCGCAACGATCTGGGCCGGGTCGCCTGTACCGGATCCGTCGTCGTCGAAGATCCCGGTTCGGTCGGAACATGGACGGTTGTTCACCATCGGGTGGCACGGGTCGCCGCTGAACCGGTCAAGGGCCTGGCGTGGTGGGACCTCTTGGCGGCGGTCCTTCCCGGAGGTTCGATCACCGGTTGTCCCAAGCGTGCCGCGATGGAACTGATTGCCAAGCTGGAGGTCCTTCCGCGAGGGCCGTTTACGGGTGCGCTGGGGGTCGTGTCAGGCCAGGGGGATCTGGAAATTGCCCTTCCTATCCGAACTGCGTGGATCGGGAGAGGAAGCCTCGAGATGGCTGCCGGCTGCGGTGTCGTATGGGAGTCTCGTCCAGAGAATGAGGAGAAGGAGAGCCGGCTAAAAATCTCCAGGTGGTTGGATCTGGTAGCGGGGACACAAGGGTGATCCTGTCCGACGGGAGACTCATCGATGCCCCACCCAGGGTCGTGCCGCCGGCTGATGTCCGTGGTGTTTTCACCACCGTCGGGTGCGAGCAGGGCCGCGTTCTTTTGTGGGAGAGACATCGGCAGCGGCTTCTTCAGAGCCTGTGGGTTGCTCTGCCGGAGGTCGGGCATCTCTTGCCCCGGGAAGACCAACTCCTGGAGCTTCTGCAGGTCGAAGGACTCGGGGCCGGGAGCGCCGGGTTACGAGTGGTTGTGGGACTCGGAGAGCGACCGTGGGTCGAGGCCTGCGCTGCGGCGGCCCCTGAGGTTGGGTCGAGTCGAGAGCCCGTGCGCCTGAAGGTAGAATCCTGGAAAGAGCCGCCGGATGCTGCTCACAAGATTATCGCCAGGCAGAAATGGCATCAGGAGTCTGAAAACGCCCGCGCGGACGGATTTGACGATGTGCTTCTGGTCGATCGGGAGGAACGGATTCTGGAGACATCGGTGGCAAATGTGTTCGTGCGCCGTCGCGGGATTGTCGTGACACCACCGGCGCCCAGGCGATGTCTGCCGGGCCTCATGCGAGGGTGGCTGCTGGAGAACCTCGCCTCCGTTGGATTCTTTGTGGAGGAGCGGGATATTCAACTCGAAGAATTACTGAAGGGTGATGAGGTCTGGATTACCAACTCCCTGAATGGCGCCCTTCGCGTCGGTGGCGTCGACAAACAAAGGTGGGCCGAATGGTCTGGTCATCGCCGGTTGGTCGAAATGGGGTTGCCGGCGCCGGGTTGGTAGCTCTCTTGACAAATGATTAAGAAAGTACGAAAATATCGATGTGGAAATATTAAGTTCTGACCTCGTCGTGTGTTTTTCGGTGAGTTCCCCGTGACTGTAGAGCAACTGGAATGTGTCTCCCCGGATTGGTCGAGAGACGACCTCCGAAGGCTTCAGGGGTGTCTCACCGATCACGGGACGACCCTGCGCCGGCTCTCGGAGCACTATTCTCTGCTCGCGAGTGAGTCCCGACTGAAGATCCTTGCCCTGCTGGAATGTGCCGGTGAGATTTGCGTCTGTGATCTGGCGTCGGTTCTCGCCATGACCCCGGCGGCCGTCTCCCAACACCTGAGCCGCCTCCGGGTGGGAAAATTGGTGGCCTCACGCCGGGAAGGGATGACGATCTACTACCGCCGAACCGAAATGCCGGTCGTACCACCCCTCGTTCTGCCGAAGCTCGAAGTTCTTACGGATACAACCGATTGATCAGGCGTGGGTAGGGGATGGCTTCTCGCAGGTGCGGGATGCCGCACATCCAAGAGACGAAGCGTTCCAGACCCATGCCGAATCCCGCGTGGGGGAAGGATCCATAGGTTCGCAGGTCGAGGTACCACTCGAAGGCTTCGCGCGGCAGACCGTGGAGTTTGATCTGCTTCTCCAGGTGCTCAAGGCTTGCTGAGCGTTCGGAGCCGCCGATGATTTCGCCGTAACCTTCGGGGGCGAGCACGTCAACCGCCAGGGCGCGGGTCGGGTCCTTGGGGTCGGGCTGCATGTAGAATGCCTTGAGGTCCGCCGGATAACGGGTGACCAGGACCGGACGGTCGTAGAGATTGGCGAGCAGGGTCTCGTCGTCGCCGCCGAAATCGTCTCCATGCTCGATCTGGCAACCCAGTTCCTTGAGCTTGTTGATCGCGTCCCCGTAGTCGATGCGCGGGTACGGCGTTGAAGTCGATGCCTCCAGCTTCGAAGTATCACGTTCGAGGCGTTCAAGATCCACCGCACAGCGGTCGAGAATGCGGGAAACTACCTCAGAGAGAAAATCCTCACACAGATCGAGGAGACCGTCGAACTGCAACCAGGCGACCTCGGGTTCGACCATCCAGAATTCAGTCAGGTGGCGGCGGGTCTTCGATTTCTCGGCGCGGAAGGTCGGGCCGAAGCAGAAGACCTTGCTGAGGGCGGCGGCAGCGGGTTCGAGGTAGAGCTGGCCGGATTGAGAAAGGAAGGCCGGTTCGCCGAAGTAGTCGGTCTCAAACAGGGTCGAAGTTCCCTCACACGCCGCCGGGGTGAGGATCGGTGAATCGATAAGAGTGTAGTCTCGGCTCTGGAAGTACTCACGAATGGCAAATTGGGCCTCGGAACGAACCCTCATGATGGCGTGCTGGCGCTTGGAGCGAAGCCAAAGGTGGCGCTTGTTGAGCAGGAAGTCGACGCCGTGGTCTTTTTTTCCGAGGGGATACTCCGGGGAAGTTCCGAGGATCTTGAGGTCATCCGCCTTGAGTTCATAGCCGCCCGGCGCTCTTTCGTCCGCGACCAACTTGCCCGAGATCTCTACCGAGGTTTCTTGGGTGAGTTCAACTGCGGTCTCCCATGTCTCGTCGGAGACTTCCGGACGGAAGACGATGCACTGTAGGTAGCCGAAGCCGTCACGCAGAATCACGAAACGCAACTTACCCTTCTTGCGCCAGTTATAAACCCAACCTCGTAGGGTGACTTCCTGATCGGCATGGGCGGCGAGCTGAGCGATGGTGATGACGGGGCGTTTCATGACTCCTCCTTCGGGAGGCGGGATTGTAGCAGGAGCGTTACTGGACGCATCTGGTCACTCTAGTGCAGAATGGCAACCCCACACCGGGTTGGAGCACGCAATGGCAGGGCAACTACAGGTGCGACCGAGACGAGAGGAGTTCGTTGAGCTGGCACAGCGCTTCGAGGTGGTGCCGGTGATTCATGAACTGACCTCGGATACGGTGACGCCTTTCAAGGTCTTTTCCCGACTCTCTCGATCGGGGCGGAACCCATTCCTTCTCGAAAGCGTCGAAGGTGGGGAGAGGGTCGCCCGATATTCCTTTATCGGAGTCGATCCATGGCGCATCATTGAGGTTCGAAACGGCGTGGCTCTGGTCGACGGTGTTAGCCAGGCGGGCGATCCAGTGGACGTACTGCGTAGGGAGACGTTGGCGGGAACCGTCGCTCCGGTGGATGATCTGCCGCCTTTTGCCGGCGGAGCGGTCGGTCACATCGGCTATGACGCAGTGCGCTTGGTGGAGCGCATTCCGGACTCGGGCCGTGACGAGACAGGATTGCCGGAGGCATGGTTTGGGCTTTACGACGGGGTTGTGGCCCTGGACCGAGCCCGTCAGCGCCTGCTTTTGGTCGTGCTTGCCCGGATAGAAGGAGATCCCGAGGAGGGGTGGAAAAGCGCTCTTTCCCGTCTCGCCCGCATGCGCGGGGCTCTTGAGGGCGGCATGGAAGGGCCGCGGCCCCACGCGATTCCGGATCCCGAAGGCGATCCCTGGCAAGACTGGGCGGCGACGCCGACTGAAGAGAAATACCTCGAAGGTGTTGCGGCCGCCCGCGAGCACATTTTGGCGGGCGACATCTTTCAGGTTGTTCTTTCCCGTCGTTGGCGCAGGGTTCCCCGTTGCACCGCCGAAGAGATTTATCGCATGTTGCGTCTGACCAATCCTTCACCCTACATGTTCTTTCTCGACACCGGTCAGGCCCGTATTTTCGGTTCGAGCCCGGAGATGCTGGTACGGGCCAGGGATGGCGTCGTTTCGGCCTGCCCGATTGCCGGAACCCGCTCGCGAGGCGTCGATTTCGACCAGGACGCGCGCATGGAAGAAGAACTGTTGGCCGATCCAAAAGAGCGTGCAGAGCATGTCATGCTGGTCGACCTGGGGCGGAATGACGTCGGACGTGTCGCCGCTCCGGGTACGGTGCGAGTGGTGCGTCATATGGAGGTTGAGCGATATTCGCATGTCATGCATCTGGTGAGCGAGGTCGAAGGCGATCTAAAGTATGGCTGTGATGGGTGGGACGCTCTTTTTGCCTGTTTTCCGGCTGGGACGCTGTCGGGCGCGCCAAAGGTCAGGGCGATGGAGATCATCGACGACCTCGAAGAAGTTCGGCGAGGGGTATATGGTGGGGCCGTCGGCTACATCAACATCGACGGCAACCTCGATTTCTGTATTGCGATTCGCACTGCAGTTGAACGTGGCGGAGTGGTCCATATTCAGGCCGGCGCCGGCATCGTCTACGACTCGGTGCCGGAGAAGGAACTGGAGGAGTGCCGCAACAAGGCATCTGTCCTGGCGAATGCGGTCGCCATGGCCGAGGCTGTCGAAGATGGGGGCCGGCGATGATCCTGATGTTGGATAACTACGACAGCTTCACCTACAACCTGGTTCAGGAGCTGCAAGAGATTTCGGGCGCCGAGATGCAGGTCATTCGCAATGACGTAGAAACGCCGGAGGAATTGCTTCGGCGCAGACCTAAGGCGGTCGTGATCTCGCCCGGACCGGGGACACCTGAAGACGCCGGCGTGACTCTTGACCTGATCCGAGCCGCGAAGGACCTTCCGCTGCTCGGCATCTGTCTCGGCCACCAGGCTCTGGCTCAAGTGCACGGCGCCCGCATCGTGAGGGCGCCGGAGCCGGTTCACGGCAAGACCTCGGAGATCCATCATGACGGATCGACCCTCTTTGCCCATCTGGAGAATCCAATCGAGGCGACCCGCTACCACTCGTTGATTGCCGCTCGTGACACCGTCCCGGAGGAACTGCGCATTACGGCCTGGACCGAGGATGGACTCGTCATGGCCGTCGAACACCGCGACCGGTCTCACTTCGGAGTGCAGTTTCACCCCGAGAGCTACCTCAGCCTGTGCGGCATGGATATTCTCGCGCGCTTCCTCAAGCGAGCGAACGTGACCCTGAAGCCGGAGTGGGAGGAGCGTCTAACCCAGACTTCTCACAACCTCTCTACTGCGGGCCGCGCATGATCGAAACCAAGAGCCTCCTCAATCGTCTTTTGGCCCATGAAGACCTTGGGGCCGCTGAGATGGCCGAATTGATCGGCTCGATGATGGATGGTGGACTCTCCGAACCCGTGATGGCGGGTTTTCTGGTGGCTCTGCGCGCCAAGGGGGAGACCTCGACGGAAGTGGCTGCGGCTGCCGGGGCGATGCGGGCTCGGGTCAAAAAGGTTCCGGTTTCTGGGGTTGATCGGGCGGTCGATACCTGTGGTACCGGAGGCGACGGCGCCGACACGGTAAATATCTCAACTGCAGCGGCTCTGGTAGCTGCTGCGGCTGGAGTGCCCGTGCCGAAACACGGAAATCGTTCCGTGTCCTCCCGCTGCGGCTCGGCCGATGTCTTGGAGAGCCTTGGAGTGGCTCTCGATCTGGACAATGAGCAACTCGGCGCCCTGTGCGATGAGGTGGGCATTGCCTTTCTCTTTGCGCCCAAGCTCCACCCCGCCATGAAGGCGGTTATGCCGGCACGCCGAGCCCTCGGCGTGCGCACGGTTTTCAACCTCCTGGGTCCGCTCACGAATCCGGCCGGGGTTCGACGCCAGGTGGTCGGGGTGTGGGGTCGGGAGGTCCAGGATCTTGTTGCGGAGGCCCTGGCCGAGCTCGGCGCTCATCACGCCGTGGTTGTGCATTCGGACGATGGACTCGACGAAGTCTCGGTCTTTGCGCCGACGCGGGTTGTGGAGGTCCGTGAGGGCAAGGCAGTCAAAGAATGGAGAGCCGATCCCGTGCAGCTCGGCGTCCGACAGTTCGATCCCGCATCGTTGCGCGGCGGTGACGTGAGCCACAATGCTCGACGTCTGAGCGAAATCCTCGATGGCGGGGAACGCTCGGCCGCCTCCGAAGCGGTCGCGCTGAATGCAGGCGCCGCTTTGTATGTGGGCGGCGTCGCGGAGGACCTGGTCGAGGGACTGCAGAAGGCTCGGGAAATCCTGCACTCGGGCACCGCTCTGACCATACTGAAGAGACTGGCCGCTCGGTCGACGGAAATGTCTGATGGGTAGTACGATTCTTGATCGGATTGTGGCGGCGGCCGAGCGCCGGATGGCGGCCTGTCCGCAAATCCCAGATCTTGAAGCCGCGGCGTTGACGGCAGTCGGTCGACGACGGGATAGCGGTCTGCGTTCTCTGCGTGAGGCGTTGTCGGCGTCGGGACCCCAACTTCTCGCAGAGTGCAAACACGCCTCGCCGTCCGCCGGGATTCTCCGTGAGCCCTTTGACCCTGTTGGTCTGGCTCGCTCTTACGAGAAGGCGGGTGCAGCCGCAATCTCGGTGGTGGTTGAGCCGGAGTTCTTTCTTGGAGATCCGGCGTGGATTCCCGCCGTTCGTGAGACTGTGACTCTGCCCGTACTTCGCAAGGATTTCATTTTTACGGAGAGACAGCTGTGGGAGACGGCTCTCCTCGGGGCAGATGCCGTCCTGTTGATTCAGCGTTTGCTCAGTCCAGGGAGGACGAGGGCGCTCCTGGACCTGGCGAAAGAACTCGAGATCGAGGTCCTGCTGGAGATCTTCATAGACGAAGACCCTCGGGCAGCGGTGGATTCGAGGGCTGAGATTCTGGGTGTCAATGCCCGTGACCTGGCGACCTTTGAAATCCGGTTGGATCGGGTGAGAAAATTGGGTGATCTCCTGCCGTCGGATCGGGTTCGCGTTGCCGAAAGCGGCATTCGTGGTTCCGACGATGTGCGGGAACTGGCCGCGGCAGGCTACGACGCTTTTCTGGTGGGCGAGACTTTGGTCCGGGCCGATGATCCCGAGCGGGCGGCGGCTGAACTGATGGGTCGATAACTGGGATGGATTTGGTACATTCCATCCGCCGGAATCGCTCAGTTCAGGCTGAGGAGAGGCAGGGTAAGTGAGAGGTAAGGAGCCAAAGAGCGGACTGACAACCTCCTCCTTGCTGCGCTCCCTGAAGATGGGCAGCTTGGTGGGAAGGGTCGGTTCCTCGGTCGTGGGGAGCCGGCTGCTCGAGATCGGCCGCGCGGACGAGGCGCAGCGTCGGAGGAGGGCCGACAACCTCGTTCGAAATGCCCAGCGGGTGGTCGAAAGTCTGGGCGAACTCAAGGGCGCGGCCATGAAAGTCGGGCAGATGTTGAGCCTCCAAGAGGCTATGCTTCCTCCCGAAGTGGTCGAGGTCTTGAGCCTGCTGCAAAAGCAGGCCCCGCCCATTCCACCGGAGATCATGCGCTACGAGATTGAGGGTGCTCTCGGGAGCTTCGACGAGTTCTTCGAGTCGATGGAAGAGCAGGCATTCGCGGCGGCTTCGATCGGTCAGGTGCACCGGGCGCGACTGAAGGACGGAAGGGATGTCGCGGTCAAGATCCAGTACCCGCTGATAGATCAGATCGTCAAGGCCGACCTCAAGAACCTGCGGGTTCTCGTCGGCGCCCTCTTCGGCCTCTTTTCGGACGTGGACTTCGAGCCGTTCTGGGAGGAGATCCGCGATCGCCTTCTTGAGGAACTGGATTACACCGTCGAAGCCGAACATATGCGTCGGATGGCTGAGCTTTATGACGATGTTCCCGAGATCGTCATACCGGGCGTCATCACCGAGGCCACGCGAAAAAACGTCCTGACCATGGAATATGTTGGTGGAATGACGACCGATGAGGTCTTTTCGACATCCTGTTCGCAGGAGCAGCGCGATCGTTGGGGCCAGGTGTTGTTGGAGTTCCAATTCCGTGGCCTGTTCCGGCATCGACTGCTGCACGCCGATCCCAATCTGGCGAACTTCTCTTTTCTTGAGGACGGCAGGGTCATTGTCTACGACTTCGGGTGCGTGAAATTTTTTTTTTT
>JAIOSJ010000331.1 GCA_021107705.1 Thermoanaerobaculales bacterium | reverse complement strand
GCCGACGTCGTTTTTGTAAGACGGGGACGTATTCCCCGCACAAGTTCCGGCAAGATGCAAAGGGCGGAGGTTCGGCGGAAATACCTCTCCGGCACCCTCGAAAGGATCACTCAATGAGGAGACCGGAGACTTTCATCAGCTATACTCCCTCGCTATTGGAGGCGAACCGATGAGTTTGAGAGAAAAGGCACTGGCCGTAATCGCCATGGTCAGCCGAAAAGATCCTTCTGAAATCACACCTGAAGCGGAACTTGTGGCCAACCTCGGCCTTGACTCCGCCAAAGCACTGGAACTCTTGGTGGAACTCGAAGACCAGCTCGAGATCGAGATCTCCGATGACGATGCCGCCAAACTGAACTCAGTCGGCGACATCCTCACTTTTGTCGAGGGATTGGAAGGTTAGAAACTGACCCCTGGACTCCTTCGAGAGTCGAACGAACCCCAAGGTTCAGTCCCTCTCAGCTCAGCTGCTTGCAAAATTCAGCGTACGAGATTACGGCGTCAGGACTCGTCATCCAACTCATGGGCGAATTGCCGCCGTGCGCGGTCCCTCTCCAATGAAATCACTTTGTCGGCGGCGCGCTGCATGAAGGCAAAACGCTTGAACATCCGGTTGGTCTCTTCCTCGTGCTCGCAAACAGTCGTCTCGTCCTCGGGCTCGAAAAAGCAATTCGGATCTTCGGCCATGACATCGCCGTGGGCGTAATAAGCGAGAGCACGGCACCCACCACAGGTAAATTTGTACCGGCACCGACCGCATTTGCCTTGTAGTTGGTTGCGGTCGAGAATCCGCTGGAAGGTCTCAGAACTGTCGATGATTTCGTGCAGGCTTTTGTCACGAACGTTGCCGCAGTTGACATCATCGAGCATGATCGCACACGGGGCGACATCACCCTCAGCATTCATAGCCAACCATGTGCCGCACCAACAACCGATGGAGGGCGATTGGGGAACCGTGACGTTTTTCGAGCCCTTCGAATACCTTTCGTGAACCTCAGGACTCAAGAAGAACGGCGTATAGCTGATGTAGCCCAAAGGGTGTTTTCGCAACTCGGGATGAATGTAGCGCTCCATATCATCGACGGTGAATCCCAATTCTTCACGAAAAGCCGTCCCACTTCCACGTGGTGTGAATGGTGAACGATTAAATGGGATATTGCGGTCTTCAAGCCACTGCAAAGTGCTTCCCAGTGACTCAAGGTTGTGCTTCCCAACCGTCACAACGACGTTCCTCCGAACCTCCAACTCCTCACAGAGTTCGAGGACCTGCAAAGCGACATCGCAATCAATGTCCCGAGTCTCCACGTTTTTTTCGTCAATGGAGTTGATGCCGACGGCGATCACTACCGTATTTCCACTTGCCTTTTTAAGTTCGAGCAGCTTCTCTCGGTCCATGTAGGCGCCATTGGTGGTGACAATGGATGAATAGCCGTACGCAGTAGCCCGGTGGACGAGTTCGGTCGCATCCGGACGTAGAATGAACTCCCCACCTGACCAAGTGATGGTGTCCAAGGCGATTTCTTTGCCACCCTTGAACACATACTCTTCAATCTCTTCGGTGTTCAGTTGTCGCTTGAGACTTTCGGCCACCAGCTCTTTGTTGTTTGACGACGCCATACACATCGGACAGGCAAAGTTACACTCCCGTGTTGCCTCAAAAAAGAGCGTCTTGAAGGTGTATTTCACCGCTAACGTCATTCTTTATCTTGACCGTCCTTCTCGGCTTCACACAACTCAAAAAGTTGGCGATCAGGAGTCAGGAGAAAGGCAAATCGGCGAAAACCGTAGGCCGACACTTCGAATCTTCGGAAGGGAAGACATTTGTTCCGCCGGAGAACTCGAATGGCACGATCGAGATCTTCAACCTGATAACAGATGTGATAGGCGCCTGCACCGGTCCTCTCCAGCATTCGGTCAACCGGCGAATCCTCCCCCACTCCTTCCACCAGCTCGATCATGACACCGGGTTCAGCCCTCAGGAAACACACCCGAACCTTCTCGGGAGGAACATCAATACACGGCGCGACCTGTTCAAATCCGAAGAGGCCGACGTAATAGTCCAATGCCTCCTCGATACTCTTCACGGCAACGCCCACATGATGAAAGCGCATACCGAGAGCATTCATTGGGGCATTAGGAATTTCGCTATCAGCAATCCGAGAAACACTCAAATTCATCATGGACCGAAGGTTAACACATGTATACATGGAAGATCGGTTCAAGGGCCTGTTAGCCCGTACTTCTCACCGGGTTTCGTCGCGAGGGCTGCGAAGGGTAGTCAGATGTTCGCTGGCACCGCTTTGCGGCTTGCGTCTCTCCGCCTCCGGCTCCGAGGTCAGGTTTTTCGGAAATTGGGCGACGCAGTCGTAGTTGCACTCCGTCGAGGAGAACGATTTGCGAAAAGCACGACAGATGGCTACCATGCGCAGTCCGCAGCAGATACCTGGTGAGAAATGCGGGCTGGATCCTTCCGACATGAAGACACGATGCCATCGACAGCGGCTTATGGCAAGGGGAAAGGGTCAAAGAGTCGAAGGCGTCGTAGGGGCAACCCTATGTGGTTGCCCATCTCCCGACTACGGGGGACAGTACAAGAGTTCAAAAGTAGGAATGCAGCCGGGGGTCACGGGTCGAAGATTTCGCCGCTCGGGACGCGATTGCCCGGCCCGCCTTCTCGTACGCTGAATTTTGCAAACAGCTGAGCTGAGAACTCCCGGCGGAGTCGGTCAGTTCCTTTATGACTCCGCCTCCGCCGGGTCAGGTCTTGAGCAGCAAGAAGATCAGCGGGATCGCGGTTCCGGCGATCAGCAGCCATCGGCCCCTGCCTCCAAGCCCCTTTTTGCCGGTGATGATGAAGATTCCTGTGAGGGCGAGGACCAAAAGACCCACGGCGTAGATATCGGCGAACCAGGTCCAAAGACCCTTGGCGTGGTTGAGGTGTAGGTAGTTGACGTGGAAAAAGCCCGGACGGCGTGAAACCAGCTCATCGACGACCTGCCCGGACGGCGTCGCCACGTACAGAGTGCGATTTTTCAGGAAAATCCGGAACTCCTTCTCCGACATCCGGACCGCAGCCTTTGGTTCCTCCTCAACGCCTAATCGCCCCAAGACCTCGGCTGCGATCCCTCCATCCGAAACATCGACGAGGTCTCCGACCGAATGCTCGACGTGTGCCACCGTGTAGTTGGGGTTCCAGTCCTCCATGTGATTGACGGCAACGCCTGAGATCGCATAGAGCACGGTCAGACCGGCGAAGAAATATCCAGTATCCCGGTGAACCGCAATGATCGTCTTTCGGAAGCTCTTCTTGGCCACATCGCCTCCAACCGCCCCGACAAGCGAAGCAAGGATTTAGCCCTCGTAACGAAACCCGGTGAGAAATGCGGGTTAGGGATCAGTAATCAGGGAAGACCAGCCGGCGTACGCGCTGCGGGACTTTGCCCAGAGTATTGCTGCCTGGCTGAGAGCTGATCGCTGAAAGCCAGTATTCACCTACGAGTAGATGACGGCGCCGGTGCCTTGGATGAAGTAGATCATCTCGTCCTGGGGCTCGGCATCACACGCCTTGTGCTTGTCATCTTCTTCGTCTTCGCCTTCATGCTTCTTCACCTGGGCAGCCACCGGGACACCTTCGAAAATGCCTTCAGCCGATGCCTTGTGACCCATCGAGGTTGCGGGGAAGACGATGACGCCGTCTTCAACCTTGATCCGCACACTGTCACCCTGCTCATTGCTGACCTGCATCCAGCAACCACGCTTCTGGCACATTCCGGTGATGGTGCCGTCAACCCGCACCTTCTGCCCGATGAAATCACCGGGATTGGCGAGGAGCCCGTCAATTGGAACGGCCTTTTCCAGGGTCACGCCGGCGCCATATTGATCGCCGCCTCCGGCGAGAACTACGCCGGTCGAGCACACAATTACGAGAGCAACAAAAATGAGACTTCGTTTCATGTCAAACCTCCAACAAGCAGACATCGTCGGTCATCCTCGCCTCGGTTGCACCAACTGTCAAGTGTTATTCACAAAAATATCCGGACGGTCGGTCCTCAGGGAGGTCCAGTTTCGACCGGCTATCACGAGGTGGTCCACGACTTCGATGCCGACCAGGCGCCCACCCTGGACCAGGCGCGCCGTCAAATCGAGATCATCCGAACTGGGCCGCCTTTCTCCCGAAGGGTGGTTGTGGAAGATAATCAAGGCCGCAGCATCATCAAGCAGGGCAGCGCGAAAGACCTCGGCAGGATCCACCGGAGCGTG
>JAIOSJ010000087.1 GCA_021107705.1 Thermoanaerobaculales bacterium | reverse complement strand
CCTCGATCATGGTCCGACGGGGTCCCGGAAAAGGGTACAGCGCAACGACCTCAGGCCGGCTTGCCCTTGACCGCGGTTGGCCCGTCGGCTATGCAGATTTCTCCCTTCATGAACACCTCGAAGGACATCATCGGGGTCACACAAAACGGCGGTCTTTCACCCGCGCTCCAGGCGACCGGGCGGAGGACACCGCTAAATCCTGCACGCATCCTGGAAAACGCCCGAATATGTGGACCCCCTGAGACTTCAGAGTGCGCCCCCGGTCGATGGTCATACCGCCAACGGTCCAGGTCAACCGTCGTCGGTCGTCCGTTGGCAGGGACAGTGGACAGCGTCGGTGGACAGGGCCAGACGGCAGCGTCAGACGACAGCGACCGCGACAGTCACCAGAGTCGACGTTCGGGGCGGCGTCTGCATCCCCACAGGCGCTCCAACCCCCAAAACACGGCCCACGTCCCGTTATCGTCGGTCATCCTCAATTTGCAGAGCGCGCACCCGGTCAACGGTCACTGAGAACACTTCCGGAATCCATGAGCGCCCACCTCGGACGGGGTTGGGGAACAGCGGCCGGGACGGTGGGCAGCGACGGTGAACCGCGTCAGTGATCCGCGACGGGGACCGCGTCCGCAACCCGCGACGGCGTCCGTTACCGCGTCCGTGATCCGCGTCGGCGGCGGAAGTCCGCGTCCGGGACCGTGACGGGTCCGGCGGTGACCCGTACATGATTTCCTCCGTGTTGTTCATTTGGTGAGGGTGGATAGCTGGTGGGACAACCGTGGTCAAGGGCATGCCGGCCAAGGGCCGGTCGCTTCGCGACCCCTGACAACGATTGTCCCACCAGCTTTGGGAGACGCATGAACAACACGGAGGAAATCATGTCTCACGCGCTCCCCAGCAACACACTCGACGTCCACTCGGTTGCTCTCGAAGCAGCCGGGATCTCAATCGTACTCGTAACCAGGGTGCCGGCACCCCTCAAGAGTCTTTCGGATCAGGTCATTCGGTCGGCAAGCTCGGTACCCGCCAATCTCTCCGAAGGCCATGGAAGGACCGGCCGAGACCGGATGTATCATTGGCGAATTGCTTACGGCTCAGCCAAAGAGGTCGATAGTCACCTGAGACTTCTCATCCATGCCGGCGCTATCGACAAGACCCAAACACATACAGCGCTCGAACTCTTCGACCGCGTTCGAGCCATGACCTGGCGGTTGCTCAATCCGAAAGGGTGATCATGACCCATCGTGCCGGAGTGGCCGGCGTCTGCCGCTGTCTCGGCCATCTGTCGCTGTCTACCGTTGCGGATCACGGCCTCTGTTCATGCCGCGGATGGCTGACGCGGCGCCCGGAGGCGGTCGCTGTCAACTGCCCTCTGTCCCTGACGCTGGAGCAAAACCCAAGCACCAAATCACTCACTGTCCGCCTCGCACCGGCCACACATAGTGGGTGTTCGTCTTGCCGTGGTAGCTGACGTAGCCGTAGCCGAGGGACACGCGCCATGCGAGCGACGGGCTGCCCGCGCTGGACGTCGACGACCAGTAGCTGCTCGACTGCACGCCCGTAAACACGTCTCCTTCGGTCCAACGGGCCGTTCCTGCGGCGTTGGAGAGGGCTGGAAAGGAGTACTCGAGATCCAGCAGGCTTTCGAGTTCAAAGCGACTCGGCAATCGCCACGCGCCCGCCGTCGAGCTATCCGTCAAACCGCAGGTCCCATCAGCCAGCGCCTGCGACGCCGTCAGCGCCGTCATCCAATTGGCAGCGCCATTCGTGTCCGTACCCGCCAGATCCGCACAGCTCGCATCTTTCAACCACACAAGCCCCGTCAGCATGTCGGTGACGGTCCCGTCAGCGTTGTCCACGAATCGAGGCTCGGGCCACGCAACGCCCGGCTGAATGTCACCGTCTTGCCCCGTGCCGGCACAGTCGATCACCGCGCCCGCTTCGTCATAACAGGTCTTCTGTCCGGTCTCTCCAACCCTCGCAGGCGCCCACCATCCCGAGGTGTCTCCTGACTCGAACGCATCATAGAATACGATGTCCTCAATGCCCTGCCCCCACGCCATCGACGAACACCCCACGACCAATACAACGACGAGAACTGCCCAATGCCTCATGATTCCTCCCCCGTTTCGTTTTCCCGGAAAAAAACAACACACCTCAATCTCTACCCCCCCCCCGCGTTTGTCAAGGAGATCAGTAGTGGACTGTATGTTGATGAGGTCGCAGACCTCGAGCTGAAGCCCGGGCCTCATCCGTCGACCGTTGGCCGGATCCGGGGCCGGAACAGTGGGCAGCGTCAGTGGACAGGGGCAGATGGCAGGGGCAGACGACAGGGGCAGACGACAGGGGCCGCGGCAATCACCAGCGTCGGCGGCCTGGGCGCCGTCTGCATCCCCACAGGTACTCCAAACCCCCAAAACACAGGGCACGCCCCGCCGGAGAGGGGCGCTCCTGTTTCCGAGCGCGGGCTTTGAACGCAGGTCGGACCGGTCGTTATGCCTCTTCGTCTCCCTGATGGGCGCAAAGGCCGCGAACAATGCCACCAGGAGAAACGACGCCCCCAGCATCGACGCGGCGCTCACCACCGATCCTACCGTTGAGCCTCTCAAAATGGGTACCACCATTGGGAGGAACACCGGCAGGAAGGCCAGAGCGGCTTGACCGAGACCGAGTGCCAGCAGAATTCCGAAGGTGGAGACGGGTTGTCTGAAGGCCCCCGCAAGGCCCCGAAACCAAGCCAACACGGCCGAGTCCGACGTCGGCCTCGCAAGCTCCCAGGCGCCCCTCAGGGTCGCTGCCCAGACGATGAATTTCATCACCGGACTGAGGATGAGTCCCACACCGATCAACAAGACCATGCGGTCTTCAGCCATCGCCGCATAGGCCGCCTTGGTCCAGAGGCCGATGGGGAACCACACCGCCGACAAAAGGGAGAGAAGAACAGCGAGGGAGAAGAGGGAGAGACGACAGTATTTCCACCACGCGCCGAACCCCAGACCCAGGACCCGGGCGGTGATTGGCGGGGCGCCGCCATCCCAGACCTGAAAACGAGCCAGGCCGGCGTGCCACAGAACGGTGAAGAACCACATGACGGCTACGCCACAGCCCACAGCCACGGCCACCGGCGCCAGAACTTCGGCAAATGCGCCCTTTATCAAGATCTCGACATCACCGGCGGGCGGCTCGAAAGCCTCGGGCAACCGGCCCAGGGCCTCCCCCGCGGCCCCGCCCAAGATCATCGAAGCGGGAGCAAACACCGCCAGGCTCACCAACCACACTGTGAGAACCAAGGTCCAGTGCCGGGCAGCCGTCGCCAGACCCAGAAGCAATGACGGTCCAGAATTATTCTCAGGCATTTCTCAACTCCAGGGCTGAACGCCGAGACCCATCAGACGTAAGGCGGCAAAGGCCCACCACAGGCGGCGTCTCGCTTCGGCAGGATCGGGTGCGTCCCGCCAGTAGTTGTTTTCCCTCTCGCTCTCAAGCGCCCAAACCCCATCGGGGTCCACCACCACCGCACCGAGCCTGGTGGGAGATTCAAACTCGAAGCGAACCCACCGGTCCCGATCGTCCCAGTGCCGCCGTTCCTCGCGGCCGTCGGCAAAGATCAACATGAGGTCTACCGGCCCGACGAATTCACCGTGCCGAACTACATCCACGCTGATTTCCCAGACAGTATCCTCGGCGTCTTCGCCATCTTCAGCCGGCTCATCTTCGTCCTCGTTCCTCGGTTCGAGCCATCCGTCACCCTGCCATTCGGCGCCTCTCAGTGGGAGGCGGCGGCTCTGATGAACTCCACCAACCCCCCAGTCAACCGTCGCGTCACTCCGGAATGCCTGCTCGAAGAACCAGCCGAGATCCTCTCCGGAACTCTCGCTCACGGCGGTCCAGAAATCCTTCCCGGTCGGATGGCGCCATCGCCAGCGATCTGCATAGTGCCGCATCGCCCGCGCAAAGACATCCGGCCCCACAAGGCCCTCCAAGGTCTTCAACGCCAAGGCCGCCTTGGTGTAGCTCGCGGTACCGTAATCCCTCCGCGTCCGAAATTCCCAGGCCGCCTGATCGATGAGTAACGGGATCTTGCGACCCGCCCACTCCCACTTCTTACTCCTCCAGGGATCTGAAATTTTGATCTTGGGCACCAACCCATCTTCGGCCACGGCCACCATACAAGAGACCTCGGCATAGCTGTTGAGTCCTTCGTCCATCCATGCCTGTTCAAACTCGTTGGAGGCAATCATGCCCTGGAAGTATTGGTGGCCGAATTCGTGGACCGTGACACTCTCGTTGACTGCGAACCACGAGAACGGAGGGTACTCGAGCAATTTGGAACTACCGGTGGTGATGAAGGTCGGATACTCCATCCCAGCTGCCTCCTCGGCCCCAGGCGGAGGGGAGACAACGGTCAACTGGGGATAGGGAAAGGCCCCGTAGAACAAGCCATACCAGGCGATGGCCAGGCGGGCGCCCCGGAGCATGCGATCGGTCAGGGCCGTTTGAGTTTGCGGCACCAAAAGCCGGATGTGGACTGGAGGGAGTTCCAACTCGGCGGCACTTAATCCGAGCAAATCTTGGGCTCGTTTCAACCATTGAGAAGGAACATCCCGACCTGGCTCGAACTCGGCCTCAACGACCGCCATCAATTCCTCGGGTGCGGCACACCAGACAAAATCGTGCACCCGGTCGGCAGTAAAGGTGAAGACCCGGCTGCGTATATTCCCTTCGGCTAATTCGCGTTCCTCGATCAACACTCCCGTCGCGCCCACGATGAAATCATCAGGTACCGTTATCTGCACGCGGTAACGACCGAAATCAGCGAAAAATTCGGACGAGGCGTGGAATTGATGGCAGTTCCATGCGGCTTGGGTCCGACCACCACGGCCGGCGGGCTCAAAGACCCCCAGTTTGGGAAACCACTGCCCCACAAGGTGAAAGTCACCGGCCCAGCCCGTTCGAGCGATCACCCGTGGCAACTGGGCCTCGAATTCAAGATGAACCGTCACCGAAGACCCGGGCTCGACCGGCTCGGGGAGTAGGACGCGAGCGACCGAAAAATCCTCTTCATTGCCGTCATCGGGCCGTTCAAACGACATTCCCGGGAGCAGGTCAGATCCCGCCGCTGTTCTGAGCGCGAGAATACGAGTCCAGCCCCATCTTTGTCTGATATTGAAACCTCCGCGCAGTGTCCTCGAACCCATACCTCGCATGAAGGTCGTGTGATCGTTGGCGAAGGCATTGAGGTACAGATGAAACCAGAGTGCGGCTGTGGGTTCTGCAGTGTTATTGGTCCACCGAATGGTCTCGCTCCCACGAAGGCGATGTTCGATTGGGTCAAGGTCCACTTCGATTTCGTAATCGACCGGCAAATCTGCCGCACCGGAAAACGTCGCCATCAGGATCAAGAGAAAAGGAACGGCTCGAGCCATGGGACCCCCCTGCATCGCTGAGTGTAGCCTAGCCCTGCCCTTTACCCGTAAACTATCTCTGGACATTTGATATCGAATCATGCATCCTCGCGGCATGAACACACAGAACCAAATCAAAAGGACACTGTCGAAGCCTTCGAGCATCAAACGCAT
>JAIOSJ010000037.1 GCA_021107705.1 Thermoanaerobaculales bacterium | reverse complement strand
TACTCGATTGACTCTGGGAGTGGAAACAAACCGAATCCGCAGATTCGTTCTTCCGTATTTCAGACCGTCAGTGGTTTGGAGGTACGTCCCCGAAAGTGGCCTCTTTCGTGACCCCGGCCTTCTGGCGCACCTCAAGGTGCGCCAGCGTCGCATTGTCTTCGGGCCCGGAATGACAAACCAATACAAACAGGAATCCGGCTCCGCAGACAAAGCGAGCGACGGCCTACCCGCCTGCCGGAACGACTAAATTGAACTCCCTTCCCGCGGCGAGCCAGTTCAGTCATTGTGCCGGATAAACGAAACGCGAATCTCTCGCCTTCCGCACAATGACCTGGCCTGGCTCTCCACTGGAAGCATTCTCCGACCCTGGTTCTCTCGGGAACGAGATAGGCTGCCGCTCGTTCGAGCAGCGTGGTCGCAGCCGCCTCGACCTTCTTCGCGCGACCGCGCTGCTCGGGCGACGCTGGGTCGCCGCAAGGCGAACCAGAAGGCCGGTGCCAGTTCCACCGAGAACCGGTATGATGTCCTCGCTATGCGTAGGACTGTTGTTTTTATACTTGTATTCGCCGTTGCTTCAGTTGTTGTTTGCGTTGCGCAGGGGCTTCCGCCAACTTTGGAATTCCGCCACCAGGGCCTCAGGATCGAGGCCGATACATTGCGTGATCGAGTGGAAATGGCGCCGATCATGAGTCTGCTCGGCGGTGAGATGACTTTCTCCGCTTCCGCCGGTGTCTGGGCTCTCTCGCTCGGCGAGAATTTGATTCAGATCGCTCCGGACCGTCGGCTCATTCTGGTCAACGGCGAATTGGTGGAAGCCCAGGACCCACCGATGACCTCCCCCACGGGCGTTGCCGTAACTCTGGCCTTCCTCGACCGCCACATCCTGGCCACTTTTGGATTCCACCTCGAGACTTTTACCGGCGGCTATTCCATCGTTCCCGGTGTGCGCTTCGGTGATACGGTCAGTATTCGGCCGATCACAGCGGACTTCGGTGCGACGACGACGCTGGTTCTTGCCCTGAGTCGCGCCGTGTCGGTCTCGGTGGAAGAGATTCCCGAAGGCGGTCTGGCGATCCTCTTCGAGAACGCATCCCCGCAGATCGATGCCCCGACACCGCTGCGTTCACGCCGGGTCCGGTCCCTGACCGCCGGTTCCGGACGCCTCGATGTCGATCTGGCGATTGACGTCGGCCTCCTTTCTTGGAATATCCTGACGAATCCGGATCGGATCGTCTTGGAGTTCGGAAGGGTTCCACCGACGCCGACCCCGGCCCCGGTTCGGGTGGTCGAGTACTCCGGCCCAGCGCCCATCGTCATCGACCCTGGTCACGGCGGTGATGACACCGGGGCCATCGGCGCCCCAGGCCAGATGGAAAAGGACCTCACTCTGACGATCGCTCGCCGTCTCACCCAGGCACTCAGAGCCCGGGGATACACGGTCCGGCTCACCCGTAACAGCGACATTGAGCGCGCACTCACCGATCGCACGGCCCTCGCAAATCGCCTCGAGGCCAGGCTCTTCATTTCGTTACATGCCAACTCTTCGACGATCTCTTCCGTTCGGGGCGCGGAGACCTACTACATGAGCCTCGACGACCGCGCCAGTGACGCGGCGGCACAGTCGACGGCCGACCTTGAAAACCGTGCCTCCGGGGGCAGTTCTGCGACCGGCTCTCCTCTTGACCTGATTCTGTGGGACATGGCCCAGTCGGAGGTTCTCAACGAGAGTTCCCGGCTCGCCCTGGCCGTGCAGGGCCGGCTCAATGCCCTCCTCAATCTCCGCGATCGAGGCGTCAAACAGGCGCCCTTCGTGGTCCTGACCGGGGCCACCATGCCGGCAGTGCTCGTGGAGGTTGGTTTTCTTTCCAACAAGGCCGAGCGCGACCGCCTGCTCTCCCCCGATCACCAACAACGGCTGGCCGACGCCATCGCGCTGGGCATCGGGGATTTCCTGGGCGGATCATGAACCGCCGAGTCCTCTGGATCGTATGTGCCGGAGTTGCGGTTGCTCTGTTGTTGGCTTGGCTCCTGTTTTTCCGGTCCGGAAGGATGACTCCTGTCGAGGAGGACCTTCCCGCAACCATCGCGCCGACACCGACCCCCGCCCCAAAGCAACAGGTCGTCCTTCTGTTTCCCGGCAGGGACGGTCTTCTTCATCCCGAGTTGCGACAGGTCTCCCTTCCCAAGGAGAGCGACACCCGGATTCAGGTTTTGGTCGAGGAATTACTTGCCGGACCTACCTCGGGGCTGGCCCCGGTCATCCCTTATTCGGCTGAACTGCGAGCCGTCTTTGTCGGGCAAAACAACCAGGCCTACATCGATCTCACCGGCCCTCCCGAACCTCTCGACGGCAGCATGACTGAACTCATGCTCACCTACGGCCTGGTCAATACGATCCTTCTCAACACCGAAGTCACCGCGGTCCAACTCCTGTTCGACGGCAGTCAGCGACCCACGCTGACCGGCCATCTCGATCTCTCCCGACCCCTCGTCCTGAACAAGAGATTCATCTCCGGACCATGAGTACGATCGGCATCTTCGACTCCGGCGTCGGCGGCCTCACCGTCCTTCAGGCGCTCCGACGGCGGATTCCAGGCGCCGACTATCTGTACCTCGGCGACACCGCCCGGCTTCCCTATGGTTCGAAGTCACCCTCGACCGTGCGTCGTTACGCCCTCAACGCCGCTGATCACCTCTCCCGTCACAATATCGATATTCTGGTCATCGCCTGCAATACGGCCTCTGCCTCGGCCCTCCCCGCCCTTGTCGCATCCTCGTCCATACCCGTCATCGGTGTCGTCGAGCCCGGAGTTCGTGCCGCACTTTCGACCGGAGCTCGGAGGATCGCCATCATCGGCACCGAAGGGACAATTCGATCCGACGCCTATCAGGAGGCCCTGTATCGGCTCTCTCCGGACGTCGTGGTCGAGGCCGCAGCCTGCCCCCTGTTCGTGCCCCTCGCCGAGGAAGGCTGGGGAGATCACCCGGTGACGAATCAGGTTGCCAAGATCTATCTGCAGCCACTGCTCGACCGGGGTGTGGAGGCTCTCATCCTCGGATGCACCCACTACCCCCTGCTCAAACCTTCCCTCGCCCGGGTTGCCGGCCCCGGTGTGCAATTGGTGGACTCGGCTTCATCCGTGACTGACGCTGTACTCAGCCGTCACCGGGGCCTCGCCACTGAAGGAGGCCGGGGCAAAGTCGTTCTTCACCTTACGGACGCGTCAGACCGGTTCCGCAGGATCACTCAGACTATCCTCGGGGCCGATCCCGAACATCTCGAAATCGTCGATCTCTGACAGCTTTGCCGTCAGACGATCGACAAGGCCTCGAGCACTTTCCGGAACAATGAAATCGATCGAGTACCGGATGGAGTGGAGGGAAACTCGACGCCGAACAACGGTCGCCCATCGAAGAGGCATCGATCCGAGAAGAGCGGCCGGTTCTCCCTCAGCCTCGGGATCGTACATCGACGGATCCAGAAACTCTCCGAGTGACGCGGTCTTCGGCAGGACGACCCATAAGACCCGGCGATCCTGATGAGCCGTCCGCCGACAAGAAATCAGGAAACGCTCCGCAAACTCCTGCACCGAAGGCCCGAAGGAAACCACCACCGGCTCTTCACTTCCGGCCTCTCTTCGCAACAAGTGATAGCTTTCGCCTCCTGTCCCAATACTTTCGGCGATACGAACGACTCCTTCGGTCAAGATCCGAGAGATATCGATCCCGGACGGAATATCCGCAAGGGTCCGCATCCATAAGAAAGTCTCCTGGGACAGCCCGTAAAATGCCTCTTCTCGACACTCGAGGGTGATGGCCGACCCCCGTCTCCATCGTCCAACCATCCGACTCAAGGCGGCAACGGGCGCGAGAAACAACAGAAGAGGACCGACCACAGCCGCCCGAAGACAACCGGACGGCGCTGAGACCGACTCAGAATGCGGATCTTCCATAACCGAATGATCTCATGGCGGTCCTGGAACCACACAGGAGAAAATCTCGCAGAGAACGCCAAGAACGCAAAGAGAGGAAGTCTTCATGACAAGCCCTTTTCCAAAATCACTCCTCCACGTCCTTTGCAGTCTCCGCGGAAGGCTTGTCTTTCCTTCCCCTTCGACCCTTTGACCTATTCCCTCTGCGTCCTCTGCGCTCTTTGCGAGAGATCTGCCTTCATTTCGCTGCCTTTTTGTGCCTTTTTGTGGCTATTTCTTGGTGTTTTGTATGCGGCGAAGCTGAGAGCTACCCAACCAGCTCTCTTCCCCTTCGTTTGATCTGCGGCCCTTTCCGGGCTAGGGTGCTGGCGTGAAACTCGTAATTCAGATTCCCGCGTGGAATGAAGAGGAGACCCTCGGTAAGACTCTCGACAGCCTTCCGACCGTGGTTGACGGCTTCGACGAAGTCGTTGTCCAGGTCGTGGACGACGGCTCATCGGATGACACATCCGAGGTTGCAAGGACACACCACGCCCGGGTCGTCCGTCTTCCGGTTCATCGCGGCCTCGCCGTGGCCTTTGCGACTGGCCTTCAGGCCGCAATCGAGATCGGCGCCGATGTTGTCGTGAACACCGATGCCGACGGTCAATACGATCCGCGTGACATTCCGACTCTGGTGGCGCCCATCCTCGCGGGTGAAGCTCAAATGGTCATCGGCGATCGCCAGGTTGAGAATCTGGCCAGATTCTCCGCCACCAAGAAGGTGCTTCAGCGCCTTGGGTCGTGGGTCATTCGAAGGCTCTCCAATACCGAAGTTCAGGACGCAACCTCCGGTTTTCGTGCGATCAGCCGCAGTGCCGCACTCAAATTGCATGTCTTTACCCGCTTTACCTACACCCTCGAAACCATCCTTCAGGCAGGTGAGGCCGGACTCAGTGTGGTCTCGGTTCCTATCCGCTCGGCCATCGAAGAGAGCAGACCTTCTCGCCTTTTTCGCTCGAATTTGGGCTATATCGTTCGCTCGCTGGAAAGCCTCGCCCGCATCATCATTCTCTACAATCCCCTTCGCATCTTTCTCCGACTGGGTGCGCTTCCGGTGGTTGCCGGCCTCGCTCTGCTCGCGCGCTTCCTCTGGTTCTATTTCTCCGGTGACAATCCGGCCGGCCACATCCAGTCGCTTATTTTGGCGGTGATCCTGGTGGTTGTGGGTGTCCAGGTCTGGGTGGTCGGCATCGTTGCCGACCTCATCGCCGTAAACCGGCGACTCCTCGAGGAAGCCGTTGAGCGTTCTCGAGACCGCAGACCTCACAACATGGAATGAAAGAAAAACAGGAACGACTGAACCCAATGAGGCTGATCGGGGCGGTCGCGGCCGCCGCTCTCGTCGTCCTCACATTGTGGGTTGGCGGCGCCGACAGGGTATGGTCTCTGTTGACCAGCGTCCGACCCTTCGAACTCGCAGTCGCAGCCTCTGCGGCCGCGGGATCACTCGTCATGCGCGGCCTCCGTCTTTCCCTCCTGCTCCCGCCCGGCGTCCTGAAACCCTTGCGCGCCGTGCCGGTCGCGGCGGTCGCCCAGGCGGCCGCTCTTTTCGTTCCGGCACGGGTCGGGGAACTGGCCCTTCCCTGGCTCCTGCGCCGTGACTCCGGACGCGACGGCGCCGCCGGAATCGCAACTCTGCTTGCCGCCCGCACCCTCGACACCGCCGCTCTCGGCGCCTGGGCTGGGGCTGCGATCATATTTCGTCACGGCCTGAACGCTCCTCTAGCCCTGGCCGCAGCCTTGGGCTTGCTCCTTCCCTTGGTGTTGGTTCCGATGACAGTCACGACAATTGACGCTTTTGTCTGCCGACGCGAGAGCGCCTGGGGCGAGAAGGGCGCCTTGTGGGCGAACCGGGTCCACCGAATCCGCGAGGGGCTCGACGAGGCCCGGCGCAGCCCCGGGAGACTGATCGGCGCCGGTCTCGCCTGTCTGACCTCCTGGGCCTTTCAGTGGACTCTCGCCTGGTGGCTGCTTGCGGCAATGGGATTTCGGTGGCCGATCTGGGACGTCGTCACCGGTTCGGCCGTGGCCTCGCTTTCGAATCTGCTTCCCTTCAATCTGGTCGCCAACTTCGGAACTCTCGAAGCCGGGTGGACGGCCGCCTTCGCAGCCATGGGCGTGCCGCTGAACCTTGCCGCGGCAACCGGTCTTGCCACTCATATCTGGGCCCTTATCTTTGCCGCCGTCTTCGGCGCCCTGGCCTGGTTCACTCTAGGACGAAAGAAAGGCGATCACCGGAAGCCTATTTGAATCCGACCAAAAGATCGAAAACCGGGTATGGAGTCGTCGGTTTTGAAGGAGAAACCGGAAGGTTGGGCGATATCCGGAAGAAATTAACGCAAAGGCGCAAAGACAAGAACTCGCTCTTGGAGAACGTCTTCCTTGTGCCGAGAGCGGACGCAGTCCGCGCAAGCCGGGCTCGATCAGAGCACCCTCCTGCTCAAGATCTTTGCGCCTTTGCGTTATAACTGTGTTCTTCGACCCTCCGCCTTGACCTCGTTCCACAATGCGTCAAGCTCTTCGAGACTCATGTCAGAGAGTTTTCGACCCACCGCGCGGGCGCGTTTTTCCACCCCGCGAAAACGGGACTGAAACTTGGCGTTCGTCTCGCCCAGGGCGGTCTCGGGTTCAATTCCCAAATGGCGAGCGAGATTGGCCATCACAAACAGCACATCACCCATCTCGCCGCGAACTCGGTTAATGGAGACCTCTTCTCCGGAACGAACCTCCGCTTCCAGTTCCGCGACCTCTTCCTTCAGCTTGTCGATCACATCTCCCGGCCGGTCCCAGTCAAAACCCACAGCCGCCGCTTTCTGCGTCATGCGGTAAGCCTTGAGCAAGCCCGGCAAGGCAGCCGGCACACCGTCAAGCACCGAGGCTTCAGGTTGATCCCGTCGCTCTTCCCTCTTGATCTCTTCCCAATTCCGGACGACTTCCTCCGCACCGGCAACTTCAGTTTCGCCAAAGACGTGAGGGTGGCGCCGAACCATCTTTTCGGAGATTGAATCGGCCACATCTTCGATGGAGAACCATCCGTTCTCACGCGCTATTCGGGCCATGAATACGATCTGCAACAGCAGGTCGCCCAATTCTTCGCACAGAGCCTCCCCTTTTCCGGAGGCGACAGCATCGGCAACCTCGTAGGCCTCTTCCAGAAGATAACCGGAGAGGGTGTGCAGGGTCTGCTCGCGATCCCAGGGACACCCCCCGGGTCCACGCAGACGATCCATGATGGCGACAAGACGATCAATGGCTATCGACATCGGCTGATTGTACGCTGTTATTCCGGCAAGTGATGATCCTCATTTTGACCCTGAGGTCGTGGAGATTTTCCTAAGAGTCCTGGGGTAAGTTCCATGCGAGGCGAGAGCCCTGTGATAAAGTTCTGGGAATCTACCTATGTATGAGATTCAATTCCACCCAGCAGACATACGCAAGCCCGTGCGATACCACTTTCTGTCCCGGGCCGGAGCGAGGTGGCTGATAACCCTCATGGCCGTTGTTCTCTTGGTTCTCGGCACCGGGCTCGTCCTCGCACCCCTGGGAATCCAGAGTCTCTTGTTGACTTCTAAACTCAGTCGACTCCACCACATCAACCAGTTGCGAAACCAGGTCCTTGACAATAGAGAGAGATCTCTTGAGTTTCTCAAGAGCCAGATTGCCTCCGCCCGAACCCGCCAAAATCAAATCTCCCTGGTGCTCGGGAATACTCAAGAAGATGTGGGCCTCGGAGGAACTCCAGTCAAACCTTCCCTCGAAGCGACATCGCCCCGAGTGGCAACCGCCCTCCTCGCCGGTTCCGAACTCGCCACCGAAAGCCAGGCATTGTTGGCCCTTGCCGATGAGATGATCGGTTTTTCACAAGAGCACCAGCAACTGATTCAAACGGTCCCGTCAATCTGTCCCCTGCAGATCGGCTCTTTTGTCCTGACTTCGCCTTTCGGCGAACGGATTTCTCCCTTTACCAATACCAGGGATTTTCACACCGGTCTGGACCTCGCCGCACGAGAAGGCACCGATGTTTTTGCCCCTGGAGAAGCCCGAGTCGTATTCGCCGGAAGGTTCCCTCTTCGACGCAACATTCGGTGGTGGAGGTATGGAAATGTCGTGGTCCTCCGTCATGGTGAGCGATACCTGACGATTTTCGCCCACCTCCAAGATATTTCCGTCCGCAGAGGACGAACGGTGAGCCGGGGAGACGTGATCGGCACCGTGGGCAACTCCGGTTGGTCCACATCACCTCACCTCCACTATGAAATCCGCGTGATTCGCGAGGACGAGGATCAGCCGGTCCCCGTGGATCCGAGAATCTACATCCTGGATTACCAATGGACGGGGCACGAAGCCGTTCTCATCGCAGCTCGTTATGCGCCAAGACCGGATTTCGACCCCCTTCCCTCAAGGATTGCTCTACACTGAGGTGTACTATGGAAGAAACAAAGAATTTTCCGACGATGATCATCCCCGACGGCACCGAGATCGGGGTTAACGAACAGAACCAGCTTTCCATCAAGACCCCGGGAAATCTCGTGATTCAGAATTCGGCGAAGTACTGCATCATCGAGAGCGGAAACGGATCGGTGCGAATCGACCCCGATGTGAAGGTGGAAGTGATTTCCCTCCAGGCCGCCGACACCTGCTACGTCGCCGGGGAACTCACGGCATGGCGTGTCAGAGCCGAAAAGATCATCCTCGAAAAAGGGGCTCGCGCCAATATCATGCTTCAGGAATCAGAGAGCCTCGAACTGGACCGAGCGGCCCGCTTGGTCGGTAATTTCTCGTCCGAGAAAGAACTCTACCTCACGCTCGGGAGATTCAGTCGGCAGCTCCAGGAGCTTCCGGACACACTGACACCGGGCAAGGATCAGGAGCCTCCAAAGATCGGGGACGGACCCACAGAACCCGCCGCGCCTCCAACCCCGGATGAGGAACCCTTCATCGCGCCCGACGGTGAGGATGAAACCCCTGCAGAAGATCAACGAAAAACCGACGAGACCCTTTCCCTTGTTCGAATCGTAGTGGAGCGCGAACTCGGCCGCTCATCTCTCGACGAGACCGGAAGACAGGCCCTTGAGCAGCTTTTGGACCTCATCCGAACACAGAATCTGGTCGGAGTCAGTGAAAAAAGTGCATACCTTCTCTCGCAAGTTGCTTCCCCCTCAGAAGACCTCCTGCAGGCTCACCGCATGCTTTCCAACATCTAGGAGGGTGTGCCACATTGGCCCTTTGCGGCATTAACATAGCCGAACGGTAATGGTGGGGCCAATCCGACACACCCTCCTAATAAATGCGCTGCGCGCACCACCTATCTTCGGCGGCGGACTGGCATCCCACGCCGGCTGGTGGTAATCTGCCGCCCTTGACGGGTGGGTCCATCATGAGACGCTCCGGAGCTTCAGAAATACCTCCTCGGCGTCAAGACGATCGACCTTCCGATCTCAGTGACGGCGGCCCCAAATCGGCCGCTCAACAAATGAAACGGAGGGTGCCTCATGGCTGAGTCCGAAACTCCTAAGAGAACATCGCTTTACGACGAGCACGTCGCGGCCGGCGGGCGCATGGTCCATTTTGCCGGGTATGAACTTCCGGTGCAGTACACATCCCTCGGTGAAGAGCACGAGGCCGTCCGAACCCGGGCCGGCCTGTTCGACGTCTCACACATGGGAGAGGTTTTCGTCAATGGCCCCGGCGCCCTGGATTTTGTTCAAAATATTTCCTGCAACGACCATTCAAAATTGACTGTGGGCAGAGCGCAATACACAGGCCTGATGTATCCGGAAGGTACCTTCGTCGACGATATGTTGGTTCACCGGATGGCCGAGGACGAGTTCCTCCTCGTGGTCAACGCCGCGAATCGATCCAAGGACGTCGAGTATCTTCAGGGCCTGGCCGAGAACTTCGACGGGGTCACGGTTTCGGACCGCTCGGATGATTGGGCTCAGATTGCCGTCCAGGGTCCCGCAGCGGAGGAGATCCTCCAGGCTCTGACCAAAACCAACCTCGGAGAAATCAAATATTACCGCTTTGTCTGGGATGAGGTGGCGGGTTCTCGTACCCTGATTGCGCGCACCGGATACACGGGCGAAAACGGATTTGAACTCTACCTTGAGCCGGAAAAGGCACCATCCCTGTGGCGTGCACTCCTTGCGGAAGGCAAACCAAAGGGCCTGGTGCCGGCGGGACTCGGAGCTCGAGATACTCTTCGTTTCGAAGCCGGTATGTGTCTGTACGGAAACGAAATCGATGAAACGACGACGCCCCTGGAAGCCGGACTCGGTTGGATCGTCAAGCTCGCAAAAGGGGATTTCATCGGACGTGACGTGCTTGAAGCTCAGACCGAAAACGGCCTTGAGCGCAAGCTTGTCGGTTTCGAAATGGTCGATCGGGGCATCGCCCGTCACGGCTACGAGATCTCGTTGGGAGAGAACAGCGAAGAACTTTCGGGGGTTGTCACTTCCGGGACCCAATCACCGACATTCGGCAGGGCCCTTGGGATGGCCTACATGCCCACCGACAAGAGCGAGATCGGCACAGAGTTCTTTGTCCACATCCGGGCCAAGACCGCTCGTGCCCGTATCGTTGACTTGCCCTTTTATTCACGGAAGAAAAAGGCTGTTTGAAGAGAAGCCGGCGGTCTCAGACGGCCAGGCAATCAAGGAGGTCATCATGTCCATTCCCGAAAATCTAAGGTACACAAAGAGCCACGAGTGGGTTCGAGTCGAAGGAGAGTCTGTGGTGGTCGGCATCACCAACTACGCTCAGGACCAGCTTGGCGAGATCGTCTTCGTCGAACTTCCGGAGGTTGGAGATAGCGTCGAAGCCGGGACCGAGATGGGCACCCTCGAGTCGGTGAAGGCCGTGTCAGAGGTGTTGGCCCCCGTCTCAGGCGAAGTTCTGGAGGGGAATGAACGTCTTGAAGATGAACCCGATCTGGTCAATCAATCGCCATTCAACGATGGCTGGCTGGTGAGAATCAAGGGTTCCATCGAAGGGTCGAACACCATGGATGCGACCGCCTACGCGGCGCTCCTTGAGGAGGAGAAAAACTGATGCACCCCTGGATCGGCGCCGGACAGGAAGACCGCCTGCGGATCACCAAGGAGTTGGGCATCGACGGGGTCGGCGACCTCTTTGAACGCCTACCGAAGGAGATCCGTGTCGACGGCCTCGATCTCCCCCAAGCCCAGGACGAGGAGACGCTCAGAAAGTATTTCTCCGGCCTGGCGAACGCCAATACGACCGGCGCCGACCGGCCGACCTTCCTGGGTGCCGGCGTGTACCGCCACATGCAACCCTCGGTGGTCGATGCCGTCCTCTCGCGGGCCGAGTTCTACACTTCCTACACGCCCTACCAACCCGAAATCTCTCAGGGCACCCTGCAGGCTCTCTTTGAGTTTCAGACCCTGATGACCCGCCTCACCGGGATGGAGGTCTCCAACGCCTCCCTTTATGACGGGGCAACAGCTCTGGTGGAGGCCGCCCTCTTCGCCTATCGAGTTCTTCGCGGCAAACGAAATCGCATCGTCGTCGCCGAAACGGTGAACCCGGTCTACCGGTCGGTCCTGAACGCCTATGCCGAGCCGACCGGCCTTGAAATCGTGACTGTACCGGCCGGTCCTGATGGTCGAGTCGATCCCTCCGCTCTGAAGGCAGCGGCGGAAGATGCCTGCTGTGTTGCGATCCAGTCACCCAATTTTCTCGGAGTGGTCGAGGGCATCGAAGAGGCCGGCAGAACGGCCCATGACGCCGGAGCGCTCGCAGTTCACGTCGTGGCCGAAGCCCTGTCGATGGGCCTGCTCCGAGCAGGCGGGCATTTCGAGTTTGACGTCGTGTGCGGTGAAGCGCAGACTTTCGGAATCGCCTCCGGCTACGGTGGCCCCCACCTCGGCTTTTTCACATGCAGTCAAAAAAATATCCGTCAGATGCCGGGGCGCCTCTGCGGCGAGACCGTTGACAGCGACGGCAATCGCGCCTTCTGCCTCACCCTCTCAACCCGTGAACAGCACATCCGGCGGGCGAAGGCCACCTCCAACATCTGCACCAACCAGGGCCTCATGGCTCTCGCCGCCACCGTCTGGCTGGAAGCCATCGGCGGCACGGGTCTGGGTCTGCTCGCCGAGGATAATCTGTCTCGCGCCCATGAATTGGCACGACGCATTTATGCCTCCGGCCTCCCTTGGCGACTCGCCTACCCTCAAAGCCCGTTTTTCAACGAGTTTCTTCTGCTCGGACCCATGGGCGGCGACGAAGCCGCCCAGAAAATGGCCGAGGCAGGGATATTGGCCGGAGTGCCGACTTCCCGTTGGGAGGGTTCGTGGCCTGACGGCCTGCTCGTGGCCGTAACCGAAATGAACACCAGTGAAGACCTCGATCTCTTCGTGGACGCCCTCGGGAGAATTTCATGAAATACCGAGCCCTTCGCGACGAGCCCCTCTTCTTCGAACGCAACCCGAACGGCAATCGCCGCCAAGGCATCCTGCTTCCGAAGAGCGACATTCAGCCGAAAGACCCGACATCCGTCTTCCCACAAGACATGCTCTTGGGTGAGGAAAAACTGTGGCCCGACATCGGTGAAATGGATGTCGTGACCCATTTTCATCGTCTCAGTCAGCTCAACTATGCAGTCGACGAGGGCCTCTACCCCCTCGGTTCCTGCACCATGAAGTACAACCCGCGTATCAACGAACAAACGGCCCGGTACCCCGGCTTTGCCGCCGCTCACCCCCTCCAGCCCGACGACCAGGTCCAGGGCGTCCTGCGTCTCATGTGGGAGGCGGAAGAGACCCTCAAAAAGGTCACCGGCATGGCCGGGGTCACCCTGCAACCCGCGGCCGGCGCTCACGGTGAACTTGCCGGCATGCTGATGATACGCAAGGCCCTCAAGGCCCGCGGCGAAGACCGGGACGTCGTTCTCGTCCCCGATTCGGCCCACGGAACCAACCCGGCAACCGCCGCCTTCGCCGGTTTTCGCGCGGTTGAAATTCCATCGGGACCGGATGGAACCATCGACATGCAGATCCTCGAATCGAAGATGGACGACAACGTCGCCG
>JAIOSJ010000191.1 GCA_021107705.1 Thermoanaerobaculales bacterium | reverse complement strand
GGTGAGCAGGGTCGCCTGATCCAACTCTCCCACAACAGGTCTTCGGGAAGTGGTTTTCGCACCAATTTGGGTGTGGTCAATGTCGCTGAAGATGAGTGTCACGTCGAGATCAAGCTCTACCGGGCTAACGGGGAGCTGTTGGGCAGCGTTCCGGTCGATCTTCCGCCCCTGGGCTATCTGCAGCTCAACCGGATTTTCGCGTCGGTGACAGGCGGTGATGTCGATGACGGCTACGCCGTTGTCCAGACCACCACCGTGGGCGGGGCCTTCTTTGCCTACGCATCGGTTGTGGACAACCTCACGGGTGACCCCGTGGCCGTCTCCGCGGTCCGGCTTCCCAAGGATGTTCCTGCCGGGGTGGGAGATCCGATCTACGTGGCGGCCAGCGCCCACGTTCCGGGCGCCGCCGGAACCAACTGGCGAACCGATCTCGAGGTGCACTGTTACAGCGACCAGACCGCTGCCTACACCATCGAGCTGCTGGAGCACGGGGTGAACAACAGCAACCCCAGGAGCGAAGCCTTCACCCTGGGCGCCGGCAGGAGTGCGCGTTTCGAGGATGTCCTCGATTCCGTCTTTTCGTTTGAAGGGGCGGCCGCCCTGCGGATCACGCCAACTTCCGGCCGGGTCCTGGTCACCAGCCGAACTTATAATCTGCTCGGTCCGGGCAACGACCTGCTTCTTCCAGAGGGAGCGACCTTCGGCCAGTACATCCCCGGCGTAACCGCCGACAAGGCCGTCGCCTTCGGCGAGCAGAGCCGGCTCATTCAGCTGTCACACTCGACAGATGACTCGAGCGGCTTCCGTACCAACCTGGTGCTGGTCAACGCCGGCGCCGGTCGGATTGATGTGGAAATCAAACTGTATCGTGCGAACGGAACCCTCCTGGGGACGGTGGACCGCTCTCTCGCGCCGTATGAGTACCGGCAGCTGAACGGCGTTTTCGCCGATGTCACCGGGGGGAATGTGGTTGACGGGTACGCCGTGGTTCGAACCACGACCGAGGGCGGGAAGCTCTTCGCCCTGGCATCGGTGGTGGACAACTCCACCGGCGATCCGGTGGGGATCAGCGGCCCGGCGATACTCCCCGAGAGCGTCGCGGCGGTTCTCGACGAGGTCGAAGGAATGATGAGCGTTATCGGCCAGACCGATATCGAGTATTTTGTCGACAATATCCAGGTCCTGGGAGTGGACGGCGTCTTTGATGTGCTGGTTGCGGCGCAGGGTGATGTGCGGTCCCGGACGGCGACCGGAATGATCATCGACTATGGGGGAGGCTGGCTAGGGTCGGACGGTAGTGTTCGTTCCGGCGTCATCCACATCGACGGGTCGGGTCTGACGATCAACAGCGGCGGTATCAACGGCGCCATGACCATCACCTACGACGGTTACATGGTCGATGGGGAGTCGGGGATGGCCGGCTCCTCCGAGTGGACTTTCGATCTGACCGAGCGCAACGATGGCACCGTCGTTGGTGAGGTGAATGTTGCTTCCCTCGGTGGATTGAAGAGCTTGGACTCGATCTACGGCGCCATCGGGATCGACACCGCGATCTGTTTGGAATATCCAATCTCCGGCACTCTGACCGTCATTGTCAAGGGACAGGAAATCACCATTACCTTCAGCCCGGACTGTGACGGTGGTCTCTCCCACGATACCGGCGGCTCGTCTCCGGAGACCTTCAGCCACGCCTTCGGCAATCCGGCAAGTGCCGATGGTTTGAACTACGTGACCTCGACGAGCAATGCGGAAATCGCCGACGAAGGGGAGACGACGTGGTATTGGCGCCCGACGGTGGGTGCGGAGACCCTGGCCGAGACCGATCCCGGTGTGATCACCTTCCACTTCCCATTCGACCATTCCGTGGCGAGCGGGCGGCTGCTGGTGAAATTTACGACATTCCACTGGTCCTACAGTCAGGGTCACAACTACCTTTACGGATCCACCGACGGCGTCAACTGGCAGCTCCTGTCCGAGGTCGGACCGCCGGCGTACGGGGGGTACAACACCGGAGGATGGAGCGGTGACATTCCCGCCATGTTCATGGGAGAAAACGACATCTGGCTCGAAGCACGGCTCTACGCATATGGCCCAACCGCCTACGTCGGAGGCTCCCGCTGCAACACGGCCCAGTTGTCCCGCTGGGCGGAAGGCCAGGGCAACACCTTTGAGCTGGAGGTGGATCTGGAATGAGGCTATCTGTAACGATGCAACGTCGAGCCCAGTCGTCACAGCGTAGACAACGGGTCCACGTCTATGACCCTGTTGACATTTGAGGTCATTACGTCTTGCTCGATTTGGTGCAGAGCTTGACGCAGCGGGGGGCGGTCGGGACAGGTCAGCAGAATCTGCCAGCGCCACCGATCCCGCAGGCGCTCGATCGGGGAGGGGGCGGGGCCGCGAACGCGGACTCCCTCTGGGGCAGGATTCACACGCCGCCACGCCCTTTCGGCGGCTTGGCGTGCGTCCTCTGCGGAGGGTGATTCGAAACGGACCAGGGCGGCTCGATTCACTGGTGGATAGCCGAAAGCCCTGCGGAATCGGAGTTCCTCTGCAATAAAGGCAGAAACGTCGTGATTGGCCGCGTGCAGAACCGCGGGGTGCTCCGGGTGGTAGGTCTGGACGACAACCCGGCCCGGGTCGGAGCCGCGACCGGCTCGGCCGGCAAGTTGGGTGAGAAGCTGAAAGGTGCGCTCTCCGGCTCGGAAGTCCGGAAGACTCAGCAGGGAATCGGCTGAGATGACGCCGGTCAAGGTGACGTTGGGGAAATGGTGACCCTTGGCGACCATTTGGGTGCCGACCAGGACCTTGACCCTTCCGGAGGCGAAGGCCCCGAGGGTGTCCTCAAGGCCGGATCGGCGGCGGACCGTGTCGCGGTCAAGAATGGCCGTCGAGATATCTGGGAAGTACCGCTTGAGGTGATAGGCGACCTTTTCGGTTCCGGCGCCGATGGGATCGAGGAGAACCCCTCCACAGGAGGTGCATTCCTTTGGGTAGGGTCTTCGGTGAGAACAGTAGTGGCATTCCAGATCACCACGCCGGCGATGCACGACCATGGCAACCGAGCACGAGGGGCATTCAAGTGTGTGGCCGCAGTCTCGACACAGCAGAACCGGCGCCCAGCCTCGTCGCTGCATCAACAGAATGACCTGATGACCGGCCTCCAGGGTCTCTGTCATCGCCGCGCGAAGACGGTTTGAAAATATGGTTCGCCCGTGTTCTCCCGGTTCGGGCTTTTCCTGTCTGAGATCAACCAGTTCCACCTCAGGCAGGCTCGCGCCGCCGGTCCGGCTCGTGAGGCGAATGCGGCGGGCGAGTCCGCGATTTTCCAGATGTGCGGCCTCGGTCGAAGGAGTGGCGGAGCACAGGAGAACCGGAATGCCCAGATTCTTGCCGAGGACGAGAGCCAGGTCCCTGGCGTTATAACGGGGAGAATCCTGTTGCTTGTAGGCGCCGTCGTGTTCCTCATCGACGACGATCAGGCCGGGGCGGTCGATCGGGGCGAAGAGTGAGGACCTCGGTCCGACCACGATGTCGGCCCTGCCCGAGCGGATTGCGAGCCACTCTTTCCAGCGTTCACCGTCCGACTGAGCCGAATGGAGGACCGCAACCGCCGTCCCGAAGCGGCGTTCGACTGCGCCCACCGTGGCGGGAGTCAAGCCGATCTCGGGTACCAGGACGAGACCTTGGCGGCCCAAGGCCAGGGCGTGCTCCAGACAGCGGAGATAGACCTCGGTCTTGCCTGAACCCGTGATGCCTTCCAGCAGGATAGGTGCATATTTGCCGTCATCGAGTGCATTCTTGACGGCATCGACCGCAATCCTTTGCTCATCGGTGAGATCGTGGCGGTGATCTTTTCCGCCGAGGGACCAGCGAGGCCTCCGTTCCGCAGCCTGTCGGAATCGGTGGACGATTCCTTTTTTCTCGAGAGTCCTGATGATCGCCTGGGTGCAGCCGATCTCGCCACAGAGGGTGGACTCAAGGGCAGGGGAACCGTTGTCCGCCAGCCACTGGATCACCTCTCGTTGGCGTGGAGCCCGAGAACATGCTTCGAAGTGGACCTCCAGATCTCCCGACGCGAGAGAGACCGCGCCGACTTCGCTTTTCGGCGGCCGGTCTCGGCGAGTTCGGCGAACGTGAACCAGGCCGGCATTTTCGAGACTTTCGAGGGCCGAGCGGGAAGCGGCGCCCGAACGGGCCAAGAGTCCAGCGACCGCCATGCGACCTTTTTCGAGCAAGAGACCCAGGATGGTGGCCTGGAGATCGGGCAAAATCTGTCGATCCGTGGCGGCGCCCAGCGGTGTCGGTTCGACGTGTTCCGCATCGGATCTCAGAAGTCCGGCCGGCAGCATGGCGGCAAGAGTCGTGCCGAGAGGGCAGCGATAGTAGGAGGAGATAAAGTCTGCCAGGTCGAAGATGTGGGCCGGAAGAAGGGGATCGGTGTCCAACACCTCCGTCATGGAACGGATGACCGCCCGATCGAGTTCCGTCGTTTCCGTGACCTCGATGACGACCCCGGTCACCTGTTTCCTGCGCAACGGAACGCGCACGCGAATGCCGGGTTTGACGGCAGCACCAAGCTCCGGAGGCACTCGGTAGAGGAGTGATTCCGGGGCGCTGCGGGGAATGGCGACCGAGGCAAACATAGCAACGACATGGTACCGCGGATACGATTGCGCTCCCGAAAGCCGGTGCAGAAAACCAGCTTCCCGCCGGCGCGGGTCCATTCGGCTCCGGTCTTCGGGAGTCTGGAGGAAGATTGCCGCTGGACCTTCCAAGGAACGAGCGAGCCTGTAATGCTAGGATGACGTCTCATGACAGATTCACGTGGCCTCCTGTTTATCGTTTCCTCGCCCTCGGGCGGCGGCAAGACGACGCTGATCAAGGAGGCCATGAAGCGTCTGGCCGCCTTTGACATCCAAAGTCATTTCTCGATCTCACACACCACGAGGCCGGCCAGACCGGCCGAAAACGATGGTGTGGATTATCACTTTGTGAGTCGGGAAGAATTTGAGTCAATGGAGGTAAAGGCTCAGTTTCTGGAGTGGGCGGAGTATGCAGGAAACCTCTACGGTACATCCCGCGAAGAGGTGGAAAATCGTCTTAGCCGAGGGATTGATGTTTTCCTCGACATCGAGGTGCAGGGCGCCAATCAGGTCAAGACCCTGGTCCCTGCGGTCGTGAAGATCTTTATCTATCCGCCGTCCTACGGTGTGCTCAAGGAACGGTTGGTCCAGAGGCGCCAGGATTCGCCGAAGGCGATTCAGAGACGTCTTCAGTGGGCGCAACGTGAATTCGGGGTCGCCGGTGAATTTGATTATGCTATTATCAACGACCGTCTGGAGGAGGCGGCAGATGCCCTGACGGGTATTTGTTTGGCCGAGCACCACCGATCCGAACGTATGAAGCCCCGTCTGGATTTGATCCGCGAGGGGTTCAAGCGCAATCTCGAAGAGGAATTTTCCGCATGACACAGTTTCCCGAGGAATTCGACTCCATTTTTCGCTACATTGAGGTCATCTCGCAACGCGCCGAGCAATTGATTAATGGCGCTCGGACGCGCACCGACAGCCGAGCCGTCAAATTGACTCTCCAAGCTCGTGACGACGTCGATGCCGGCGCCGTTGCTTGGAGGACCCTAACGCAGGAAGAGCTGGACGCAAAACGACAGGAGATGGCCGAACAATTCCGCGCTGAAATGGCCGGTGAAGCCTCCGAGACTGGGGATGGTGACCAGGCAGTTCCTGATGTACTGCCGACGTCAACCAAGGTGCCGGTCACGGCCGAGATCCCAAGGGGGGATAAGGACGAGGAATTGGATCGACTGCAGCGCCTTCTCGGCATGATCGGCGTTCCCACGCCGGATGGGGCGGATGGGGCGGATGAGGCCGGTGAGACCGTCGAAGAGGAAGTCGTGGCGGAAAAGCCTGACACCGACGAGGATTCCGGCGAAAAGGTGGATGAGGAGGACTGAACTCCTCCGCTACTGCAGGGATCTCGGTTGGAGCGATCCACCGGATCTCCCGGATCTTGGAGATGTGGGTACGACGACCCCTCCGGCAACCCTGGAAGAACTCTCGAGATTGGTCGCCGGCTGTAGCCTGTGTGACCTTGCCGCCAAGCGTCGGAAGATCGTTTTTGGCGAGGGCGGTGCGCAGGCTCGATTGATGTTCATCGGTGAGGGCCCCGGCGCTGAAGAGGATAAGACCGGTCGACCCTTTGTAGGCCAGGGGGGACGCATCCTCGACGGGATGATCTTTGCCCTCGGGTTAGACCGGTCCCAGGTCTACATCGCCAACGTCGTCAAGTGCCGGCCGCCGCGCAACCGTGACCCGGAGGTCGAGGAAATGGCCGCCTGTGCGCCCTTTTTGGAACGACAGATCGAGTTGATCAAGCCCGAGGTGATCGTTGCTCTCGGACGGGTTGCGGCCCGCCGCCTGACGGGAACAGAGAAACCGATGGGCGCTCTGCGGGGGCGATGGACCACTTACCGTGGTCTCCCACTCATGCCGACCTACCACCCGGCCTACCTGTTGCGCAACCAGGACGGGAAAAAGCTGGTCTGGCAAGACCTCAAAAAGGTCGTCGAGAAGCTTTCCTAAAAAGTAGGGGCGGGGTTCACCCCCGCCCCTTTTGATCTCTGTCGTTCAAAGGACTGAATCGACGGACCTACTTCATCCGCTCCAGATAGCGCAGGAACTCGCCGTCCGAGCCCAGCAGCAGGATGGTTTCTCCGTCAATCGTCTGGCGATAGACCTCCATGGTCTTGAGGAAGCGGTAGAAATCGGCGTCCTTGTTATACGCCTTGGCGTAAATATCCGCCGCTTCGGCATCGGCCCTGCCGCGGATCTCCTGGGCCTTCCGGTACGCCTCCGAGGTGATGGACTGAAGCTCCCTCTCCCTGCTTCCCATGATTCGTGCCGATTCTCCGGCGCCTTCGGAACGGTACTTGGCTGCAATTCTCTTGCGCTCCGAAATCATTCTTTCGTAGACCTTCGGTCGATCCACATCGGCATAGTTGGTTCGCTTGAAGCGGAAGTCCAGAATCTCGATGCCGAGGTCTTTCACCCTTGCCGAAGCGTTGAGCAGCACCTCTTGTTCGAGAACTCCTCTGCCGAATTCGATTTCTTTGGCATCTTCTTTCTGAACAACGTCCGACGAAAGAACGAATTCACGGTTGGTGGAACGGACCGCCTCTATGAGCTTGTGTTTGGCAATGGTGTTGCGGGTCTCGCCGTCGAGGATGTCATCCAGCCGGGACTGAGCGCCGTACTCGTCGCGCAGACGTTGGAAAAAGAGCAGGGGGTCGGTGATCTGCCATCGAGCATAGGTATCGACGTAGAGAAAACGTTTGTCCGAAGTGGGTACTTCGTTGGGCTCTCCGTCCCACTCGAGAAATCTTCTGTCAAAGTAGTTGGCCTTCTGAAAGAAGGGTATTTTCATTTTGATGCCGGGGGTCGAGATGGATTCGCCTACCGGCTTTCCGAACTGGGTGATGATGGCCTGTTCGGTCTCGTCGACGATGAAGAACGCGCCTCCGGCAGTGATAATTACCAGGAAAATGACCACAGCAATGACGATCAACGCGGTCTGTTTCATTGCTTCACCTCCTTGGCGAGCGACAGCAGAGGAAGAACCCCCTCGAGGTCGCTGTCGAGAATCAATTTCTTCCCAGCCTTCGGGAAAATCTGTTCCATCGTTTCAAGGTAGAGCCGGCGCCGAGTGACCTCGGGCGCCCGTCTGTAGGCTGCCAACACGTCGTCGAAGAGCGAGGCATCACCCTTGGCTCGGTTGACGCGGTTCATGGCGTAGCCTTCGGCCTGTTCAACGGTGCGGAGGGCCTCACCTCGTGCCTGGGGAATCACCCTGTTGTACTCGGCACGGGCGTCGTTGATCGCCCTTTCTCTCTCCTGTTCAGCCTGGTTGACCTCGTTGAAGGATGGTTTCACCTGGTCCGGTGGATTCACATCCTGGAGAACCACCTGATCGACAGTGATGCCGATCTCGTACTGATTGCAGAGTTCCTGCAGGTGGGTGCGGACCTGGTCTTCGATTTCCTGTCGGCCGATCGTGATGACTTCGTCTACACTTCGGTCACCGACGACGGCGCGCATGACGGCCTCGGTCATGTCATGGAAGGTCTTCTCACGATTTCGCACCTTGAATAGATAGAGGTACGGGTCAGTCACCCGGTACTGGGCGATCCACTCCACCACCGCCACATTCAGGTCGCCGGTGAGCATCAGACTCTCGGAGTCGAAGCTCGCCGACGAATAGCGGGTCTTGATGCCGGCTTCAGCAGTACGGAAGCCGAACTCCTGTTTCAGCTGCCGTTGGATCGGCACCTTGGCCAGCTGCTCGATCGGGTAGGGCATCTTGAAGTGGAGTCCGGGCTGGGTGATTCGATTGTAGGAACCGAAACGCAGGATGACACCGGCTTCCTCCGGTTCGATCGTGTAGAAGATATTCCCCATCAAGACCAGACCCAGAATTACCAACGGCAATAGGATCAGGACCTTGAGGGGCGGCCGATTCTTGAAGTCGATGTCGATGATACGGGGTTCTTCCGACATGCTTTCCTCCTTGTGAAGGCTGAGTGTACCTTATTAGCGACTGACTCTCGAACTGTTTCTAAGGTCGAAGCAGAATCGAAGGGTTAGTGCAACCAGTCGCCATCTCCGTCGATGACGTCGAACTTTCGCTTTCGCCGCATCCTGGCGAGTCTTTGCTCAATGATCAGCCGCCGCAGACGAAGCCACGAGTCCTTCAGTGAACGCCTCGGTCCACCCGGGTTCAGCAGGGCCCATGTCAGGCCGACTGCGGCACACAGGCCGATGAACCCGGCGAAGTCTTTGGTGTTGAGATAGCCCATGAAAGCGAACACGATCTCGAGCGGAAGAAACCATCGGGCCTGAACAGGCAAGACGAAGAACAACAGAATCGTCGCACGCCCATAGAGGGTCGCGAAGGCGGCCACCATGATCGTGAGCAGCATGTACTGCCCTTGCATGAGGAAAAAGGCATTTGGTGAGGCCTGGCCCGTGATCAGTCCCAGACCGCGAACCATGCCTGCGATGACTCCGGCCGCGGTTGTGATCGTGAGAAGCAACCGCCAGAAACGACGCCGGCCGAGGTGAGAGAATACATCTCGCCCAAACCAGAACAGGATCAGAAGGGAGAGTAGGAACCAAAGGGAAGCCGGTCCAAACCCCATGAAGGCATAGGTCACGACCTGCCACAGGGCGCCGCGATAGAGGCCGGGCCCGAGCCGAAGGGCGGCCACGAGCAGGGCGGTGATCTGAAAGAACTGGAACACAAAAGTCAGGAACACGGCTGCAACCAGGGCCACAACATCGGGTGGCGTTGGCGCCGACGAAAAGCCGAAGCCGCCGCCCATTCCCCGGGGGTTAACTTGCCCTCTCATTCGAGGTGTTCCGGAAGACTCGTCCGTGCGTACGTCGTCTTCCACTTGAGTTCGGAGGCATGGAGACGTCGATCCAGCAGGACTTCTCCTTCGACGTCTCTGACCTGCAGTGAGACAGTTGGATCCTTTGCCGTTGTATCCATCTCGATCCAGGTGAACAACTCCAATAATTCCCCTCCCGTCGAGCCCGCGCAGAATTCCCGGTGTGGAACAGCCGGCCCACAGTGTCGGCCCTTGTTGAACAGAGGGCTTGCCACCATCTCATACAAAGGGTAACCGCCTCGATCTTGCAACCAGGGCAGGCTGAAAAACTCGCTGCGATGCACATCGCCACTCAGTAGGAGAACGCCGTCCACCTTGTGCTCGGCAAGAGCATCCATGAGTCGGTTGCGCTCATCATGGTAGGTCACCCACGAATCTTCCTTTCGCGAGTCGTTGTTGAAGGGAGAACCGCAGGCGATGATCTTGAAGACGGCATCGGACTTTCGCAGCTGATCAACAAGCCAGTCGAATTGGATGTCACCGAGTAAAGTGGCCGATTCTGGGTGTTTGACGGCACTCGCGGTCGGGGTTCGCCAGCTCTGGTCGTCCAGCATGATCAGGTCAATGTCACCCCAGCGTTGGATCCAAAAGGCCCCTTGGGCGTCTGCCAGGCCGAAGGAGGGATTGGGTGTGAAGAGCTTGAAAATGTGCAATGCCTCCTGGAGGACCGGGTTGTCTCGGTCGCCATTGTCCATGCCGCCATCGTGATCGTCCCATGTGGCGATCCAGAAGCACTTTCTGGCCATTTTGCCGAATCCGTACAGCTCACGGAAGTACTCATACGACAGGGCCATGGCCTCACGGGCACGGGCGCGATACAGCACCTCGACCATGCGCAGAATATGCCTGTTTTCCTCGTTCGATTCCTTATGAAAGGCGGATCTCGCTGCCTTCCAAATATCGTTGTTCTCCCAGAGCAGGCCGTCCGCATAAGGAGTGTCACCCAAGGCGACGAACAGGTCCGGATCGGCTTTGGCGATAGTCGACCAGACCTTGGGGTTCGGCCGACGCCAGTGGTTGGCGCCGCTCCCGGCTGCGATCGTCACCCGGGTCGGTTCATCTGGTTCCGGTGGGGTCTTGAACGAAGCGTCGTCCTTTTCCCAGATTGTCCGCCGTCGGCTCTCAATCAGATAGTCGTATCGAGTATCAGGCGTCAGGCCATCAAGCCCGAACTTCGCGATGAGCCGATGTTTGGGGTTCAGTTCCTTCCAGTCCGAAACCACCGGAATCACGCCGCCATCCTGCTGCACGGCACGAATCCGCACTTCGACCGGCACCGATCCTTGGACCCAGATCTCCACCGAATGAGGTGTTGGGCTCCCGAGAACAGGCCCGCGGACTATCTGGACTGCCTCGTTGGCAGTTGCCGGTAGCGTACTGAGGACGATAAAGAAAGCTACGAGGACCGAGTGTTTGAGTACATGCATCATCCGGGTAGAATACCGCAGCCGGGAATCCCCACGTCTTCCTTTGTGTTAAGCTTTGAGGAGACCTGAGTGAGCTTCGCTCAGGTTTTCGTTCCAGCATTGAGGAGTCCCTATGACTGAGACACAAACAATCCCAATCATTCCGCTCCGGGAGGCCGTTTTGTTCCCCGGTGTCACCTCGCCGATCGCTGCCGGGCGTCCGGGGACTCTGCGGGCGATTGAGGCGGCTCTCAAGAGCGAACCGAAGGCCATCTTCGTAGTCGCGCAGCGCGAGAACGCGGATGAGGCGACACCGGAATTGCTTCACAAAATGGGGACCCTGGCGATGATCGGCCCGGTGCAGCGTGGCCCGTCAGGAATGCGGCTTCTGCTCACGGGGGAGCGCAGATGTTCAGTCGTAAAATATGGCAAGGTCGAGGGTTACCTTCAGGCAACGATTCAGGACGTCGAGGAGAGTTCTCCTCTCGACCCTCAGGCCGCCTCCTTTGCCGGTCTTCACCGGGAGACCCGCGAGCGCGCCTCCGACCTTGGCCGCCGTGCCGGCCTACCGAAAGAGGCGATCGAACAATTTCTGGCCGACACGACCGATCCCGGGAGTTTTGCCGACCTCGTTGCCGGTCATTTGGAACTCAAGTGTTCCGAGGCTCAGGCCCTGCTCGAGACCCTTTCGATCGAGGAGCGTCTGCACAAGGTTCTAATCCACATTCAGAAACAGATTTCCGTGCTCGAAGTTCAGGAAGAGATCAAATCACAGGTCCAGGAGGAGGTGGGTGATCGCCATCGTGAGATGTTCCTCCGCCAACAGATGAAGGCGATTCAGCATGAGCTGGGCGAGGACACCGCCCGTGACGACCTTGGTGAACTGAAAGAACAGTTGGCAGAACTCGAACTGTCTGAAGTTGTCCGCAAGGAGATCGACAGGGAATTTGCGAGGCTGGAACGGATGGGCCCGGAGGGCATGGAAGCCCAGGTCATCCGGACCTATCTCGAGACCGTGTGCGAACTGCCCTGGGTTGAGCGCAGTGACGAGCGCCTCGACATGGAGAAGGCGGCAGAGATTCTCGAAGAAGACCACTATGCTCTGGGCGACGTCAAGGATCGCATTCTGGAGTTTCTCGCCGTTCAGATCATGCGCCTGCGCAGGGATGGGGAGCAGACCGAGACGCCCGTCATTCCCACGGGCGAAGGTGAAGAACAGGTCGCTGTCGAAAGAGATGATGATGCGGCGTCGGACCGAAATCCGATCTTGCTCTTCGTCGGTCCCCCTGGAGTCGGCAAGACCTCGGTTGCAAAGTCGATCGCACGTGCGATGGACCGCGAGTATGTCCGAGTCTCACTCGGCGGGGTCCGCGATGAGGCGGACATTCGTGGACACCGGCGCGCCTATGTCGGTGCGATGCCGGGGCGGGTTATCCAGGGGATGAAACAGGCGGGGAAACTCAACCCGGTCTTCCTCCTCGACGAGGTCGACAAGC
>JAIOSJ010000168.1 GCA_021107705.1 Thermoanaerobaculales bacterium | reverse complement strand
CGAACCTTGGTCATTCAGCCCGATGATCCAGACACCATGTACCTTGGCGGAGTGTCCGGCGGGGTCTGGAAGACCACCAACGACGGCAATTGGTGGGAGCCGGTGAGCGACAACCTCGCCAACATCGCCGTGAACTCGATGGTGATGGACCCCTCAGATCCCCTGACTCTCTATGTCGGCACCGGCGAAGGCTACTTTAGGGAAGAAGTTCGCGGAACCTGGCTGCCCCTGCGGGGGGACGGTATCTTCAAGACCATCGACGGCGGCACAAGCTGGACCCGGCTTCCCTCAACCATGGGCGCCGATTTCCAGTGGGTCAACGATCTCGTCATCAGCACGCACGATTCCGAACGGATCTACGCAGCCACCCGCACCGGAGTATGGCGGTCCGACGACGGTGGAGGGACCTGGCGCCAGATTCACGTCGAGGACGCCAAGGGCGGCTGTCTGGACCTGGCCTTGCGCACGGACGCCGAAGGCGACCAGCTCTTCGCCTCCTGCGGCACCCTTGAGCAGGGCACGGTCTACCGCACCCAGGACGCTTCCACCGATACCACGTGGGAGGCGACCCTTTCGGAGACGGGAATGGGCCGCACCACCCTGACCATCGCGCCCTCGAACCAGGACATCATCTATGCCCTTGCCGCCGCCCATGGCGGAAGCTTCGACATGGGCCTCCACGCCGTATTCAGGTCTGTTGAAGGCGGCGCCCCGGACACCTGGGAGGCCCGTGTCCGCAACACCGACGACAACAAGCTCAACACCCTGCTCCTGACCAACCCGATGGCTGCATCCTACGAGGAATGCAACTATCCCGCATTCAACGTTTGGATCCACATGGGCTGGTACTGCAACACGATTGCCGTGGATCCGGCGGATCCGGAGAAGGTGTGGGCAGGGGGTGTGGATCTCTTCCGCTCGGATGATGGGGGACGCAACTGGGGCCTCGGGTCCTACTGGTGGCTTGAGGCCGGCAACCGGGACTTCGTGCATGCCGATCAACACGCCATCGTCTTCCATCCCGACTACGACGGAGCGACGAATCGAACGATTTTCAGCGCCACCGACGGCGGCGTGTTCCGCAGCCTGGATGCCCGGGGTTCGGTGGCGACAAGCGTTCTCGGAATCTGCTCCCCGAATTTGTCAACGATGGAATGGACCTCACTCAACCACAATCTGGGAATCACCCAGTTCTACCACGGCCTCCCCTACCCCGGAGGAGATCGTTTCCTCGGCGGCACCCAGGACAACGGCACCATCACCGCCTTCGAGAGTAACGGAAGGGACGGCTGGCGTCACATCTTCGGAGGCGACGGCGGCTATGTGGCCATCGACCCCACCAGAATCTCCACCATCTATGTGGAGTACCAGTGGTCGCGCATTCATAAGTCCACAAACGGGGGCGGCGCCTTCTCGGACGCCCGCAACGGCATCACCGACTCCCCCTATTACTTCCTCTTTATCACCCCGTTCATCATGGATCCAAACGATCACCTGACCCTGTGGATGGGAGGCCGCCGGATGTGGCGCACCACGAACGGCGCAGGTCTGTGGACGGTCGCCAGCTCCTTCTTGTCAAACGGCGCCATGGTGAGCGCCATCGCGGTCGCACCCGGAAACTCCAACATCGTCCTCGCCGGTACCACCGACGGGCGCGTCTACCGCACCACCGACGCTCTCTCCTCCGGGTCCTCGGACTCGTGGCAGTCCTCCAGACCGAGGGAAGCCTATGTCTCTTCGCTGGCCTTCGACCCCCACGACGGCCAAACCGTTTGGGCCACTTTGGCGGAATTCGGCGGCCCCCACGTCTATCGCTCCACCGACCTCGGCCGGACCTGGGAATCACGGGACGGCAGCGGCGCCTTGAGCCTGCCCGACATTCCGGTGCACTCGGTCGTGATCGACCCGGTGCTGATTGGACGGATCTTCATCGGCACCGATCTCGGTGTCTTCACGTCCACCGACAACGGCGAAAGCTGGGCTGTGGAGAACACCGGATTCGCAAGCGCAGTCACCGAAGCCCTCAGTCTCGGAAACGATGGTGACGGCAACCCGGTACTCTTCGCCTTCACCCATGGCCGCGGCGCATGGCGGGTCCCCATCTCTCCCGGCCCTCCCGCGCCCCGCCTTGGAATCGGCCGACACTAGAGGTCCGGCCGGAAACCCCCTCACGGCTGCAAATCGCGAATGAGGCGCAATCTATATTTCCGTAAGTCATTGAAATAGAACGACTACGCCTGCGGCCTTCCGGAAGCACATCTCGCACCTCCTCACGATTTTCGCTTCGCAAGGGGTTTTCGGCCGGGTCTCTAGCCCGGCCTTCTCACCAAGGTTCGAAGGTAAAGAAAAAAGGCGGAGGGTTGCCCCTCCGCCGAGTTGAAAACGGGAGCGGGCCGTCAGCTGCCGCTCCAGGCCGATGTGGTGCCGCTTTCGAAGCCGTCGGAGAAGATCATTGTAGGACCATCCCCGAAGATGAGGCTATCGAATGCGGCATCGAAGTCCGCGCCGGGATCGGCGCCTCCGGTTCCGGCAAACGAGACCCATGCCGAAAGGGCGCCCGCCGGCTTGGGCGAAGTGGCCCAGGGGATTTCGGCCCATGCGCCGCCGGTGTCTCCGACGACAAGGTCGGTGCCCAGCTCACCAATTTCGGCGCCACTGCAGCCGGCGCCGTCATAGAAGGTGACGATGCCGTAGGCTGCGGGATCGGGCGTCGAGTTATTGGTCAACAGCACTCGTCCGCTCAAGCCCATCACGATGTCCATGCTGCTGACGTCGATACATTGGCTGAGGCCAACGATGAGATCGGCGCCGGAGACCCCGGTGATCAGGCCAGAACCGGAGGTTGCGGCGCCGTCAAGGTCTCCAGCGTCAAAGGCGAAGGATGCCGGCGGAGCATCTGCCGGAACCCATGGTTCCATGTTGCCGTCGAAGTTGGGGTTTTCGATCAGATTGGTACCCAGAATTTGGAAGGCCCACACGAAGTCGTCACCTCCGGTTCCGTTGGTGTCGCCGTCCAGGGCATTGCCGTTGACGTCGGTGATTGTGGTCGAGCCGCAGGCAAACAGCCCGTAGAAACCGCTCGGAAGGGCCAAGCCGTTGCCGACACCGACGGCCGCCAAACCGGTCTCCAAATCCCAAATAACGAAATCGATGGCCATCAAACTGTCGTCGTTCTGGATCGAACCGCAGTTGACGGTGTCGAGCACTCCATCGAAGCCCGCGTCCACCAGGCGATAGTTTTGGGGGTTGGTGACGTCGTCGGGCACGAAGTTGCCCTCGGGGTCATTCATCGGCTCACTGAAAGCCACCAACAGCTGCGTAATCGGCAGGCTGGTGGACTCAGCCCAGTCCAGCATGCCACCCGGCGTGGAGGACACGGTGTCGAGCGAGAGGATGGTGGGCGGGACGTCGTCATTGATCACGTAGGGTCCGATCGTCGTCGCCAAAGACCAGTTGCCCGCAACGTCTACCGTACAAATATGGAAGTACCAGTCTCCGTTGAGCAACGGGTCGCTGCTGACTCCGCTTTCGCCGGCACTGAGGTCAACTACCTGGTCGCAAGAACCCGAGGCGCTGCAGTCGAATGCGAAGGCGTAGCCCAACACACCCGAAGGTACCGGCGGACTGTCGACGGCCGGAGTCCAGCTCATTTCGATCACGCTGTCAACGCTTTCCAGACCAAGAGTGTGGCTCGTGCTGACGATCGCCGTCGGATTGGCCGGTGAGACGGTGTCGATGCCGTACCAGCCCTCATGCACCGTCGAAGTGCAGTTGCTGACGTAGTCGCAGGTCCTCAGGTGGAAGTACCACTGACCGTCGGCGAGCACACCGCTGGAGGTGGCGTGAACCCCGCCGGCGTGTTCGAGGTCCAGGACGTCGTCGGGGAGGGTGGCCGGGGCGGTGTCGAAGTGGAAGGAGTAACCCGCCACACCGACTCCGGCATCGGTCGCGCCGTTCCAATTCATGTTGATCTCCGGAATGGTACCCCAGGTACCGGCAACATGAGTCGTCGAAGCAACTATAGGATCAACCGGAGGCGCCGTGTCGGAGAACTGGAAGAGGACGTTGTCGAACCAGGCGTCGAAGGGGTAATCCTCACTCAGCGGGATCTGTACCGCCAGCGACACCAGGGCCGACAGGGCTGCCGGTGGGGCCGGACCGAGGTCTGTGTTAATCGGCAGCCACGCGCCCTCGGTGTCGTCCACAACGACGTTGGTCTGCATTTCGACGCCGATCGTTGTTCCAGAACAATTGGGCGAGTCGAGATAGGTGACGCCGGCAAAGGCTCCGGAGGCGCCCGGGTCGCCTCCCAGGGGCTCATTAACTCGTACGACCGCGGAGAGGTGTAAGTCCGAACCGTCCCAGGCCGGCATGGCGACACACTGGGAAATTGAGAACTCCCGATCGTCGTCGCCGGTCTCTCGATGAATCCTGATCGAACCCGAGGTCTCTGCGCCGTCGGCATCGTCACCGGAGTGGCTGATCCGTTCACTGTTGGAAAGAGTCCACGCGGACGCGAGGTCCGATTCGTCGAGATTGGGATTGAGGAGCAGATTGGTCCGCTCCATCAGCAGGGTGAAGACGAAGTCGTCGCCACCAACGCCGTCGCCGTCTCCATCCAACGGGTTCTGGTTGATGTCTTCCAGCCCTCCGACGGAGCATCCGAAGACCCGGTACCGGCCCATCGGGAGGGAAGTTCCTCCGCCGACCGCAAGGGCAGCAGTGGTCGTGGAGGAGTTGTAGACGGCACCATTGACGGGCAAGACGACATCATCGCCGCCGACACCGCCGCAAATGTCGGTCTGGAATAAGGCGTCCGAGCCCGCGAAGACCAATTGGTAGTTGGCCGGATTGGTCACATCGTTGGGGTCGGTGTCATCGACCGGGTCGAACATCTGTTTGGAGAAGGTCAGGAGGAACTGCGTGATGCCGTGGGCCTCGGAGCCGGCGAGAGTCGCTTTGGCGCCTGAGGGCGCCGACACCGTCGAAAGGTTGATGACCTTTGGAGGAATCGTGTCGTTGATGATCTCGTACGGTCCTCCGGTGGCGGGAGTACTCCAGTTCCCCGCGTTGTCCACGGCGCAGACATGGAAGTACCACAGTCCGGCCTTGAGTTCGAGGCTGGTGGCGTCGCCGGTCCCTACCGGAACATCGACCTCGAAGTTGCATTGCCCCACGGGGTTGCTGTTGAAGGTGTAGGAATATCCGAAGACGCCGCTTGGAGTCGCGCCTGGATCAATGGCGGGGTCACTCCACCACATCTGAATGGTGTCGTCGTAGCTGGGGACGCCGACCACGTGAGAACTGGCGATGATCACCACATCCTCGGGCGGCAACGTGTCGATCCAGTAGGATCCGACGTGGAGGCTCGCCGAACAGTTGTCGGAGTGATCGCAGGTAAGCAAGTGGAAGTAGTGTTCAACACCGTCCGCGAGGGTGGCGCTGAATGTCGAGTGGGGATCGAGGGTGTGGGCGAGGTCTAGAGCCTCGTCCGCATCGGTTATTGCCTGAGTGTCGAAGAGGAAGGAATAGCCGGCGACGCCTGACCCGCTGGGATCGTCGACGGCCCCGCTCCACTCCATGCCGATGACCGGCACATTGGACCACTCAGAAACCACATGGGTCGTGCTGGTGAGGGTCGGATTTGCCGGGGCCGTCAGGTCCCGCCGGAAGACCGCAACCGCATTGTCGCTGTAGCCGGTGACATAGACGTTGCCGTCACCCGGGCTGACCGCCAACGACGTCGGCCTGAACAGACCGTCCACGCCACCGACGCCGTCTGTCTTGACCTCGATGTACTCAAGCGAGCCGTAGGAGGGCTCCAGGTCGTCCGTGTCGCGTTCGAAAACGGTCACGGCATTGCTGAGGTAGCCGCAGCTATAGACGTACCGGTCGTCTTCACTGATGGTGACGCCGGAAGCCCCAAGGAGCCCTTCAACCCCGGCGACACCGTGAATGACCACATCCACCCAGTCGAGGAGCCCGGATGCTTCTCTCGAAAAGACCGCAATCGCATTATCACTCTGCCCCGCGACGTAGAGGTGATCGCCATCGGCCGTGATGGCCAACGCAGTGGCCGCCGCCAGCCCGTCCACGCCGGCGGCGCCGTCCTTTTCAACTTCCAGGAACGAGAGACGCCCGAGGGTGCCGGAGCCGAGATCGGTTTCGCGTTCGAATACGGCGACCGCATTGTCCCCTTGGCCCGCGACGTAGACGCTGGCGCCGTCACCGGACACAACGACGTCCGAGGCCAAGTGCAGGCCGTCGACCTCGCCGCCATGATCCGAGGGGTCGTTCACGCCATCGGTTTCCACCTCGACAAAGCTGAGGCTGCCGTCGACCGGGTCTCGTTCAAAGACCGCAACGGCGCCCGAGTTATAGCCGGCGACATAGAGGTGCTGCCCGTCGGGATGGGATGGACTCAGGGCCAATGCTGTGGGGCCGTCGAGGCCGTCCACAACATCTCCTGGGTCACCAAGGTCGTTTTCACCGTTGATCTCGACCTCGACGAGGGCCAACGAACCGTCGGCCGGATCGCGGGAGAAGACAGTGACGGCATCATCGTCAAAAGCGGCAACGTAGACGTTGAGCCCGTCGTCACTGACGATGACGTCTGCCGGACCGCCGAGACCGGTGAAGGCCAAAACCGCTCGACCGGTGAAATCGTCGGCGGTGTAGGCGTGGATGAAGGTCAAGGCGCCGGTCGTCGTGTTTCGGTCAAACAAGGCCACGCCGTTGTCCGCACTTCCTGCAACGTAGAGGTGGAGACCGTCCGGGCTCGGCGCAGAGGCATAAGCCCCGGCCAGGCCGTCGACGCTGGAGACACCGTCGACCTGAGCCTCCAACCACATCAGGAACTGGGCGGCATCAACGATGATGCCCTGGCCCTCACCGTCAAGAATCGAGCTGTTGACCGAATTCGAGAGCGTAACGAAGAAGGTCTCTTCTTCTTCGTTGAGCGTGTCGGCGAGGATCTCGACTTCAACGGTCGTCTCCAACGATCCGACCGGGATCGTGCCCATACCCGAGGTCGACAGATAGTCCAACCCGGCGTCGGCGGTCCCCTCCGAAGTCGTGTAGTCAAACGAGACCTCTTGATCCCACAACCGGGAGCTGCTCACGCGGAAGAAGGCACCGATTGTCCCCGTCTGGGGCTCGGTTATCGTAACGTTGTTGATCGACAGCTGAGGCGGTGTGTCGTCGTCGATGATCGTGCCCCGTCCCTGTGGATCAAGAAGAACGGCGTTGGATGGATTGAGCAGATCGACGAAGAAGCTCTCGTCGTCCTCCATCTCGGTTTCGCCACAGGCGAGGATCGTGATGGTCGCCTGGTCGTTGCCCGGGTCGATCGTCACCATACCGGAATCGGCGATGTAGTCGATGCCGGCGCCGCAGGCGCCACCGCCGACGGCAGTTCCGTCGCCGGTGATCCAGTCGGCCGTGACCACATCCTCGCTGGGGGGAGAGAGAGAAACGGTGAACACGAGTGCGACGGTTCCGGCGTCACCCTCCTCGACCGAGACATCGTCGATCGTCAGGGAGGGCGTCGCCTCGACGTTTTCGGGATCGACGTCCATCTTCTGAACGGTACCTCGCTCGCCGATCACGATCTGGCCGGCCACTTGACCATCGATCAGAATCGAACCCGGGTCACCGGTTCGTGCGGCCCCTGCGAATCGATCTCCGACGGCATCCAGGGGGACCCGGAGGACGTAGAAATCGCCCATTTCGGGATCGGAACCCATGGTGTAGCGAGCCACCGGATCGGCCACCCCTTCAAGAGCCAGGCTGATCGGGCTTCCCGGTACGAGCGCCTCGCCGTACAGACTTGCCGAGCCGTAGATGATGTGGTCGGGCTCGGAAAGTTCGGCCCAAGAACCCGCTGCCGCCAGCAGAATGCACAGACACACCAGGACGACATGACGTAGATGGTTATGGGAAAACACGGCTTGCCCCTTTCTAGATTTCTTAATCCAAAGATGAGTGATTCCGGTGGATGAGATGTGCCAAAGCCTTGAGACTCTGGTGTTTGCAAAAAATGCAGGAATACTGGTGGTATGTCGAGGCTTTTTGCCAACATCCAGAGGCCTAGGATTTGGTGCAGATCGTCGCTGAGAATCGCTCATCTTAGGATTACCTCAATTCCCCGAATAGGCGTAGGTTTGGAAGAACAACTTGACATCGCTGACACCATTTCCGTCTCGTTCGCCGCCACCATCGGGAATCTCCTGACCTTCAATGAAGGCCTCCAGGCCCTCTTCCGGGTCGTAGAGCAGAGTGCCCCCAGGGATGACCAACAGCCATTCGGTGTTCCACACCGATCGGCCGATCAGGCGGCTGTCACTGATGATTTCCGAATCGTCGAAGGGCTCGGCGAAATGGTGAGCCCGGAAGCTGGAGAAACGTCTAATCTCACCGAATGGGCCGCTGAGCATATCCTCGAGCGGCAGCCATGCTTCGTCCTCAAGGTCACCGGCGCCGATCGGGAAAGGCACCGGCAGGACCTGGTCGACGACCGTCCATTCTCGGGTCCTGAAGTCGTCGGCCGAAGGCGACCGAAGGACGTCGGCGCCGACCGGGATCAAGTAGACCCGCGGTGTGTTGGACAGCGGTAGTTCGTCGTAGTCCTCGAACCATGTACCGACGCCGCGGACGCGGGTCGCGAAGTGGGTCGGATCGTAGGCGCTGTCACCCGGTCCCAGCGGCCATCCGAAGAAGTTGAGGCCGAAGGTCACCGTGGTCGACAGGGGAATGACCAGGCCCGGTTGGGGGCCGAATGATTCAGGTGCGAAGGGACGGCAGTAGCGCCTGAACGCCTTGACCGTCCACAAATCGTCAACCTGGTGCTGCCTCAAGACCTCCCGCCATGCCTCATCGCTGTCGTCGTCGTTGGGGATGCGGAACAGCTCGCGACGGAGGGAAAATCTATTGGTCTCGATCTGCGGGTTATTGAAGCCCATCTGCCCCTTGAGCACGGCAAAATTCTGTTCCATGCGACCGAGGGGGTCCGCAAGGCCACGGGAGCCCGGAACCGGCTCATGGTTGAGGATCTGCCCGATGGACCGCTCCCGGACGATGTCGGTCAGGAATTCCTGCCCGGCCGCGGCATCGGTGCCCAGAAGATTGGTTTCGTAATCGTAGGCTGACGCCGCCAGGTAGGCGTAGCGTGCCGCCATGTCGAAAGCGGACCGGTACTTCGAGAGCGCATCGTTGCGGAAGATGCGGAACGCCATGTCCTCGTACCGGTACTCCTGCACCGCGGCAGCCATATTCCGTCGAGTGGCGAACAGGCCCGCCAGGGTCCGCTGGCCTTCGGCCAGTGCCTGGTAGTACTTGTTCTGGGCCTGCTGCAGCTTCTCCGCCAGGGAGTAGACCTCGGCCCGGAGCACCGGCTCCTCCCTCATCATATGGTCGAACTGGCCCTTCATATTGAAGAGTTCCAACCGAGCGTTCTGCACCTGCACCTCGATTGCCGCTTGCATCGGGATGTCCGCTTTGGCGGCCTCGGCCAGGTTGCCGGCTACATCAGCGGCGTCGCCGATCACGTCAAAGACGAAGGCCGATACCGACTCAGCAGTTGACAGAGTACATGACACGGCAGCGAAGATATCGCCGCCGCCGGCAAGGCCGACGATCAAACTGTCGGGCACGCACTCCTCAGAGGCTCTAAAGGTCCTGCGCAGACCGTCGGCGATGCGCTTTGCGACGACCGCGGCCGTTCTGGCCGTCTGGATACCGGCATTGTAATCATTGATCTCCTTGCGCTCTTCATTTTTGATTTTGATCTGGTCCTCGCGGATATTGAAGGTCACAGCCATGGTGTCGACCAGGTCCCTGATGTCAAGCGTGTGATTGTTGTAGCGGCGAAGGGCCTTTTTGAGCGCGATCTGGGCCTGAAGAATATCCGCGAGAGAGTCCTGCAACTTACCGGTGGCCCGTCGCATCCCCCATTCCTCTGCCTTGGGAAAGGCGAGACCGGCGTCCAGCGACTCCCACACCCGGTACTCGACGTCGAGGGTCTGATCGCTTGGATCACCCAGGTCGCAGCCATCGCCGAAAGGGTTGCCCCCGCAGTCGAGTTCAACGTCCTCATCGACCAGGTCGAAGAAACCAACACCTGCCGGCATCGCGTTGTAGACGGCGTTGATGATACGGGTCGGCTGCACCGGCTCCATGTTGGAGTCGGGGTCGTCGACCTCGATATCCATCAACGTCCCCTCAAGAGCCGGTGGATCGGTGTACATGTAGTGGTAGAGATCGGGTCCCTGGTAGTCAGCCGGGTAGAGATCGTCACCGTCGTACGGATAGCCGAAGATCTCAATCAGCTTTGTCTTGTAGCTCCACTCATAGGACCGGCCGTTCCCGGTCATGTCCTCGATGGTGTCCTGGTTGAAACGCAGCATCTTATTCAGCATGTTGGCGAAGTCCCACACCGCGACGACGTTGTCCATGGCGGCGGTGGCGCGCTCGTAGACCTGCTCGAAGTGGGTGTTGCCGGCGTCCACCTCGGAGGGATCGATGTCGAAAGGTACGACACCTTTCGCAAGGCCCAGTGGGTTGAGTCCACGGTCTGCGCTGTCGATCATTGTCTGGATCTCTTGATAGGCGGCCACAACCTCGTCGAGTTCCTCGTTGTGCCCACGATCGATGATCTGAATTCCGACATGATTCGGGTTCGGGTCCTCGGCAGGAAGGATTGCGTTGCCCGTAACCCAGTCGAGGTAGGCGCCGACTCCTGCCCTCTTGCCCCACTCGGCGAGGCCCCAGGCTCGATCGGAATCGATGTCCTTGTAGCCCTGCCACTGACCCGCGGGATCCTCGACGTAGTGTTGGCGATAGGTCAGGTTGACGAGATCGACCCCGGTCCTCGCCTTGGCGGCGGCAACCTTGGCAAACTTGCGCTCGTCGAAGTAGTCCACCTGGATCGGCACCCCGGCGACGATGACCGCCTCCGGCCGCGGGTTCCAACTGTAGAAGGGATGGCGCAGAAGGTCGTAGTACTTCTTGGTGGCGGTCAGGTAATGACCCCATGCATCGCCGTGACCCATGGGATAGAGGAGTTTGGCGTCTTTTTCGTCGAGCACACCATCGAGGTAGATGTCGGAGATATTGTAGGACAGGGCGTAGGCGATTTCCCCGTTGCCCGAGGTGAAATTCCAGAACAGCCGATTATAAACAGGCCGTGCGGCCACCGGTCCCTGGGAGTCGTCCCGGCCACGCAGTAGGCCCAGTTCCTCCTCGAGGAGTGAGGCCGTCTGGTTCTCAAAGTTGAAGATTGTCGGCGCCAATGAACCCAGCCCGAAGGTCGGGTTGGTGGTACTGATACCGACCATCGGATCGAGGGCGTCGGCGTAGGCTTCGTTACCGATCAAGGTGTAAAAATCGACGATGCGCGATGCGACGTTGAGGATGGCCGCGTTGGCCGGCTCGTAATTGACGGGAGGCGTCGAGTTAACCGAGAGGTTCATCGCCCTGTTGAGAACGGTCTCATAAGCTTCGATCAAGCCGATCTCGTTGAGATTGGAGGCGTCGGCGCTGAACGCGATGTCGCCCTCGTAGCGTTCACCCAACTGCATCAACATGCTGGCGTAGGTATTGGTCGGCGCCTTGTGGAACTGCTGCACGCGCGCTTCGAACGGGTTGAGCCCGCGGACGACCCGCTTGACCCATCCTTCTGCCAACTGTGCGCGTGGTTCGAGAGGCGTGCTGCCCGGTTGCCCCGCCCAAACACTCCAATCGCTCTGGTTGTTGCATGCGGGGAGGCCTCGGTAACGGGTGACGAACCAGTTGTCCGACAGAGCCATGATGTTGGCGCCTCCGATGGTCACCTCGTTGGCCCCGAAGGGATCGGAGACCGGGTACTTGAACCATCCGTGCATCTGGCCGCCCTCGGGGTCGGGCAGGGGTGTCGGTGGGGTGCCGTCCTCGTCCGGGTGGAAGTACCACTCGAACTCGATGTCGTCGGCCTGGCCGGCGAAGTCCCCGCTGTGACGCAAGGTCAGCAGTTCGTCGAAGACGTTGTCGGATTGTATGATCTTGATCTCACCCATGTAGGTACTGAGCAATTCCGGGGGTTCGACGTCCTCCGGATAACGGAGGCAGTCAACCTTGATGATGTTGAGACTGACCGGCAACGGCGCCAGAGAGGCATCGTCGTTGAAGACCAGGGTCACATAGCCGGTGTCCTGAGCGAAGCCCGCAGTCAGGGCATGGCCCTGGCCGATACCTTCGACCGGTTCGGGAACGCCGTCAGAATTACTGTCCTGGAATCCGATCAGGAGTTCCTGATCCATCACACCGTCGGGATCACTGCAGTTTGTGGGATAGCAGATCTTGAAGTCCATGCCGGAGTAGCTGTACTCGATACACTCCACCACACAAAAGCCCAGATCCAGCTGGAGTGGGTTGCGGCTCAGGTGGTACATCTTGTCGATGCAGGCATCCCAGTCGGAGTCGCCGCTGATGTCTTTGAGCAGGTCTCGCTCCGTCTGGGTCAGGACGTTGAGCAGCAGGAGGGGTTCTCCTGCACCGGAGTCGTCGAAGGAACCATTGAACTTCAGTTTGTGGTTCAGGGGATCGTAGGCCAGACGACTGCGCAGAACGAAGGGCAGATTGGTCGTGCCATCGACCGATCCCAGAATTTCCTGCTGCCCCGACGGGTTGGTCCGGCTCGCCAGATCGGACGGCAAACCTGCCAGACCGTAGCAGACATCGGGTTCTTCCTCTGACGGCGGGTCGGCAGGGTCGAAAAAGAGAGCGCGTTGGGTGAGAGGATCGATCAGGCGAACCAGCCGCTTCGCAGGGTCGTAGGTACCGTCGGCCAGGGTCTCTTCGTAGAGTTGGTCGAAGACCACCCGGACCGCTTCCTGGTTGTAGATCTCGGGCAGGCCTCGCTTGGGCTTGAGAAGTGTTTCACCGACCTGGAGCATCGGAATATCGGTCGGCCAGGTGATGCTGAAGAAGACGTGGATCGGATCGTCCGAGTTGGCCGAACCCCCTTCGGCTTCGGGCAGTCGTGCCAACCAGGGAATGCACTGGCCTTCGGCGACGTCCATGACGTCGTTGTTGTCCAGATCGTAGGCGAAGGTCGGTTGCAGGGGGTAGTGGAACTGGATTCCGCCGTCACCCGCCGACTTCGACCACAGTTGATTTGAGTAGTCGCGGAAGAAGGGGGCCGGGGGTTGTGGGTCACCCGGTTGTTCGCCGAGGATCGTGGTCTCGGCGCAGCCCGGGAGGAGCCGCATCGGGTAAGGAGGTGACACCGTCGTTCCCGCGGTCCCGGTGAATCGGAAACTGTCGAATCCGGCGCCCGTCGCCAACACGTGGAAGATCCTGAATCGCCACTCCAGCGTGGTCGGATCTCGGTACTTGACCAGTGTGTACGGGTCCGAGGCCGCCGACAGATCGTCGGCAAGATTACTGCCGAAGTCCGCCCGTAGGGCGAACAGGGCTTCCATGCCCGTTCCGGTGTTCGACGGCGCAAAGAAGGCGTGCTCGTCGTTGGGATTGAAGCCGGCCAGAGTGGGATCCCCCTGGTTATAGAGCTGTTTGGACAAGTAAACCAACGGGTCCATCGGATCCTGGCCCAAGACCTCGGCGCCCTGTTGGCTGGCGACGATGATCTTCTCCGGAACGGCAGGCCAGCTGCAGTCGTATTGGACCGGTTTGACGCCCCAAAAAACGTTTTTGTAGTTCTTGCGGTACCACACGACCACCATGTGCTTGGAAGCGTCCTGGGGTCGGAAGGGACTGATGCGGTTGACCGGAATGATGGGCCCAATGCGGGCGTCGCGGTCGTGAATCCACGGGTCGAAGAAGGCCAACTCGTTGACGACGAAGCCGTTACGACCGATCTCATCGTGATCGGTATCGGTGATCTCGTTGCCGATTATCCACGGTTTGTCGTCCACGAAGTCGGGAGCGAGTTCGTAGCTAAAGGTCTTGACAACTTCGGTGGCTACGTCGGTCGTGTCACCGATGGTGTAGAGCACGATGGCATAACCGGATCGCTGAGCCCGGAAGATCTTGCTCTCGTCCACACCGGCGAGGCTGGAGTCCACGGCAGGGTTGATCAGGGTCAGGTAGCTGTAACCACCAACTGCCGGCTCAAGCTCGGTTGGCGAGCCGGTCACGTGGACTTGGAAGCAGCTGCCCGAGTCCTGGGGTAGACACCGTTGCTGCGGCCACATGATGCTGCCGACCTGCGGGATGCGGTCCTGGTTGAGCGGGTCGGGATCGACGTGCCAGCGGATTTCGATCTGGCCCGTCGGCTGAAGAGCGTAGAGCTTGCCCTCATTACCGGCGACGCCGTCGTGCACCCACAGAAACAGCTGCTGAGAAATGGCGTCCACCAGTACGTCGTCCACATAGAACTCGGGAATGGCCGTCGGGTGGCTGACGTAAGCCCCCTCGGGCGGAATGATTTCGTCGCCGGCGATCCAACCCTCGAGATTGGACCATTCTTCGCTGATAAGGTTGGCGACGAAGGCGTCGCTGCCGCCGGTAGAATCCAGACATTGCTCCGGTGAGGCTGCGCAATCGTCGGTTCCGAATGCCGCCTGTCCCTCAAAGGACCCGGCTATGAAGAGGTCGGCGACCTCAGGGTTGCCCTCGATGGTGACGATTTCACCACTGGTGTCGACCGCCAGACCGAAATCGTCATCGGCGCCGCCGGCACTCTTGGCCCACTGCCAGAACAGGAGGCTGTCCAGCTTGGCGGCGAAGATGTCGATGCCGCCGGCGGATTCCAGAGTGGTCGTGCCGAAGGTCTTGGTGCCGCTGAATGACCCGGTGACGTAGACGCTGTTCTCCTCATCGACCGTGATTCCGCGTCCGACGGCGCCGGTGGCGCCGGCGGCTGCCAGCCAATCCGCTCCGGACCCGGTCGGACGGTATTTAGCCACGGCCGCGCCCGTAGTATTGATCGTAACGCCGGCTTCCAGCGTGGTTGCCGCCGTCGTCGAGCCGACCATTAGAACGTCGCCGTTGTCGTCAAATGTGATGTCGGAGAAGAGCACGGTGTCAGGAACTGCATCAACCCAGACCCAGGACGGGGGGCTTGCGCCGGGATCAGGATGCAGGGTGTTCTCCATCATGGACACGTGGGTGTAGGTGACCTCCGCCTCCATATCGCTCTCGAAAATAGTACCGCCGTCATCGTAGAACCGTACATCGTCGATCCACCAGCCGTTTCTGGATGTTCCAATATCTGTTCCAAAACGCCATCGGACCCGCCAATCGAAGTCATTCCAGTCGGCGTTGACCCGTGTCCGGATCCAACCTCCGGAGTTGCCGCTCCACGCACGGCGACCACCAATGGGGCTTGCCCAGGCGGTACTCAACGTATCGGTGTACCCATTGGCGATCATGAGTGCGTCCGGGACCTCAACCCAGGTCGAACCATCGGGAGAAGCTTCCAGAACTCCCCCGTCGTAGCCATCCTCCGTGTCGTAGTAGTGCCAGAACTCCAGGACGGGGTTGGTAAAACCGGTGGGATTGAATGTTTGATCCAAGTACAGCCTGCGATCGGTCGGATAATTCGGTTCTTGGACGTGGTAGGAGTATATCGGGGAGTGGCTTTCGTTATTGACCAGGGTCCAACCGGGGCCGGGGGTGAACATATCGCCCCCAGCGTAATCCATTTGGGCCGGACCGGAAACGAAGACCTCACCCTGATCGTTGACCGCGAGTACGTCGATCTGGTCCCTTCCCAGCCAGCCGTTCTCGAAGTCCTTGAGCCACATCCAGTTGCCGTCGGTGTCCACTCGGGCGACGAAGCTGTCGTATCGAATCGACGTTGCGGAGCAGTTGCCCTGGTCGAGGGGACCAACCTCGAGGCCGTCCATATCGTCATAGAGGCCGAAGTCGCAAATATACTTACCGCCGACGAACACCGATGCGGGAACCGGGGGTACGGCTGCATCGTTGCCGGGGTGAAAATCGATGGCATAACCCTCGTCGGCGTACCTGCCGCCACCCCTCCTGGCCCAGTCCCACGTGCCGTCGGAGGCCAGCTTGGCCACGAACACGTCGGAATAGGCGTCGTCCGCTTCCAACGAGAGCGACCCCGTACCGCCGAATCCGGCCGAGGTGAAGGAGATCGTGCTGTGAAAATTGCCGATGACGTAGACGTTCTCTGCTTCGTCCAGCACGATGTCGGTGACCTCATCAACGCTGGCGCCACCGGCGTTGGCCGCCCATTCGACGAGTCCGGCATCGGAGTACTTGACGACGAACACGTCGGCGGAACCTTCGGAGTTCAGTTCCTTGTCGCCGAAATAGGCGACGCCCCTGAAGGTACCGGCCTGGTATACGGCGCCCGAAGGCGCTACGACGACCTGAGAGGCGCCGTCGTCCTGGATGCCACCGCCGCCGACCGGCCACCTGGCCGATGCCACCGTGGCCATGCCGAGGCATACCAGAATCGTCAGACCGAGATACGAAAAATTGCTGAGATGTCGCATGGTTGCGCTCCCGCCCCGTTTAAGAGTGTTCTTGACCATCATCCCACCCCTATTGATTCAACTCCGGAACACCGGCGACCCGACGCAAACGAAAAGTGCCGCCGACGAAAATCGTGTTTCTGTGGAGACCCGAGATCTCTTCAAAATATGTGCCGCCAAGCAGAGAGTCGCCCCACTCGGGGTCGTTGTCTTCACGGGGATCGATGTCCGAGAAAACAAACTGGATACTGCGGGTGACCTCGTAGGCCTCCTGCCGCGGATTGAGAAACTGCTCGTCCAAGTTGTTGTGGTCCGGATGGAAGCCGTGTTTGTAGGGATTGGTTGCGAAGTCGGCGTCCATGACCAGCGTCGCCTCCAGCGTTCCGGTAGGACCAACCGCTCCGTCCATCTCGAGGACCTCCCCAGGGAAGTCATAGGCGATCGAACTGAGCCTGATGCCGACCGGGACCCCATCCCGCATGGTGACGCCGGTGAAGTTGGGGATCAAGTCTTCGTTGGTCAAGAGGACCGCCCGGCCCGGCGTTTCGGTGATCAGGAAGCCGGGATTTTCCGGGTCGGGCGCCATCGTGCCTTCCTCCCACATTTCAACCACCTCATTGACGAGGCGGGCAACGCCGGCGGAATCGACGTGGATCAGAATTCTCAGGGGAAAGAGCTTACCGGTGTCTTCCGGAGTCGTTCCCCCCATCTGAGCTTCGCTGACGCCATTGACCAGCACTGTGGCCTGCCACAGACCGGCAAAGTTCGCGATGCCGCCGGCCTTGGCCGCCTTGCTCTGGTCGGCAGGCGGTGCGTGGTACCGTTTGGCATCGATCGGAACCAGGCGCCGGGCTCCGAGACCGTTGGTTACCTCCAAGATGCCTCCGACCTCATCCGCGGTGAACTCGGCGCGCCTGACACCGAATTTGAGCAGAAGTTCCCGGCCCGCAGGCGCCGGAACGGCATAGGTCGAGGGCAGTGAGGCCCAGGTTTCCCGTCCGGTGTCCTCTTCTTGGATCTTCATCGAAAGGGGCGCCGGGGTCTGGGAAGTCAACTGACGCAGAGTGATGTCGACGTCGACGACCGTCCGGTTACGGACCACCAAAACCTGGGAACTCAGAGAGGAGGAGAAGTCCATCCGGTCGCCCCATTCGACGCTGACCTCCATCGGACCGTCGAAGTCGGTCTTTCCGTCACAGTAGACCCAGTAGGCCGCGCCGGGAGTGATCGTGTTGGAGTAAGGCTGTTCCACCAGGGTCCAGACGCCGCCTTCCCCCAGACGGTAGATCGGCTGCCCCTCGAGGGCGGCCCGGTCTGCGAAATAGGACCCGAAGGTTGGGCGCCGCCCGGGATCAACGTGGAAACCCACCAAGTTGAACGAATCCGGGACCCACCGCATCGACCTGAGCGAAGGGACGCCGGTGACGTTCCACGTGACCGACTGGGTCCCGTCAAGCTTGATCAAATAGGCCCGATTGGCCTGCAGGATGAAGAGGTTGGTCAGGAATGCCTCGGGCCGCGGTCTCGGAAAGTAGCCGAGCCAGCCGCTGGTCAGATCCTGATTTTCGTTGGGGTCCTGTATGAACTGGACGGTCTCGTCACTCGGCATCCAGGTCCACACGCTGGCTATAGGAATGCCCGCGAAAGCCGACTCGACGCTCCGGTTTTCCGGAGTGACCTCCAGAAAGACTGCGTTCCAGCCGGGCTTGAGCACGAAAGACTGCTGGTAGGTCCCTGCACACTCACCGTGGGGAACGGTCAGGAGGACCAGGGTCATGACCCCGAATACGACCAGTGCCCACAGTTTCCGCGGCGTTTCCAAACGCTTCAATACCGCC
>JAIOSJ010000407.1 GCA_021107705.1 Thermoanaerobaculales bacterium | reverse complement strand
CTAATTCGGCGGCGGTGCGGGACGTGTCCGGTTAGTGTAGCTATGCTGAAACACATTCATCGGTCTCTGGCGCGTAACGCGTCCAAAGACTCAACCTAGCGAGTGCTCCCTAGGGAGTACTCGCACACGAACGAACCACACAGCGGCTTTTTGAGCCGCTTTTTTATTGAAAGGAGGTAACGTGGTCGATCAACAATTTGATTCACCGGTGTCTGATGCGGCGCCATTACACATTCGGCTGCAGCCGGGTCAGTCGCTGCATAGCCAGGTCCTCGGCAAGCTCAACACCATGTGGACTGTTGGCGAGAGCCACGTTGACTCCCGGGCGTCGTCGTGGAAACGGGTGGACGAACGCCTGCGTCTGTGTGTGGATCTCGAGGCCACCGGCAAGGCGGGCGACGGGACCCCACTGAAAAGCGGCAAAAAGGAAATGCCGTTCGAGCGTTCGATCATGATTCCGATGACTTACGCCACGCTGATGTCCCGGATGGCGCAGATGTATGCCACCGCGACTCAGCGAGACCCACTGATTCACCTCGAGCCCGCCGAGGGCGGTGACGTATACGGGGCTCGCCTCCATGAGGCCGTCTTGCGATACGACCTCCGTCAGAGCAACGCTCATGTGGTTTTGTGGCAGTTGCTCTATGATCTGGAGCGGTACGGCTGTTGTTTCCTCTACGACACCTGGGAAGAGGAGCACGGGTGGACCCACGAAGACCCGATTTATCACTCAATGTACAAGCCAATGTTGCCGCCACATATGCAGCACCTGGCTGAAACCCAGCGCCACTGGGGCATGCGGCGCGAATGGAACAATTGGCGCCCAATTGCTCCGGAGCGAATGATCATTGACGGCGCTCAGGACCTGGCTGGTGTCCAGAATCATCGATTCATCGGGCACTGGGATATGGTGTCCATACTCCATTTGATCGAGCGCGAACGGAAAGACTTTGGTCTTGGCGGCCCCTACTTCAACGTTAACGAGGCCAAGCGTGCCGGCTCGGAAATGCGTGACGCAAACACCGGGCGAGAGGTGCACGGCGGATACACCGAGGTGGACCAGGTATCGTTTCCAACGGGCAAGCTCCGGCGCCTGCAGGCTCACATTATCCCCCGTGAGTGGGAGCTGGCCGAGGGCCGGCGCCCCGAGCGGTGGGTGTTTGAAGTTTGGAACGGCAACACGATCGTGCGTGCTCACAGGAGCGTCTACTATCACGAGGGAGCTACTTACGCCGTCGGTATGGCTGACGTGGATCTGCATGCGCCCTGGACGTCGGGGACGGGCGAGCAGGTTGAGGGGATGCAAAACCTCATCAACTATTTGATCGCCGCTCATGTGGTCAATACCCGTAAGCTTCTCAATGATTCAATGGTCTACGACCCGAGCCTCTTCGACGAAGAACGGCTGCTGCGCCCCGGTCCGTCGAGGCACATTCCGTTGACCAAAGAGGGACAGCGCCTTCTCCACCGCGGGTTCCGGATCCCGGACATGTACCACCAACTGAGAGTCCAGGACACCACCGGCCCACACCTTCAGACGGCTCAGTATATGGCGGACTGGACCCAGCGCCTTACGGCCGGGAACGACAATGTGCAAGGGATGTTGTTCGAGCACAAACACACCCTGGGCGAGGTTGAGAAGGCCAACAGCGGAAGCTCGCTGCGGATCGGTACATCATTGCAGCTGTTCGAACGGATGGTGTTGTCTCCTGCTGCGCAGCGGGCGCTGCAGAACCGACAGCAGTTTTCAAGTCGAGAACAGGTGCTACAAATCTCCGGCCAGCTCGCTAAGCTGGCGGGTGGTGCGTCGTTACGGGTGAGCCCATCAGACCTGGTGGGACAGTACGATTACATTCCACACACCTCCACGATGGCGATTGATCCCGCGCGACAGTCTCAGATGTGGGGAGCGTTGCTACAGATCATCGGATCCCAACCTCAGCTGCTCGAAGAGCACCAAGGCAAGCGCCTCAACCCCCACGCCCTGCTTGAGGAATACGTACAGAGTTTGGGGGTCAAATATCTCGATAAATTCTATGACGAGGCGCCCCCGCGGATGCCGCCACCGATGAGGGTTGTGCCGGACGATGTTGCGTCGCGCGCTCTATCGGCGGGCAACGCCCGGCCGCTCATGAGAGGAGACCTCCGCCATGGCTGAAAATCGTGGATTCGACCTGATCTTTGGGACTGAGCGAGAGAAGCTTGCTCATCTGGAGACGACGCTCGGCGAACTGCGTCAATGGCTGTTGACCAACCAAGCCGAGTATGACGAGACTCTTGCTCGTCGCGGCGATCATGAATGGCTGGACGATGTGTTTCGGGTGGTGGTGCGGGTCAACGAGGCCCTGGCCACCCACAAACCAGAAGACCCGCCCCACCAGGCGGTGTACCTCCTGGCTCAGGTGCGGTCTTCTCTCGACTCTGTCGTGGACCAGGTGGCGTTCATTTCCGAATACGAATCGCGGCGAGAGTCCTATCGAGCCGTAGTAACCCAATTTCAAGACGATAAACGGTCAGTGGCTGCCGTCGGGTAACAACCCGACCAGTCCCGGGCCCAAGCGCACCGGCTACCGCCCCGGCGGACCGGGAAGGAGAAGTCATGCCCCCAAAGAAGAGCCTTGCAGAGCAATTGACTGAGTTTGAGGAGGCGGCCGAGGAGACCCAAACAGGGGTTACCCCCGCGTCTTCCGAGCCTACAGTCGAAGCCACCGAGGAGCCCCCACCGGCAGCCGAGCCCGAGGCGCCCGACACCACCACTGAGGTGGCACCGGATGCCCCGGAGGATGCTCCGGAGGCCCCCCCGACAGAAAAGGCGGACGAACCAGCGGAACCGGCCCCCGATCTACCACCAGTGGTGGAATGGGAGGGCAAACAATACACCGAACAAGAACTCCTCGAAGCCGGTCTTCTTCCGAAGATCCTGGAGGACGCACGAACCTGGGGTGCTCAGAACAAGCATTTCCAGAAGCTATATGAAGGTAAGTTGAAAGAGGACGCCCTCAGGGCGGAGACCCCCGTCCCGCCCGAACCAGATTCCCCAGGACCGACCCCCGAGCAACATAAAGAACGGAACGCCCAGATTGTTGCGGCCATGAAGCCGCACATAAAGGCAGCCGTAGCCTCTGGGGTAATTTCATCAAATCTGGCGGGTGACTACCAAGAAGACGCCGCTCTGATGTTATTTGATCGCTTCCAGGCGCAGGAGATCAAAAAGGGCGTCATTGCTGATCTGGCGGAGATCCGGGACCAGCTGGGCATCTCTACGGCGAAGACAACCGCTGAAGCCAATAAATCCACCGTATTTGATGCGCTTGACGGCGTGGTGAAGGACTATGGCGAGGCATACTCCGGCCTGTCTGATGATGGCCATCGGGTGGAATTTCTCACCTGGGTGAGTCAACAGGACTGGGCGGAGGGTATGTCCGCCCAAGCAATTCGTCCATCGATCATGCGCGGTCTGTATGACGATTTTGTGGCGGCTACGGGCGTCGAGCCCCCAGCCCATGTCGCGGAGGCGGTAATTCCGACTGCGGCGGAGGTTCGGGCGGCATCCTTGGCCGGTGGTGGCGGTGGTGGCGGGGGCGGGGCGACCCCGCGCAAGAAGGCCAAGAACGAGTTTGAAGCCTTCATCGAAAACGTGCAAGACAGCGAATTTATGCGATAGCCGGCTTCGGGGGGTCAGAAGGAGACCCTCATGGCAGTACGATCATTTGGCGGGATGCTGGGTTCAGGTGACTGGACCATTCCCGACAATCGACCCACCACCTGGTTCGAGACGGCTTTCAAGCTGGACCCGGACAATCACCTTTCGCTCATCTATTTGATGAGCAAAATGAAGAAAAAAGTCGTCAACGACTGGAAGTTCAATCTTCATGAGTACCGCAACCAGGTCACGGCCTATACGGTTGACGGCGAGGTTGCTCTTGGCGCCGGAAACGACGACATCGTCTTTTCGGGCTCTGCCGCGGTCGAGGGACTGCATGCGGGCGACATTCTGATTTGCGAGCATGCCGATGAAGAGCGGGTCATGATCACCGAGGATCCGTCCTCACCGTTCACGACCTGCGCAAACGTGACTCGTTATTTCGGCTCGTCCGGTAACGCGGGCGTTATTCCGGACGGTACGGTGATGCGATGGGCCGGTAACGCGTTCGAGGAAGGTGCCACAGCGCCCAGCTCGGTGCATACCGACACTGCCACCCGGGAGCAGTACCTACAGAACCTGCTTGAGACCGCTGAGGTCACCGAGCAGTCGAAGCACATCGAGTCGCGTCCGTTCAAAAGTATGGAGCAGAGCCAATGGGAGGCTTTGTTTCGCATCATGGTCAAGGCCGAGTCGGCGATGTTCCACTCAATCAAGAGCCAGGACGTCGGTCCGAACGGCAAGGACCGGTACACCATGGACGGTCTGGACGAGATGATCACGACCAACATGGTCGATTTCGGCGGCACGGTCACCCTGACCGAGATCGAAGACGCCGCCGAGGCCGGAATGCGCAACGGTTCGAACATCAAGACGCTGGTCGCGGGCTACACCGCGTTCAACGTCATTTCGAGGGCCGTGGCGCGCAACACGACCGGTCAGTGGGAGCTGGGTAAGACCGCGCCGAAGGACGTGACCTATGGTCTCACAGTCCGTCGGTTGGAGACCCCGTCCGGGCCGATCGACATCGTGCGATCGAAAAAGCTCGGTGAGTCGGCGAAGTTCACCAAACGGGCCTACCTCTTGGATATGGCGAACGTCATGTATTGCCATCTCGAGGGTATGGACATCACCTGGCACGGCGACACTGCGGCCAGGGACACCCAGACGGACAAGGGGCACTACGACGGGATGATCAGCATCGGGCTGGCCCTCGAAGAGACACACGCCATCTGGGACGACATGGGGTCGTACTCCGGCCCCTAGGTTGAATTCACGGAATGAGCCCGGCTTTGTCGGGCTCGTTCCTTTTTCAATCAATCACGTAACACGGAGGAATCATGGCTACGTTCAAACCCAAGAAATACGAGAGCCTGAAGAGCGCTGGGCTGTTGCTGCCCGGCCACCCGCTCGTTCAATTTCAAAACAGCATCTTTGTGGCGGACACACCCGAAAAGGTGAAGAAGGTCGAGGGGAGCAAGCGCTTCAAAACCGGACTTATCATCAAGGCGCGAAGGCGCCTGACCGAGAACCAGACAGCGGCCATGGTGTTAGCCTCAACCTTCGACAGGCTGACAAAATCCGATCTCCGTATTCGCGTGGATGCCCTTATGGAAGCGGCGATTATTCCCCCACCGGCCGAGGACGCCACCAAACAAGACTTGATTGCTTGGTTGGTGCTTGACTCCAATGGTGAGGACATCACCAAATTGGAGGACTGATCCATGAATCTTGGCGAACTCCAAACCGCCCTCGGTGACCTTCTGGAGGTGGATGACGACCGGCTACCGGGTGCTGTTCGTACTCGATACCTCAATAAGGCGATCCGGGGGCTGGAGTTCGACTTGGAGGGTCCTTGGACCACCGATACCGGTAGCCTGCCGGTGACGGCGGGGGACAACGAATATCACCCTGCCACCGAGATTACCGGTGCGTCACTGGTGTTCTCGCAGCCGGAGCTTGTGTTCTACGCAATCGACGGCGGCGCGCGGGAGATCGAGTATCTGAGCTGGTCCGACTTCACCGGGCTTTACCGTTTGCGAGTGATCACGTTGGCGAATCCGTTGTATTACGCGATGCGCGGCGGTTGGCTCTTTCTTGGTCCCACACCGATCCAAACTATGACAGTGTCAGTAGATTTTATGGGTCACGCACCACCACTGGTTGCTCCTGGTGACAGTAACTCCTGGACCGCAGAAGCATCAGATCTGGTGTTGGCCGAGGCCGCCGCGCATCTGTGCGCCTGGCTGCTTGAAGACGAGCGGGCGCCGGTGTTTCAGGCTGAGGCCATGGCGGAGCGAGAGAGCCTGGTGTTGCACTGGTCCCATTTGCATTCGCGAGGGCGCGTGATGGAAGGCGAGGAGGTTTAGATGGCTGATCCGATCGGGCGCTTCATGGCGGCCAGGCTGACAGACTTGAGCACTGCCGAGACGATCGACAATGCGCTTGGTGATCTGGAGACGTTTTTATCCTCGTTAATTGGTGTGTCCCTGGGTATGGACGTGGAACAGGGTATTACCACGCTGGATACCGACGGGCAGATTTTGACCGGTCTGCGGTTTGTGGGCGATGCCGACGGTCCATTACAGTTTAAGGACGCGTCGGATAATCACTATCGCATGCGGGTTTCGTCTGGCGATTTGACCTGGGAGGTGTCTACCGACGGGGTTTCCTGGGCGGTGGTGACAACGTTGGCCGTTGATGACGAGAGCCTCATGGCCAAGCTCCACGCGAACACCTGGATGTTGTCGGACAATGGTGCGCAATACGGTGTACGGCTCGTTCCCGAGCCAAGGCCCGGCGACGTATTTGCGCTGGCGATTTATCGTACCGAGGATTCCGGCTTGAATTGGACCAAGGTCAATTCCATGGACCTGAACACGGGCCAGTGGGAAATTGGCGAACGTGCGATGGGGGCGCAGGTAGCGTTTCTGAGCAGCTCGCTGAATGTTGCGGATGTGACCTGGACGCCGATTCCCATGAATACTGTGATATTCCCGGCCGGGTGCGGTGGTGTGCCGTTGCCCGGTATGCAGCTGTGGCAACAGGGGTCCTACATGATTATCCTGAATGTCTATTGGCAGCCCGCCAGTGCTGTCAATACCATTCGGGCCGCCCGGCTACGCATTCTGCCGGATGGGGGCTCGACGGCGACTCACGAAATGGGTGACCGGATTGCGCCTGTTTCGACTGTGACGGGCGCCTTTCAACACAAGGTTGTAAGCCAGATTTTCCTCGGTGAGGACGATAGGTACTATTTGACTGCGGAGGCGTATACCAAAGGTGACGGCACCCGAACGATTTTCAGCGCCGACATGATGGTATATCGGGTCGCCGGCGGTATCTGATGGCCTCCAAAAATCAACAATTTCCAATTCCGGCCCCAACACAGGGATTGCGGAAGGACTTACGTCCCCTGGCTGTTCCGTTGGCGGCGCTTGTCGCCGGCGTCAACGTCGTCAATGTCGAGGGGTCGCTAAGGCCGCGCCCTGCAAGCGTGCGGCGAGAGGTATCGACCAGGCAGTGGACTCCAGTTGTTGAGCTGGCTGATTTTGCCGCTCTGCAGGTTCGTCGCAGTCCACGAGGGCTGTGGTATGCGGTGGGCTACACCCGGTCAACCGATGAGGGAGTGCTCGCAATTTCGGTGAACGGTCGCCAATGGGTGGTGTATGACCTGGTTGGTTATGGTCGAATCATGGATGTGGCTTTTGGCGCCACAACCGCTCACCCGATCTTTGTGACGGATGACGGGTATGTCGGTCGTGCGACCACGGAGGATTACCCCCTGTCCGGCTCTGTGGCCTGGTCAACTCAGATCACGCACGACTTTGGTGGTGGCGAGGTGGTGCCGGTGGAGTTTTTGCGGGTGGCGATTGATCCGCCCGGTGAGCGAGTCATAACGTTTGGTTCGGTGGTTCAGCCCAGCGCACCCGATACTACGGCTCATCAGGTGTGGGCGTGTGATTTGGTGACGGCGCCGGCTCCGGCCTGGTATTGCGCGTTTCTTGATGTCGGACAGCACCCAGAAGAGGCTGGTGGTGGTGTTGAATTTAGTGGTGTTGCATACGGTGATGGGTATTGGTTCTTGTTTCGTACGATCGGTGACCTTCACCGCGCGGTGCCTCAAGACAATCTGGCATCCGGAGACTGGAGTGAAATTAATTGGGGCCAGGATTTGGTTGAAAACCTGGTGTTTATTACAGACATCGTGACCGGCACATCGGGTTCGTTGGCGGCCCATGTGTCTGGAAATGTCATCGAGCTTCTTGGCCGCCGCTCGGCAATATATGTTTCTACTACCGGCGGTTTGACGTGGATACCAAAATGGACGGGGAATTGCATGGTGTCTGGTCCTCCCCCGGAATTTGGTTGCGGGCATTTGGTTGGTATTGCTGTCAGGGGTAACTTCAATGAAATGCTCGCTGTTGGTGTGGATGCCGTTACTGGTGGTATCCGTAACCATTTGGCGCTTTTGTCCCAGGATGACGGTGACACCTGGTCTGAATTTCCTGTGGCTGGGCTACCGGAGTCGATGTGGGGTATTTCGCTTTGTAAACAACATGGTCTGGCTGGATCCCCCGAGGGTCAATGGTTGCTCTGGGATAACAGCGTTGGAACTGTATGCTCGATCTACATTCGAGGCGCCCTGCCGTTTCGTCCACTGTCGGTCATTCAACACGATTACGAGCGCTTCGGCGGCATCGTTGTCGTGTCTACCCCCGGCGAATGGCTCGCCTTCAATGTCAACGAAAACGAAGTCCGGACCCTGACACCAACCGACAATACGTTAACCGGGTCGGATCATTCGCCGACGATCTTTCGGACCTTTCCGCAGGAGGGCAAAACCTACTTACTGGGTACCAATGGTGTTGATTTGCCTAAGGCGTGGTCTCCGGACATGGACACCTATCGTGATTTTGAGGGTTCGGCGCCGAAAGCCCGTGCCATGGCAATCTGTGCAGGGCGGGTTCTGTTGGCTGGGATCCCTGGATATTCTGATCATATCGTTTCGGTTTCGTCGATCAACACGTTTGACGCCGGCTGGGGGGTAGTCCAGGAATCAATCCTTCAGGAAACCCCCGGGGCGATCGTGGCCCTGTCAGAGACAACGGGGCTGCAGGTCGAGGTGTGGAAAGAGGACGCCCTCCATTTCGGTATTGCCCAGGTGGAGTTTGGTGGTGTTGCGGCGCCATTCCGATTTGAGTTGATCGAGACAGGAATTGTGGGTCCGGCCTCTGACAGAGCAATCGTGTCTGTTCCGGGCGCTGGTAAAGCGTATATGGGTCACGACGGTGGCGTCTATGTCTTCGACGGTTCGAGGGTGGAGACCCTGGGTCGATACGTGCAGGCTGTCGTTGGCGCGAATTTTGATCGTCACCACAAAACGCAATGTCACGGGTATTTTGACACCACCACCAAGCTGTTATGGTTCTTTTACCCCGCCGAACCCGTGGGCGCCCTAAACAAGGGGATCGTGTTTGACACGGGCTCGGGCTGGCCCTGGCCGCTAGCTGAGGTGGAATATCCGTCCGATTGGGATGTTACGGCGGGCCTCTACGGCACCCTGGTGGAGGAACAGACCATTGGCGACTTGGCCGGTCAACCGATTGGCAGCCTTACCCAGGCGCTGAAGGACTTCAAGACCGAGACTCATGGCGGGTTGATATTTACCCGTCAAGGCGGTGTGTATTGGCAAGATATGGACGCGGCGGATTACACCGATGACGGTACGTCGATTCCCGTGCAATGGCGATATGGGTGGCATGCTCTTGGTGGTCCGCTTCGGTTTAAGACCGTACACGAAATTCAGCACGCCTTCGACGAACTTCAGGTCGATGAGAGCTTTTCGGTGACGCTTCATACTACCGGCCGGCAGGTTACCGAACAGTCACTTAAGGGGCCGGTGGCCCTAAATTCCACCACGCCATATCAGAAGACATCGTTTCGGCTGACGGGGCGGATGTTCTCGATGGAGATTGCCGCCGACATTGCGAAACGATTCAGCTGGGCGGGTGGCGTGATGACGTTCCGGACGCGAGGGCTGCGGTGAGCGACCCGGGGTACGACCCGCGGATCCGGAGCACGGTCCAGCTTCCGCCGGCGCCCCGAGACCCAGCTCGGATACCGGCCTATCTGCGAACGATGGACAGGGCGCTAGCGACATTACGGTCTGAGGTTGCGCGGAGCCTGCAGGCGCTCGTCACCCAGGCTGATCAGGTAGCGACCCTTGAGGGGGTGGCCCTCGAGGGCCACAATCATGACGACCTGTATGCTCTGATTGATCACGTCCATACCGTTGCTGATACCAACCAGGGTGCTGTCGAGGCGTCTGATGACGGCAGGGCCGGTGTTGACGGGTTGCAGCATCCGATTCCAAACCAGGCTGCGCTATTGGCCCTGGACACGGCGGGGGTGAGCCACGCATTGGCGGGCATTGACGCGACTGACACCACGGTGATCGGCAACATGGCTCATCCGCTGAGCTTGGTGGGCAGCGGCGTTCGCCCGGACTATCTGGGTGACGACCTGGCGATGAAAGCCGACTCGGACGTGGTTCAGGCGAACTTGGACGCTCATGCCGGGGATGGGACGAAACATTTTACTGAGGCGTCGATCGATCATGCGGCGATTCAGAACGTTGGTACGAATAGCCATACGGTGCTGGACGCTCACCTTGCGAAAGTTGCCGAGAATGTTCATGGGGTGACGGCACGGGATGTCTCGGCCTGGGAATACACCCCGGATAATTCTCAACCTATGTATTCGTTAGTGGAGTCGCTGGCAAACAATAACGCATGTTCCTATCGTATTTCGCTTTTTGGCGGAGTTGCCAACGATGAGAAAATCTACATGCAGGAGTTGGTTTTTACTTGCTATACCGGTGATTCCGGATCGCCCGAGGTACGATACTCGCATATTGGGCCGGTCGCCGCGCTGCGCGCCTGTGTACAAATCTATTGGAACAGTGTCACCTCCAAATACGAAATTTATCTCGTACAAGCCGCCGCATGGGGGATTCCGGCATTTCACGTTACTCGCGGAAACCCCGGGGGGCATATTGCATACCCGGTCTATCCCGGCGCATGGTCGAGCACGGCACCTACGGGCGCGAAGGTCTTTGATTCCTCGGATCACGCTACCTATCCGCCGACTCTACTGTTTGACCCGGATGCCACGCGACCGAAGTTGTTTGGTGCGGACCTGGCGCTACATTCTGACGTTACGGGCCTGGATCATTCGGACGTGGGCGCAATCGAAGACGCTGCCGGGGCGGTAACTCAATCACACCTGGCCGCCGGAGCGGTTGGGACCATCCAGGTAGAGGGCGGCGCGATCTCAAACAACAAATTACCCGACATGCCGGCGTGGACCACCAAAGGCAATGCAACATCGGGCTCGGCCGGTCCGACGGACATGTCAGGCGCCGACGCCGCGAAGGCCATCACCGGCGGCACGGCCGGGAAAAGCATCAGCCTCAGGATCATCCAGGCGGGCGACCGAATAACTGTCACAGAGGGCATTGTCACGGCCTTCGACCTCAATGGGGCCTATTGACATGAGTACCACCGAACGAAAAGAGTTGCTTGCCTTCCGTCTTCGGCGTAGTGACGCCGCGGCGGTGGTGTTGCTTCCCGCCTTTCTTGGTCGTGTCCATTGGTTTCTGACCGAGTTTGAGCCGACGACGAATATACCCGCTGTGCTCGATTCGATTTGGCGAGATTTTGGAACCGGTAACGGGGATTGGCTATTGCTCGCATTCGTTGTCGAGGGCGAGGGTGTTAAAGGCCATTTGTTGGCGGGCACGGTGCAGTATTACACCGCTCCCATTGCATTGGTCTATCAGTGGGAACACGACAAGGACGTGGGTTATGCCTGGCCGGCGGCGCTCGCGGCTGACCAAATTTTGATTGATTGGGCCGAAGCTCGTGGGTGTGGGCAGATTGTCTGCTACCCGAACACCAAGTCCAGGGCTCGGCTGTTTCGCCGAGCGGGCTATGTACAACACGAGGGCCGAATGACCAAGGGTTTAATAAGGGGGACCAATGGGTAAATCTGGTGGAGACTCAACGTACACAACCGAATGGCCAGATTGGCTCCAGGGGATAATTCAGCCATGGCTGAGGGACTCGGCTGGACGCAGCAATGCCCTGCAGGATGATTTGTGGTCACAATTTATGCCCAATTCGTCGTGGGTGGATGACAATGATCCTTCAAATGCAGGGAAGCCCCCCGATCAACAAAACGTCACAAAGGGGTCTTCAGATCCGTTGCTCAATGACGACCCGATAGATCTCGACGTTGAGAGTCCCGGCGGGGCGTTTGCTGGTGAGACCAGCGGTGGTGGTGGTAGTAGCCGCGGCGGCGCTCGTTCTGGCGAGGGGCGTGCTTCCGACGACGGCCTGGATTGGCAGCAAATATTTGTTGACCCGGGCCACCCGCACCAAAACCCCAACAATCCCTACTTAACAGGGGACGGCTCGAGCAGTATCGGTGCAGACAACCCCTGGTGGTTTGGCGAGGATGGTGAGTGGGCGCCCTCGGAGGAGGGGATTTTGGGTGACAACTCTCGGCAGATCGTTGGCACCGGCCCCCTGGCTGAGCTTGCTGCCCGGGAGTCCATGCAGGTAGGGTCAAGGCCCGGTGAGTATGGAGACGTGTCCGAAATACTGGCGGCCATGGAGGGCATTGCCGGTGAGCGGGTGAGTGGTGATCAGATTGATGATGATCCGGCGATCCTGGCGGCCCAGGAGCGGTTCGACTCGGCAATCATGCCGATGATCGACAGCCAATCCGCCCTGGCGGGCCTAAACCGCTCGACCGCCAGAACCAACGCCGCCTCGGCCCAAAAGGCCCAAACGATGCTGCCTCTGATCCAGGATGCGATCGGTCGAGAGGAGCGGGGAATTGATCGCCGCCTTTCCACGGCCGGAACGCGCGCACAGGGCTATATGGGCCTCGGAGATCGCACCCAACAGCGGAAGCGTGACTCAATTACCGATCTGATGGCGATGGAGAACTACGGTCGTGGTATTCGCCAGGAGCGGTCTGACTCACGGTACGACGATTGGGCTCGCCGGGCGACGATGTTCGAAAATTCAATGGGTGGACCCATGAGCCTGCTATCTGGGTCGGCGGGCTCCTCAACATCTCGAGACAAGAAGTAGGGGGCAGAAATGATATTCATTTGGCCGGCCGTCATCGCTGCTATCGCCGCCATTTATGCTGCCAACAAAAACGCGAGTAAGGCGCCGGACGCGACAGCGCCAAACCAGGGGTCTGCGCCACCCCCAGAACAGAAGAACTCTCTGGCTTCTGTTGCTGGAGCTGTTGCCGGCCGGAAGCCCGCTACGCAGTTTGGTCGGTCACCCGGCACCATGAGTGGCGTGGCCGGCGCACCACCCGTTGGTCTGGGCGCCGACATAGGAATGCGCGGCCCGGCCCCGATGACAGGTTCAGCCGGTGCATCGGTGGCGATGCCGTCACAACAAACGGTGGCACCCACGCAGCCCGAACCGACAAAACAGACCCCGTTTCAGGAGCAGACCAAAGAAGCCATGGGGGACAAGGGCTCCGGGTTTGCCAATGTGATGGGTGGTCTGGGTCAGGGTGCGCAGATCGTGGGGTCAATGCAGTCGGCAAACCGTCCGCCGGAGGCCCGTGCGCCGCACATGCCGTCGATTCCGGCCCCACAGGCAGCGGCATCGATGATGTCGGGCAACAGGCGCCGGGGGCAATCGATGCGCGATGCGTTGGCCTGGCTCCAACGGAGGCAGTAGTGGCCAATAATAATCTCCGCGATGTGTTGATGCCGATTTTGGGCGGGCTTATTGCGGCCGCCAGCCCGCAAGCCGGCCGCGCGGTAGTGGCCGGTGGCCGAATGGCAGAACGCTCGAGTGCTCGCAGAAAAAAAGAGGAGGCTCACGCACAGCAGGCGCATCGCGGGCAGACCCTACGTGATTCGTTGTCGTCGCTGTTGATTCAGGACGGGCCAGAGGCGGATGCTCTGCGGGCTCGGTTGGATTTTGACCCCGGCTCTGCGGCCGGCTCGGTGCAGCAGTTTCTCCGCGGTCACGCGGAGCCACCCCCGTCCCCCGGGGGGTTGTCGCTCGAGGAGTGGGCGAATGTTCGTCAGGGCGCCGACGAAGACGAGAGCCTGTCGGCTAACGTGCTGACTCCCGGCGGTGTGCCGGTGCGGCGTGGTGGTCGCGGCCTGCGATCGGATGCGCCCCCGCCCGGAATTGCTGCGCTTTCTCCCGAGGACGAGGCCGCCGCACAACAGCAGGAGGCACGGGCCGAAAAGCAGGCCGCGCTCTTCGGTCATATTTCCCAGGGCCTGACTGGTCAGGACCGGGTTTTGTTTGGCGCCATGGCTGAGGTGGATCCAAAGCGGGCCCTGACCTTTGGCCTGGGACGGCTTGAAGGCCAAAAAACCCTGAAACCAACCAAACAGGACAATACCCTGAAAAAGATTAGGGCGCTGGAGACCAGGCTGGGTCAGATTCGTACTCAGATCAAACACGTTCAAGCGCAGGCCATGAAGGCGGTGGGTGGTGGCGACCGATACAACCCCCCAAATCCATGGGCGGTGGCGCCCAATCTTACCAAGGAACAGGCCGTGCTCACGAAGCAGCTGTTTGGGCTTCGGGCCACGCGCCAAAAAGAGCTTGAGTCTGTTCCGGCCTCGAAGTCCACAAGTGGCTCACCTCGGGGTTCTTCGCCATTGGAGATCCGCGGCGCGTCTGGGGCCGGTGCCAGTCTGGCGCAGAAGCACCTGGGTGGATGATGGCGAATCGCTTTCAGTCTTTGTTTGACGATCCGGAGTTCAAGGCGCTGAATCAACCGGATCAGCTGGACGCGATTCGGACGATTGCGCGTAGCGAACCCGAATATCGTGGTCTGGGGTTTGAGGAAAAATCACAGTATCTACAAACGATGGCGGGTGAAGCGTCGAAGTGGGCGATTCCGGTGGTTGAGCCGCCGGCACCTCCGCCACATGCTCCGGGGATTGGGGTTGGGGACGCGGTTGGCCGGGCTGCCTCCAGGGCAACAAGTATTGGTCCGTCGCCGGTGCCAGATACCAAGCTCGGTGCGCTGGTGGATTACGGTGAGAGCTTGGCTCGGGCCGCCGGCAGTGCGGCGCTTCAGGGCACGGAGGTGGTTGCCGACACGGTGGCTGACTTGCCGGAAATCGCCGGTGGTCTTGGTCGTCGCGCCCTGGACGGCGTGCTGCAGCTGGGCAATACGCAGGCGTCGAGATCTCGGCCGCTTGCGGGCTGGGGGCTGCAGGGCATGGGGCTGCGTGAGCCGACGGTTCGGCCCGGCGCCACCCCCAAAGAGCTACCAATGCCGACAGCCGAAGATCTTCTGGGGCCGATGACGCATTCGACCGAGCGGTCGGGAATTGGCTTGGCGGCCGAGGAGGCGAGGCGTCACGTTGAGCGCAGCGGCAAGCAGGCACCGATGGATGTATTTCGGGACCCGGTGCGGGTGCTGACGAATCCGGGAGAGGCCACGCTGCAGCTCGTAGAAAACCTTGGCCCCACCGCCGCGATGTTGGCGATGAGTGCTGTGTTGGGACCAATCCTCGGCCCCGGGGGTCTTGCGTTGGCTGGTCTAACCGAGGCTCCAATGGAAGCCTCTGAGGCGATGCGTGAGCTTCGGCAGGCGCGGAAGGCCGGACAGAACAGCCTCACCGACGCAGAGATCGCCCAGGTTGGTGCTGACGTGACCCTCTTGAACATACCAGTTGCGGCACTCAACGCCGCCCAGGTTGGCCAACTCTCAAAAATGCTACCTCCCGGGATGCTCTCGGCCATTACCGGTGCGCCCAAAGAGCTTGTGAAGAAGACGACGGGACGGTCACTCTTGGCGGCCGGCCGTTTGGTGACTCAGGTAGTTACCGAGGGTGGCGAGGAGGGCTACCAGTCTCTTGCCAAAGAGTTTGCGAAGGGTGAGCCGTTTACCTTTCCGGGCGAGGAAATGACTCTCGGAATGGCCATGGGTGGCGGCCCCGCATCACTGGCGATCGCCGCAGATACCATGACTACCGCCAAACAAAACCGGGTCCGTCGCCAACTTGAACAGATCGACCCGGTAGCGCTGAGGGTGGCTCGGCTGATGAAGCGCCGATCAAAACCGGCGCCCACCACCGAACACCGCACCCAGGTGCGGATGGAAGAAGCGCCGAGTTTTCTGATCGACGAAACTGCGGCTGAGGCTATGCGGCAAGGGAAAGATGACCCGGACGCTTTCACCGGACGTCGTGGTGAGCTTCGCAGGGCATGGGCGGAAGGGCGGGTTTCGGCCGAAGAAATTGCTGAGGAGCTTGCGGACGAGAAAAACCCGCGAGAGGCTCTTCTCCAAACCCTCTCAGAATCCCATGCTCGGGCAGAGGGCCGTCTTGATCCTGAGTATCCGAAAAAACAGGGGGCTAAGGAGGACGCCGAAAGCTTTCTTGAGGAGGATGCCGAACACCCGGCGATTGAATCGATCAAAACCAGTCTCAGACATGACGCCGATCGCCTCGAGGGCGAGGGTCAGGCGGACGAAGCCAACAAGCTTCGGGCCGAAGCCGAGGCCATTCGACCAGTCAAGGCCAAGGAAGGGCTTCATCAGGCGCTGGTTCAATTCGGGAAAGACCGTGGCACCGAGGTGGTGTTCTTTGAGAGCCTCGAGGATTCTGTGGTTGTGGGTGCCCAAGAGGCCGACGGTGTTGTGGCCGTTCAGGTTAATCGTTCCGCCGACTCGGTCGTGGCCAGGGTGGTGATCCACGAGATGGCCCATGGACTCGAAACCTCCAGTCCCGAGGTGTACGGCAAGTTGCTTGAGTGGATCCGCGTGGAGCGGCCGGAGCTGT
>JAIOSJ010000176.1 GCA_021107705.1 Thermoanaerobaculales bacterium | reverse complement strand
GCTACGTCTGCGTCGCCCAATTTCCGAAAGACCCAACATCTAACTACCCTGCGCAGCCCTCGCGACGAAACCTGGTGAGAAGATCGGGCTACCGTCGGCGGAGAAAACCAGTGAAATTGAAAAAGGGCGGCACCGAGTGGCACCGCCCACTTTTCGGCCGACCAACCGGAGTTGGTCGGTCTTCGGTCACCCGCTCGCGCATGGTTTTTCCCGGCTTGAAGTGCACATACTTCTTCGCCGGAATGGTGATGGTCGCACCGGTTGCGGGGTTGCGGCCCTGGCGCTCACCGCGAGACTTGGTTGAAAACGTACCAAACCCCGGGATCGTAACCTTTTCGCCCGCGTCGAGCGCGGTGGCGATCAGGCCCTTGCGTGGTTGTGCGGAAAAGACAAACTCAAGAATCTCGGCCGCCCGGCCCTGGCTGAGATCGGCCTTTTTCGCGAGCTTCATTGCCATTTCAGTTTTGTTCATTCCAAAAACCTCCAATTCGTTCAGCACAGCTGTACAGCCATTGTGAGGGGGAAAACCTGCGGGTGTCAAGCCAAAAGGCCGCTTGCCCCAGAATTCAGCAAGGTTTGTCGGGTCGCCTCTTTGCGAATTACCTCAGCAGTTCCCTCAAATAGGCCCCCGTAAAGGACGTTGGGCACCTTGAAATGTCAGCCGGGGTTCCGGCGGAGACAAGCGAGCCACCCTCTTCGCCACCTCCCGGTCCCAAATCGACGACCCAGTCGGCGCTCTTGATGACGTCCAGGTTGTGCTCGATCACGATCACGGTGTTGCCACGGTCGACAAGCGCCTGCAGAACTCCGATGAGCTTCTTGACATCATCGAAATGGAGGCCGGTGGTCGGCTCGTCGAGAAGGTACAGGGTGTTCCCGGTGGCTCGTTTGGCCAGTTCCCGCGAGAGCTTGATGCGCTGGGCTTCTCCGCCCGAGAGGGTGGTGGCCGCCTGTCCAAGGTGTACATAACCGAGCCCGACCGCGATCAAGGTGTCCAATACTCTCCGCACTTTCGGCACGGGAGAGAAGATCTCGGCGGCCTGACTCACCGTGAGATCGAGGATTTCGGCAACATTGAATCCTTTGTATTGGACTTCGAGGGTTTCTCGGTTGTAGCGCTGTCCGCGGCATACGTCGCAGGTGACGAAGACATCCGGAAGAAAGTGCATTTCGATACGAATCTGACCCGCGCCCCGACACGCCTCACATCGGCCGCCTTTGACGTTGAAGCTGAACCGGCCGGGCTTGTAACCCCTGGCACGGGCGTCCGTGGTTCCGGCAAAGAGCGAACGGATTGGATCAAAAACCTTGGTGTAGGTCGCCGGATTGGAGCGCGGCGTTCGGCCTATCGGGCCCTGATCGATTGATATGACCTTGTCGAGATGCTCCGACCCCTCAAGCCCCCGGTGGCGACCAGGGCGAGCCAAGGTTCCATAGACCTCTCGGCCAACGGCCTTGTGAAGGATTTCGTTGACCAGAGTCGATTTCCCGGACCCGGAAACTCCAGTGACGCAGATCAACCTGCCGAGCGGGAATTCCACGTCGATGTCCTTGAGGTTGTGTTCGCTCGCACCCCGAACGATCATCTGCCTTCCTTCCGACGTCTCCCTCCATTTTGGGACTGCGATTCGTTCACTGCCCGCGAGGTACCTGCCCGTGAGGCTGTCCGTGGCGGCGATGATCTTTTCCGGCGGTCCTTCGGCAACGACTCGCCCGCCGTGCCGACCGGCGCCGGGACCAAGGTCTATGACCCAGTCGGCCGCTCGAATGGTCTCTTCATCATGCTCCACGACAACCACTGTGTTGCCGAGGTCACGCATTCCGACCAAGGTTTCCAGAAGACGCCGGTTGTCCCGTTGGTGAAGCCCGATCGAGGGCTCGTCGAGCACGTAAAGTACGCCCATCAGCTTGGAACCGACCTGGGTTGCCAGCCGAATTCGTTGGCTTTCACCGCCCGAAAGGGTCCTGGCCATACGGTCCAACGAGAGGTATTCCAGACCCACCGACTCCAAAAAATGTAACCTGTCGTTGATCTCCCGCAGGACTTTGCAAGCGATCTCTTCATCCCGGGCGCTCAAGTTCAAGCCGCTAAACCACCCTCGGGCACGATGGATCGGCATCGCCGAAATCTCCGCCAGGCTGGCGCCATCGACGAGAACTGCGAGCGCCTCCGACCGCAAGCGGACACCCTGACACGCCGAACACGGCGCAAAAGACATATAGCGCTCAAGGTCCCGTCGTGTCTCCTCGGACGAGGTTTCCCTGTAGCGCCGCTCAACCCGTGGCACCAGTCCTTCCAGGCGGTCACGGAATCGATACGCTCCTTTGCGACCTTCCCACACAAAGTCGAATTCTTCGTCGGACCCGAACAGAATGAGCCGCCGAACCTCTTCCGGGAGTTCGCGCCACGGTATCGACAGACTGAACCCGCCCGTCTGAGCCAACTGCTGCAACTTCCGGCCGAACCACGAGTTCGTGCCTTGAGAAACTGTCGCCAGGCAACCGGCTGCGATGGACCTCGTGCCATCGACGATAAGGAGTTCGGGGTCTACCTCGCGCTGAAATCCGAGTCCCGAACACGTCGGACACGCCCCGTGGGGCGAGTTGAACGAGAAGAGCCGGGGAGAGATCTCCTCAAAGGAAAACCCACACTCGGGACAGGCGTGGCGAGACGAGAGCTGGAGTTCCTCTCCATCAACAATCGCGATTCGCACCAGCCCATCCCCGACCTTGAGCGCAGTCTCCAGAGAATCCGCCAACCGGCTTTCGACACCTCCTCGAACCGAAAGCCGGTCAATCACCACCTCGATCGTGTGCTTCTTGTTCTTTTCAAGCTCAGGCGTCTGGGCCACATCCAGAACACGGCCATCCACTCGTGCGCGAATAAAACCTTCTTTTGCCAATTGTTCGAAGAGCCTGCGATGTTCGCCTTTTCGGTCACGGACCAGGGGGGCGAGAACAAGAAAGCGGGTTCCCTCGGGGTAGGCAAGCAGGCGATCAACCATCTGTTCCACGGTCTGAGGTTCAATCGGGTCACCATGAATCGGACAATGAGCCTTTCCAACCGACGCCCACAAAAGTCTCAGGTAGTCATGAATTTCGGTCACGGTTCCGACGGTCGATCGTGGGTTCCGGCTCGTCGTTTTCTGCTCGATTGAGATCGCCGGGGAGAGACCCTCGATTGTATCGACGTCAGGTTTTTCCGTCTGGTCGAGAAACTGGCGCGCGTACGCCGACAAACTTTCCACATACCTGCGCTGGCCTTCGGCAAAAAGAGTGTCGAAGGCGAGAGAGGATTTCCCTGAACCGGAGACTCCCGTGATAACGACTAACCGATCTCTCGGAATGCTCACGTCAATGTTCTGAAGGTTGTGTTCTCGAGCGCCGCGAATCACGATCTCATCACGCATAAATCTCCCCGCCGGCGGCCGATAAACTCGAGCTGTCGGAACTGTACATCTTTGCCGGCTCACCGCTCCTTCATGGCCTGTTCGGCCTCGCGGTCGAGCGTCCTTTGCCGCAGGGTCTCCCTCTTGTCATGAAGCTGTTTTCCTCGAGCGAGGGCGATGCGAAGCTTGATCCAATTTCCGTCAAGCACGACCTCGACGGGTACAACGGTATAGCCCTTCTCCTGAACCTTGCCGGCAAGTCGGAGAATCTGCCTTTTCTGCAACAAAAGTCGACGTCTCCGAACTGGGTCGTGGGTCGCATAGCCGGCCGACTCATAAGGACTGATGTGACAACCGACAAGGTACGCCTCTCCGCCCTCGAAAACCACATGGCTTTCCTTGAGGTTTACGCGCCCTGCCCGAATCGCCTTCACTTCGGTACCGAGAAGCTCGATTCCCGCCTCTTCGGTTTCCAACAGATGGTACTCGTGGCGCGCCTTCCGGTTGGTGGCCAGAATCTTGCGTTCTCTTTGGTTCACCGCACACCCCACTCAAGACACCCGATGTTCTCCCACCACCCCGAGGCCGTCGGGACATGAGAAGAGGAACACAACCATCCACCGGAAATCACTGTGGGTCTCTCCCCACCAGAGCGTTTTCCCCGATCACATGGGTCAGTGCCTCCACGACAGCGGGGTCAAATTGCCGGTCGGCCTCCGCCTGCAAGATGGCCAAGGCGCGGTCAGCGGGTATCGCGCGGCGGTAACTGCAGGTCGATGTCAAAACATCAAATACCTCGGCTGCATGCACAATCCGGCTCAGAATGGAAATTTTCTCCCCCGCTAACCGGTCGGGGTAACCCTCGCCGTCCCACCGCTCATGATGGTGGCGAACAGCATCGGCCACGGACTCCAGCCCAGTGCCCCCAAGACGACGCTCGCCCGCTTCGCTGTGCCCCCTGAAGATCCTCTTCTCAACTGAGCCCGGCGAAGGATGCCGATAAAGCCGTTCATAGTCGAGGTCGACCATGCCCAGGTCATGGAGGAGGCCGGTGAGAGCCGCTTCCTCCGCAAACGCCTCGCTTCCTCCCAGCTGCCGAGTCACCAACCACGAAAGCCGAGAGGTTGCCAGAGCATGTTTCTCGAGATCGCGGTAAATCTCTCCACCTGGCCGGAGGAGCCCCCGGGCCAGATTTCGGCGGGAAAAACGGTGGTCTGCGCCGGCTGAAGCCTCCGCCACCCGCCGACCCATCCGTCCCAAGACTCGCGGCACACATCCAGATTCCGACATTCCAATTACAGAGACGACAACACACCAGGATCCTCGCGAGAGCACCACTTCAGAGCCCACAACCCGCGGCGACCCGGCGGTATCGACCGGTTTCGGAAAGATGTCGGCCCGAATCAACCAGGTGTCCGGCGCCAGCGGCGCAAATCCCGCCAGCCGCATGGCCTCGGCCTGATGATGGAGCAGCGGGCTTCGGTCTTCTTCCTGTGCCCCTTCGGCAAACAGGATCTTCACCCCCACGCGGCCCTCTTCCAAGACCGCCAAACCGATGGCGGTGAGGCACGTCTCGCGCGCCATCTCCACATTCAGCTCGCGGTGAAGCCGAGAAAGCCCCATCTGATCAAGAACCAGACCCGGCACCACGGCCTCGATCCGGGAATGCTCAACAGTAAACGGCAATCCGATTGGCGCCTGATCCGCCTCATCCATGCCCTCGACGACCCCGGTCATTCGAATAAGGCGCAGAAGGTCGTTTGAGATGGCGGCGCCCGTGGACACGTCACTCTCCTCAAAAGCATGTTTCCTGCCCTTGTCCCGCGCATCCACAAAACCCGCCAGCCGCGATGCCCCGCAAACCGGAACGAGAAGCATCCGGGTTGTCGAGGCTCGATTCAGGGCCTCGGAGAATTCGGAAAATTCATCCCGGTGGTTGATGGCGAGCGGTTTTTCGCGCGCGTTACTCGTCTTGAGGACGATTGGAGAAGTGGCGCCATGGCGATCGGCCAGCATGTCCCGCCGACCGAATCCGTACTGTGTCGCGAGCAAATAGGAGCCGTCAGGCGCCAACAAGTACAGCGCAGCCTTGGTGCAATGCACCTCCTCGAGGAAGCGAAAGAGCACCTCTTTGAAGGATCTCTCCAGATCCGGCGACCATCCCGGCAGTGTTATAGCCATAAATTGGATTCTATTGGACACTATTCGTCACATCAACTGGTAAGATCCAGCCGATGTTTTTTTTTGGTTCCCTTGGTTTGTCTGTGGCCCTCCTCGCGACGGCGCCTCTGGCGATCGGCGTTACACCGGTTCGAGGCGCTCTGGAGATTCAACTCCACCTCGAAGAGCCCCTTCCGGAAACCTTCACCGACGCCCTTCCCTCGGGCGCCGTCGTGCGAGTCATCTACCCGTTGCGGGTTCGCCGCAGCCGAACCCTCATGTGGGACGGGCGAGTCTGGAAGGGAGAGATCACAAGCCGAGTCGCCTTTGACCCCCTTGTCGGCCGTTACCAATGTGAACTCCTTCTCGACGAGGTCATCGTCACCTCAGCGGAGGTCGATTCCGCCAAGGATGCCGTTTCGTGGTTGACGACACCGCCTCCCGTGCGCCTCGGCCTGAAGGACATCCGCAAGCTCACCCGCCTGTATGTCCGCGCACGCGCGGTCTTTTCGGTTTCCACGACCCTCCTCGTCTTCCCGGACACCGAAGGAACCGACTGGGTATCGGTTTCCGTCGTCCCCGATGCGTCATCCAACAGCCCCACCACACCCGTTTCGTCACCGACTCCGGATTCCGGCTGAGAGCATGATCCGACTGGGCCGCGCCTGGAACCGATACCACAAGGAGAACCCCTTTCTCCTCGGTGGCTTCCTCTTCCTCTTGGCTCTCCTGGCCGGCGCCTTCTTTCTCGTCCAACGAACCCAGGCGGCATCTCCCGAGGAATTGACCAATCGGCTCCTCCTCTTTGTGCTTTGGTATTTGGATATTTCTCTGATCCTGATTATCTCTTTCATCCTGGCGCGAAACCTGGTCAAACTGATTCTCGAACGACGTGCCGGCATTCTCGGCGCACGCTTTCGCACCAAGCTCGTCCTGACCTACGTGGCCCTGACCTTTGTGCCCGTAATTTTTATTTTCCTCATCGCGACAAATCTGCTCCAACACTCCATCGATCGGTGGTTCTCCGCCCCGGTCGAAGAAATCCTCAGCGGTGGCCGCGTACTTGCCGTTCAGCTGCGGGAAGTCATGGAGGATCGCTTGAGGGAGCAGGTGAAGATCGCCGCTCAGGAACTTGCTGCCGATCCCAGTCCCAGCCGGATCGCTCATCTTCAACGGACGATGGGTGTCGATCTGGTCACCCTGTTCGAGGGAGATGACCTCGTCGAAACAGTGACCAACGCGCGTCGAATTCCGGAAACTGTGCCTCCTCTTCGTTGGAACAAGCTCGAGGAGCGGGGCGTACGGGTCGAGCGCTGGCAGGGGGGCCTCCTGGTGCGGGCGTGGACTCCTCTCGGCGCCGGTTCCGGGAGGGTTGTCGTCGGCGCGGTCCTCCCAAGAAATCTCCGACTCCACCTCGATCGGGCAATCACGGCCGACAGCGAATACCAGTCCATGAAACAGCAACAGGGAACGGTGACCGCAACCACAATCCTGGTGTTCCTGTCGGTAACGTTGCTGCTGCTTTTTACAACAGTTTGGGTGGGCCTTTACCTCTCAAGACGATTTACCGAACCTCTTCTGGTTGTGACCGCAGCAACCCGCCGCATCGCCGCCGGGGATGCTCTTGAAGAGGTCATGGTTCCGGCCTCCGACGAGGTTGGTATTTTGGTTGATTCCTTCAACGCCATGGTCCGCCGGGTTCGCGCAACCAAGGAAGAAATTCTTTCCTCCAACCAGGAGCTGGAAGCGCTACTTGCGACCATCCCGACCGGAATCCTGGCCCTCAGTCCTGACTGTTCGCGGTTTCGCTCAAATGCCGCAGCGGCGCGAATGTTGGGCAACGAAAGCTGGTGCAACACTTGGCAGTCGTTGGCTTCTCTTGCTCAGCCGGGGCTTGAGGGGCTCTACGATCGGCTTCAGTCGCAGAAAACGGAAAGCACCCACTTCGACGTGGAGCTGACAGTCAATTCCGAGACGCGTCACCTTGAGATCACCCGGCGACCCTTTCCCGGCGGGGGTGTTGTAATCGCCATGGATGATCTCACCGAGTTGCTCCTTGCGCAACGGCAGGCGGCTTGGAGCGAGGTGGCCCAACGTATCGCCCACGAGATCAAGAACCCCCTTACTCCAATTCTCCTTGCCGCTGAGCGAATTCAGCGCCGGGCCGAGGTCATTGACGGCGAAGTCGGCCAGATCCTCTCTACGAGTTGCGAGGCCATCATCGCCCATGTCTCCGGCCTCCAAGCCCTGGTCGATGCCTTTCATCAATATGCTCAAATGCCTGTTGTGAAGCCTCGCCCCTTACGCCTCGATCATCTTCTGCGGGAGGCGACTTCCCTCTATGAAGACCTCAGGGAGGGTCTTGAAATCGTCGCGCACTCCCCCGAAAAACCTCTTTGGGCGATGGTGGATCCTGTTCTGTTACGGCAGGCGCTCGTGAATCTGATCGACAACGCGGCAGCGGCAATCGAAGAAAACGGCCGGGTCGAGGTCCGGGCCGAGCGCCGTGGTGATGACATCGTCATTGAGGTGGTGGATGACGGCGCCGGGTTGGCCACCGACGATATCCGGCTCCTGACCCGCCCATTCTTCTCCACCAAAGGCCGTGGGTCGGGCATGGGTCTGGCGATTGTTGACCGCATCGTGCGCGATCATGAGGGTGCCCTGGATCTGATGAGTCGCGCCTCGGGGGGGACCTTGGCCCGCATCGTCTTGACCCGGGCCGCAATTACGGACCCGGCAGAGACCCCGGTGGGTGGGGAGCAATGAATTACGGTGCCTTTCGGGTATCGTGAACGCCGTTTTTCGTTGCGTGCTCGGCCCATATGGGGAGTACTGCAGCGCGAATGTGCCTCAACCGGCGGGTCACGACCCCCCGAAGCCCCGCCGCAGTCAGTTTCCTGCTCCCTCCTGGCCCGTCGTTTGACCCAAACAGCTTCAGCTTGATACCCTCTTCATACGATGGCATATCCAGGAAATACCGAGCTTTCTCCTCAGGCCCAAGAGAGGGTCATGAGCGCCTTTCGCCAGGTCGTGTCGAAACTTCAAGCAGACCAACAGGATGAGGCCCTCGTTGGATTGGAATTCGTTCTTCGTCTCGATCCCGCCTTTGCTCCGGGCCTCGAACTCCAGCGGCAATTACAAGCCGGCCAGGCTGGAGTCGATCTCGGCGGAATCATCGATAACCTGGAGGCCCCCTCGACAGGAACCATCAATCTCCTCCTCGTCGAGGCCGTAGAGGAGTTCAACCAACACAATTATCTTGAGGCGCAGGAGAAAGTGGGCCAGGTCCTCATCGACCTTCCGGGCCATCCCGAAGCCCGAAGTCTTCAGGAACAAATCGAGAAAGCCCTCAAGACATCGACCCAGGTTGGGGCTTTTCTTGCCCAGGCCCAGGAGGCCATCAACCGGAATGACCCTCAAGAAGCGGCCAGTTTCGTCATGATGGCCCAGGCTCTCAACCCTCACCACAAGGGAATAAAGGAAACAGTGACCGAGATTCAGGCGGCCCACGCCGCGTCATCTCCTCCGCTCGCTCCGCCCTCAGCGGCCGAACCGGACACCATCGCAAAGTCCGAGGCTTCGGCGTCACCGCCCGATGTCGATTTCCGAGAAACCGATGACCCTCATGACTCCGACACGTCCTTTGAATATGAGGCGGGTTCGGAGGAATCACCGGCCGAAGGTGACGTCGTGGAAGCAGACTCCCCTGCTGCGCCCGAAGCTGCTTCTTGGGATATTGCCGACGCCTTTCAGGAACCCGGAGATGGGGAGGCCGTTGACGCCGACGACCCCTCGTCTGAACCTGCGCCCCGATCGGCAAGCGATCTTTCCGACCTCTTTGAAGTCAGTGACGAGGACCGGGACGAGGCTGCGGCGGTTGATTCACCTGAGGCGACACTTGATCCCGAACCACACCAACAAGAGGGCTCCTCAACTGACGAAGATCCCGACCTCCCCGGTCCCGCCTTCGACGATGCTGGAAGCGATATCGGCGATTTGTTTTCTACCGATTCCGATCCGGTCGGCTTCTCTCAATTTGACGCCACGCACGAAGAAACGAAGGACACACCATCCCAGGAACACGCCGAACGAATCAATGAACTCTTGAATGAGGCCGCGTCCTGTTGGGACGCCGGGGACGAGGACCGGGCGCGGGAGCTTGTCGAGGGCGTTTTGAGCACGGTTCCCGGCCATGACGCTGCCCTCGAACTCATCGGTCGATTCGATCAGGCCGCGGATGAGGCGCCGCCGGTTGAAGCGCCTGTTTCTGGGCCCCCGCCGGAGGAAATCGAACCTGGCGCCTCGGACAGCGATTCCCAGCAGGACCTATTTCAACAGGACTTTCCTTCCCTCAAGGAGATTACCGCGGGTCTGCAGACGGGTGGGCTGGATCAGGGGGATGAAGGTCCTCAGGCTCAGGGGCTGCTGGCCGCTATACCCTGGCGTATCCTGGTGCTCGGCGCCGGGGGTCTCGCGATTGTTCTCGCCGCCCTGTGGCTCGGTCTTGGCCTGTTTTCGGGCGGGGGAGACGAAGACCACCGCGCCCATGTCGTGAGCGAACTACTCCAGGAGGCCGACACGCTCTTCAAACAGGGAAATGGACAGGATGCGCTTCACATCCTCCAGACCTTCCCTGCTGAAGGGATCGAAAAAATTCGAATCGACAAGAGAATTTCCAAATATCAGGCTGCCCTGGTTCCGCCCACCCCAACCCCCGTCCCGGGGGCCGTGCTCAGCGGGCGCGCCTTGATCGACGAAGGTCGCTGGCTGCTGGCCTTTGAGGAGGTCAATGACGGCCTCAAAAGCAATCCTGGCGACCCTGGGCTTGCAGCGTTGAAAGACGAGATCTCCTCGATTGAGCCGCAGGTTGTTTCTCTGTTTTCCGCAATGGCCAGCGGTGACTATCCCACGAGCGCAGCCATGGCCAAGGAGTTGGCGCTGCGCCATCCTGACCAGGCGGGCTTTGACGCCATCATCGACAAAAGCCTCTTCAACGCCGCCCTCTTGGCACTTCGGTCCTACAACTTGACCGGCGCGCGGAATCATTTGAGCCGGCTCAAGGTTCGGCGACCGACCGATGAGGAGGTCGCCCGCATTCTCGATTTTATCTCCAGCTATAAAAACAGACCGGTCGACATGCAGCTGGAAATCTTCGTCGGCAGTCTGGATAACCGGTGACGGCGCCACCCATGTCCGAATCGCCAGAGGGTTGGGATCGCCTCTCCGAGAGCGCCTTTGTGGATTCGGCTGAATCGAGAGAGGCCGCCACAGGAATCGGAGACCCCGCAGGGCCCAGTCTCCTCTCCCAAATGGCTGCTGCGTGGGCCGACCTGGTGGCCGCGGGGACCATGACGACGGCAACTCTTGCTGCAGTCGTCGTAACGGGAAAGCCCCTGACGGTCTCCGCTCTCCCCTGGGCCGTCGCCGTTGGGTGTGCCTGGTGGTGCATGGCGGCAGCCCTTTGCGTTCGCGTACGTCGGGGGACGCCGGGAATGTTGGTCGCCGGCTTTGTCTATGACGACGAGGTGGCTGGGCCCCGGGTCGGCTGGACCGTCGGCGCTGCCTTTTTCGCAGCCCTCCTGCTCGGTGTTCCTCTGCTCCCCGGCGGTCGATCCCGTTCGCTCCTCACGGTTGCGGCCGGTCGGTCTATTAAGTCTTTCTTCGCTTGAATACCATTCCGATATGGTCCGTTGCCCCGGTCTTGAAATTGATCGCCGTGATGGCGACAAGCTCCCATCCTTCCTCGCCGAGCACATTCAGTCGATCTTCGTAGACCGGGTCCAGGCGATAGTTCTCCGATCGGATATTGATAATCTTGTATTCCCACGGCTCGTGATCCATACCGTCCTCCCTGCAGGTATCCGTGCCTTTTCGCAATCCCGGGATCAACCTGTTGGCTTCCTTGTGCAGAGACACCCAACGAAAATGCGGGGCAAGGCTCGGTTGCCGGCCTCGGCAAGCCGCCTCACGTGTTTTCCTCCAGCTCTGTGAATATGCCTGGTCTTCATTGTATCATCGGGGCGACCCACTCCTCCAGGAACGGTGTGGGACATTGACGGCGGATGGGTTTCGGGGGGTCGTGACGTGGAATTGAGGCACCTTCAACGCGCAGTACTCCCTGTACGGGCCGAGGATTCAACAAAAAGGGGCCAACGACACCCGAAAGGCGCTGATGATTCAATGCTCTACACCCCCCCCTGGTTTGCAGGCACTATCATGATTGACGCCCACATCAAGCTCTCCGTCGTTATTCCGGCCCTCAATGAGGCTGCGCGACTGCCCGCGACCCTGGCCTCGATTGATCGCTTTCTTGCGTCATCTTCAGACCTTCTGCCGGCCGAGATCATTGTGGTCGATGACGGATCGACCGACGGCACCGACGCTTTTGTTCGCGGCCTCTCTCCCTCTTCCGGCATTCGCCTTCACCTCTGTCAACATGATTTCAACCGCGGAAAAGGGGCGGCTGTTCGATCTGGGTTCAGTCTTTCGTCCGGAAAGCAGGTTCTGCTCTGTGACGCGGACCTTGCCACACCCATCGAAGAGGTCCGGACGTTACTTGGGGCATCCTCCGGCTCGTGTGTTGTCGTCGGCTCCCGCGCCCTTGACCGCGAACTCATTTCAACCCCCCAGCCCCTCTATCGCGACCTCATGGGGCGCACCTTCAATCTATTGGTGCGGTTGCTGGTCTTACGGGGGGTTTGGGATACCCAGTGTGGGTTCAAGCTCTTTCCGGGATGGGTCGCGCATGCCCTTGCGACCGCACAACGAATAGACGGCTTTGCCTATGATGTTGAATATCTCGCCCTGGCGCGCGTATGGGGCGTGACCATTCAGGAGGTTGGGGTCCGCTGGGGCCATGTTGAAGAATCGCGGGTTCTTCCGGGCCGCCACTCCCTGCAGATGTTTCGCGACCTCTTCCGAATTTCCCTTCGGCGCTGGGCGGGCTTGTTTCCCGCCGGCCCCGAGCGAGGATAGGAGATGGGTCGCCGACAGGACCCCTGGTTGCTGCAGTCCTTTCTTGAACATCTTGAATGGGAGCGGAACCTGGCGCCGGCCACACTGAAAGCCTATCGCCGGGAGGTGGCGCGGGCGCTTTCTTTCTTCGCAACAAAGGGTCTCGACAATGATCCCGGGCTGGTGCGACCGACAGCCGTCCGGTCCTTTCTTGCACATCTTCACGCTGGGGGCCTAAGCCCTCGATCGATGGAACGCGCCCTGGCGGCCCTGAGGACCTACTTCCGCTTTCTTGTCGGCGAAAACCTGCTTCGCTTCAATCCCGCCGAAACCGTCACTCATCCTCGACGCGAACGTGGCGCTCCCGACGTGGTTCCCCTGACCGCCATCGAGGATCTCTTGGATGCCTTTGGGTCAACGCCCGCCGCCCTTCGGGACAAGACCATCGTCGAATTCCTTTACGGCGCGGGCCTACGGGTCGGAGAGCTGGTGGCGCTGGACCTGGGCGATCTTCAACGGCGGGCGCGGCTTCTTCGGGTGCGCGGAAAGGGAAGAAAGGAACGAGTCGTTCCCTACGGATCCTGCGCTGAAGCGGCTCTTGAAGCATACCTGCCCGAACGGGCCGTATGGCGTCGACTGGGAGGTTGGAGCGATGACGCCCTGTTTGTGAATCAGCGTGGGGGCCGCCTTACCGACCGCTCCATTCGACGGATCCTGGATGTCGCCGTTCGGCTTTCGGCTGCCCGGCTTGATCTCCACCCTCATTCCCTTCGCCACGCCTTTGCCACCCATCTCCTGGAAGCCGGCATGGACCTTCGCGCGATCCAAGAATTGCTCGGCCACGCCTCGCTCGCAACCACTCAGATATACACGACCGTTGACCTCGCTCACCTGATGGCGGTCCACCGCCGGAGCCACCCACGATCAAGGAGAGAGTGACTCCGCCCATGGACGAATCGAGGCGAGTGCCCGCTCGGCATGAAGAAGACGCCTCTCCTTCTTGGACCTGATTTTCCTCAGGTCTTCCGGACAGACCATGAGACCCCAGGTGATGTTCGAGGGCTGAAAGTCCTTCGCCGGCCGCTGAGTCAGGTGTCGCACCAAGGCGCCGAGAGCCGTTTCCGGGGGTGGGGGCGTCACCTCGCCTCCCCGGAGTTCCGCAACGAGGCCGCGGGCGGCAATCAAACCGGTGGCTGCCGATTCCACATAACCCTCCACTCCGGTCAATTGCCCCGCCACCCGGACGCCCGGCTCGTGCCGCAGGCGAAGTCCGGCGTCGAGATGGGCCGGGCTGTTGATAAAGGTATTGCGATGAATCATCCCGTAGCGAACAAACCGGGCCTGCTCAAATCCCGGTATCTGCCGAAAGACTCGCCGCTGTTCCCCCTGCTTCATCTTGGTTTGATAACCCACGAGGTTCCAATTCTCGGCAGCCAGGTCGTCCTGGCGAAGCTGCAGAACGGCCCATGGCCGAAGGCCGGTCCGCGGGTCAATGAGGCCAACCGGCTTCATCGGTCCGAATCGAAGCGTTTCCCTCCCACGCTCCGCCATGACCTCGATTGGCAGACAGCCCTCGAAATAGCGCAGGTCCGCAGTTTCAAAGTCCCTGAATTCAGTCGTTTCCGCCTCAAGCAACTGAGTAATAAAGTGCTCGTACTCTTCCCGTCCGAAGGGGCAATTGAGGTAGTCTGCGCCCTCGCCCTTGTCGTAACGCGAGGCCCGAAAGAGCACGTCATGGTCGAGGGAGTCCCCGGCCACGACCGGTGCGATTGCATCGAAGAAGGAGAGTGCCTCCTCCCCAAGCCTTTGGGTGATGGCCTCATGAAGACGGGAAGATGTGAGCGGACCCGTCGCAATGATGGCCGGGCCCTCCGGCACGTCAATCTCTTCCCTGTGTTCGAGGGTGATCCTGGGATGGTCGGCGATTCGCTGGGTGATCTCTTGGGAAAAAAGTTCCCTGTCGACGGCCAACGCGCCACCGGCCGGAACCGCTGTCCGGCGTGCAATCTGAATCACGAGGGAATTCAGCGCCGCCATCTCTCTCTTTAATAGGCCCACGGCATTGGTGGGAGAGTCGCCACGAAGCGAGTTGGAGCACACCAGCTCCGCCAGGTCGGCGGTTTTGTGGACCGGCGTGGTCCGGATCGGTCTCATTTCGGTCAAGACGACGTCTACTCCAGCCTCCGCCAACTGCCAGGCCGCCTCACAGCCGGCCAAGCCACCGCCCACGACCAGGGGTCTCTCCCCTCGGTCCTCTTTTTTGTTCTCATTCATATTCATAAGCGCTCATCGCCCCCGCCGATAGGTTCCGTCCGCCGACCGCGCCACCGTCCCCTCGAGTTCCAGCTCGAGGATGTAGACCAGGACCTGCTCCACTGGGCGACCCATGCGCTGGGCGATTTCATCGACCGGGAGCGCCTCCTCCGGACCGAGAACTCCACACAATGGATGCTCCTCTTCGCTTTCACGCCCTCTTTCTTCGAGACCCAGGGCCTCAATGACGTCCCCTGCCTTGGTAACCGGCGCCGCGCCCGCCCGCAGAAGTCCATGGGGGCCGACCGCCACCTCACAGAAAATGCTCCCGGGGACCGCCATGACCTCGCGCCCTTCATCGAGGGCCTGGCGCGCGGTGCTGAGGGCGCCCGACCGAGCCGCCGCCTCGACCACGACGACGACCCGAGCTAAGCCGGCAATCAAACGGTTGCGTTCGAGGAAATGGTGTTTTCGTGGTGGCGTTCCTGGTGGATATTCGGTGAGAAGTGCTCCGCTCTCGACGATTTCTTCGGCGAGGGGGCCGTGTTCGGGCGGATACACCTTGTCCGGCCCGCTCGCCCAAACCGCCCAGGTCTTTCCGTGCGCGCCAAGCGCCCCTCTGTGCGCCGCGCTGTCGATCCCTCGCGCCATTCCGGATACCACGACGCCTCCCGCCTCCGCAACCGCCTCTCCCAATAGACGTGCCGCCTGCTGACCATAGGTGGTGGCACGGCGGCCGCCGACGATCGCTGCGACCGGCGCTTTTTCGAGCCGGCCTCTCAGAAAAAGGCCGAGAGGTGGATCGGCTGACTGCTTGAGGGCCTCCGGAAACTCGTCGTTTTCGGGAATCAACCACCGCCAACCTGCGTTATTGACGCGCTCAAGCATTTTCTGGGCCGGCCCACCAAGTGCCTCTTTCACCGCCACGAGAAGGGCTCGAGGACACCCGGCCTCCTGCAGCGCATCGACTGACAGCCCCCCTTCGGCTACCAGGGCCGCCTGTCGTCGGCTTTTCGCTCCGCCACCGGCCAGCAACAGCGCCAAGCGAAGCTCCTCGGTTGATGAATTCGACATCGCTCACATCATAACCAAACACGCTCCTGAATGAAGACCTTTGGTAAAATTGGCGAGTAAGGAAAAAGGTATACTGAGTTCATGAAGTTTCGTGTTTTGGGAAGCTTTGGCGGTGACAGCCCGGATTGCCGAATGACGTCGTTCCTGATCGACGACACGGTCGCTGTGGATGCCGGGGCCATTACGCGAGTCCTGACGCTCAAGGAACAAGGTGAAATCCAGCACGTTATCCTCACCCACACCCACATGGATCACACTGCGACACTGCCCTTTTTGATCGAGAACATCTTCGGCAACAATGATCATGCGGTGACGATCTACGCCACAAAGAGGGTTTTGGCCAATGTCCGCCGCCATCTCTTCAACAATGACACCTGGCCGGATTTCAGCCGCATCCCGAACAATCTCTATCCGTCGATTCGCTTCGTTGAAATCGCCGCGGGTTACTCCTTCACAATCACCGGCCTGGCGGGCGGTGATCTTGAGGTGACCCCCGTTCCTGTAAACCACTCTGTGCCGACCATTGGCCTGCTTCTCACCCAAGATGACACCACGATTGCCTTTTCATCAGACACCGGGCCGACGGAACAGCTATGGACAGAAATCAACGCGGCCAAGAATCTCAAGGCCGTCATCACCGAGTGTTCCTTTCCAAACCGTCTTCAGAACGTCGCAGACGTCAGCCTCCACCTCACCCCGGCGACTCTGGCGGTGGAACTCGCCAAGCTGAAGAAGCCGTCACGGGTTTTTCTCTATCACTTCAAGCCGCCCTATATCGACGAACTCCGCGACCAGCTGAAAACCGTGTCCCTTCCGTGTCCGATTGAGGAGCTTGAACAGGGACGTGTTTACGATTTCTGAAGCTCCACGAGATCCGATATGAGGTCAAATGCCAACCGGCCCCTCATTCCTGGCCGTAAGAGGTCGATCTCGGAACCAACCTCCGCCGTCAACACAAGATCGTCCTCCGCCGTTCGCATTGTGATCGCCTCCAGCGGGTAGGCGCCCGATTCCAATTCAAGGCGCCATCCAGCCGGGCCGCTTTCACAGAGAAAATTGGCCGTCTCCCCGCGCTCGGAGCGAAGAGAGAGGGCGGCGCCGGTGACCGTGACCGCTGCGATGTCAATTCGCGCGGAAAGGAAAGCCTCCGGATCTCGCCAACGGGGACTTGTCGCGGTGACCGGGCGCGCCACTTCGATGGTCGGGCGCTCCTCAAGTTCGTCGGTTGGAACGCCGTCAAGAACCGCCGCTTCCACCCGCTTCCCCCGGACAAGGAGCCTCTCGAGATCGACCTGCCGCACCGGGATGAGCATGCGACAAAAGAGGTCCTCCACCTCAAGGCGCCCGGCGCGCACGAGGAAACGTTCCATGGCTCCGAACCAGAGCAGGTCGAAGTCGGCCTTCCCCGTAGTCGCCATTTTTTCCAAAAACACCCTCTCGCGACCACCGGCTTCGCGGAGGACCCTCTCGCCGGCGACCCGATAAACACCGTCCGGACCCTCTTCTTCCGTCGATCCAGCCTTGACCGGAAGCCCTGGGGCGATGACCACATCACCCACCTGCAACCAGGGCCATCCTCCCCCGAGGGCCGTGCCGGCCAACACCTCAGCCCCGGTGATCTCCGCCAAAACATCACCGAGGGTTCGTGGATCGGAAAACCAGCCCCGCGCTACCTCTGCGGCCGGAGTCTCGGCCTGTTCTTCGTTGTGGCGAAGGGGGATGGTTCGAACCATCAGCGCCGCAGCCTCGGCCGGCGGCTGGCGCGGATCGATGCTCGCCGCCAACAGAAGGTCCCGGCTAGCCCGCACTTCTCACCGGCTTTCGTCGCGAGGGCAGCGAAAGGTCGTTAGATGTTGGGTTTTTCGGAAATTGGGCGACGCAGTCGTAGTTGCACTCCGTCGAGGAGAACGATTTGCGAAAAGCACGACAGATGGCCGCCATGCGCAGTCCGCAGCAGATACCTGGTGAGAAATGCGGGCTAACCATGGCATCCAACCAGGTGAAGGAAATACTTGTGGACTCGGCTTTCCGTGGTCAGTTCCGGGTGAAAGGTCGCCGCCAGAACCCGCCCGCTCGTGACCAGCACGGGGTCTCGATCACGCCACGCAAGGACGGTCACCCCTTTGCCGACCCGGGTGATTCGGGGAGCACGAATGAAGACGCCTTCCATCTCATCAGGTGATCCAAGCCGTGAATCCAGGCGCAGGCTTTCGATCGACGAATGAAGCTGCCTCCCGTACGCATTTCGCGCGACATCCACATCCAGGAGACCCAGGCTCGATTGGTCCGGCTCGACCTTGCGAGCGAGGAGAATGACCCCGGCACAGGTCGCCAAAACAGCCATGCCCGCCCGGATTCGATCATTGATCCGCTCGTCAAGCTTCTCCGGCGCCATCAATCGAAGCATTGCGGAACTCTCCCCCCCGGGGAGAATTAGGGCTTCGACGACCGCCAAGTCCTTAGCGGTCCGCACCTCGCTCGGTTGGCCGCCGAACCGGTCCACAAGACGCGCATGAGCAGCGAAATCCCCCTGGAGAGACAGGATGCCGACGCGCAGCATTACCACCCGCGACGGGAGAGCATTTCCTCGGGTGTTAACTTGCCTGAATCGAGGCCCGACATCGCCTCGCCGAGCCCGCGGGAGATCTCCAATAATTTCTTGGGGTCCTGCCAGTGGGTCACCGCCTGAACGATCGCGATCGCTCGGCGATCCGGATCGTCAGCCTTGAAGATTCCCGAACCAACGAAAACCGCCTCGGCGCCGAGCACCATAACCAGGGCCGCGTCGGCCGGCGTGGCGACACCTCCTGCGGAGAAATTGGGCACCGGGAGGCGTCCGTTCTCCGCCACCCAGGAAACGAGTTCGTAGGGAGCTTGAATTTCTTTGGCGTGGGCCATGAGTTCGTGTTCGTCAAGAATGCCCACGGTGCGGATCCCACGCTGAACCGCCCGCATATGACGAACGCCTTCAACGATGTCGCCGGAACCGGCCTCGCCCTTTGTGCGGATCATCGCCGCGCCCTCGCCGATTCGGCGAAGGGCCTCCCCAAGGTTTCGGCAACCACAGACGAAGGGCACCTCAAAGGCGTGTTTGTTGACGTGGTTTTCGTCATCCGCCGGCGTCAAAACTTCACTTTCGTCGACGAAATCAACTTCGAGCGCCTCAAGCATTCGAGCTTCCGCGATATGTCCGATCCTACATTTCGCCATAACGGGGATCTGAACGACCTCTTGGATTTCGTGGATCTTTTCCAGGCTCGCCATCCGTGCGACACCGCCCTCAACCCGAATGTCGGCGGGCACCCGCTCAAGGGCCATAACCGCGACAGCCCCCGCGTCTTCGGCAATTTTTGCCTGTTCCGCATTGGTGACATCCATGATGACGCCACCCTTCAACATTTCAGCCAGACCGGCTTTGACACGAAATTTTTCGTTTAGGATCTGCATCTCAACCTCCCGAACCGAGCCATTGTACACCCTGGTCCTGTCCCGGTTCAGAGCGGAAGCTCTGTGGCCGCCCGGCTCTTTCGAACCAGCCTCAACAAGGAGAGAAGGTTGACCAGAATATGCGCGATCGCCGCCGCCGGGTAGCCCCATTTTTCGAACAACAGGCCCATCACGAGACCCATCGCAAAGGCAATCACGGGCCAGGCCCAGAGGCGCCGGTCGGGCACCAAATGAAGGGCCGCAAAGAGAAGCGCGGCCGGAACGACGCCGATCCAGGGCACGGCAAGAGCCCGCAGCAGGGCCTCCTCACAAAGACCCGACAAAACGGCAACGGCGACGACATCGGTGAGAGACCACTCTTGGACCAAAAGGACCTGCCAACGTTCCAGGTCTCGCACCGCAGGAATTCGAAGCCCCAGAAACATGACGAGAAGACTCCCGGCGGCAACCACCAGCGCTGCCGCAAACGCCTCGATCCATGTGGTCCGAGGAAGAAGGGCGGCGAGCGGCCCGGGGTCACGAAAACTGAGGCCGACAAGAGCAATCACCCCAAAAAGACCTTCTTGGTGGAGAATCGCGACGGCTTTGATTCGCGGCGGATGAACCGACCAGGGATGATCCACCGCCTATCCCGCAATTCTCACCAGGTATCTGCTGCGGGTGGCGCAGGGCAGCCATCTGTCGTGCTTTTCGCAAATCGTTCTCCTCGACGGAGTGCAACTACGACTGCGTCGCCCACTTTCCGAAAAACCCAACATCTAACGACCCTTCGCAGCCCTCGCGACGAAACCTGGTGAGAAGTGCGGGCTATCTGTCCTCGACTTCCTCCTCGATGTCGTCGATCGGATCCTGCTCCTCGATCTTGGCAACCGACACAACGCGGTCTCCGTCTCCGACGCGGATGATACGAACTCCTTGGGTGACCCTGCCCGCACGACGGATCTCATCCACCGTGGTCCGAATAACGATTCCCTGCTCCGTGACGAGCATGAGGTGGTCCGCTGGGGTGACACAGCGGATGCCGGCGACGGAACCGGTTTTCTCGGTCAGGCGAATGAGCGTTACGCCGAAACCACCGCGCCCCTGCAATCGGAATTCGGAGACCGGCGTACGTTTTCCATACCCCAGGTCGGAGACAACAAGAATATCGTCCTCACAGTGGGCGTCGAAGGAGGCGACTTCTTTGACCCAATCTCCCGCCCGAAGATTGATTCCGCGCACCCCCGCGGCGGTCCGACCCATGGGTCGCACGGCGCGCTCGTGGAACCGGATCGCCCGGCCTTCATGGGTTCCCATGAACAGATGATGATCGCCGTTCGTCATATGAACGGCGAGCAGGTCGTCGCCCTCGTTGATGCTGACCGCGCGCAGGCCCGTCGACCGAATGTTGGCATAGTCCCTCAGGGGCGTGCGCTTGACCCGCCCCAGGCGGGTAACGAAGAAGAGAAAAGTATCCTCCTGGGTGGCGAAATCTCGGACGGCCAACAGTGTTTCTATTCGCTCGTCACCGTCTAGGGCGAGAAGGTTAACCATCGCCCGACCACGCGCATTCGGCTGCACTTCAGGCAGCTCGAAAACGCGACGCGAGAAGACACGGCCGGTATCGGTAAAGAACAGGAGTGTCGCGTGAGTGGAAGCCACGAAGAGTTTCCAAACCTCATCGGCGTCTTTGGTCGCCATCCCGACCTTGCCGCGACCACCTCGTCTCTGTGCCCGGTACTCGGAGAGGGCCGTGCGCTTGATATAGCCGCCCCGCGTCACGGTAATGACCATCTCCTCTTCGGCGATCAAGTCTTCCATCACAATGTCGGTCAAATCATCGACAATCTCGGTTCTTCTCTGATCGCCAAACTTCTCTTTGACCGCTTCGAGTTCTTCAATGACGATCCCTTCAACGAGGTGGTCGGCGGCAAGCACCTCCTCGAAACGGGCGATCATCACCAGGAGTTCTTGATACTCTTCGAGGATCTTCTCCCGCTCGAGGCCGGTCAAACGCTGCAGCCGCATGTCCAAAATGGCTTGTGACTGAACCTCGGACAGACCAAAGGTCTCCATCAGCCGACTTTTCGCGGCCGCCGGGTCCTGGGCTGCGCGAATCAGTCGAATAACCTCGTCCAGATGATCAAGGGCGATGACCAGGCCCTCCAGAATGTGTGCCCGCTCCCGCGCCCGGGCAAGATCGTACCGCGTGCGACGCACGATGATCTCTTTCCGGTGATCAATGAAATGACGTAACAGCTCCTGTAAGGTGAAAACCTTCGGTTGGTTGTTCAAAACCCCCAACAAAATAATGCCGAAGGAGTTCTGCATCTGGGTTTGCTTAAAGAGGTGGTTGAGCACAACCTCGGGAAAGGCTTCTTTCTTGAGTTCGATGACAACCCGAATGCCGTCGCGATCGGACTCGTCGCGAAGATCGGCGATGCCTTCGATTTTCTTTGCTTGGACGAGGGCCGCAATCTTTTCGACCAAAGTCGCTTTGTTGACTTGATATGGGAGTTCCTCGACGATGATGGCGGTGCGCCGCTTGCCCTCGCCCTCCTCGATCCGCGTCCGCGCCCGCATCCGAATGGTGCCTCTTCCCGTCCGATAGGCATCCACGATTCCTCGGCGCCCATGGATAAAACCCGCGGTCGGAAAATCTGGGCCGGGAACCAACCGAAGCAACTCCTCAAAAGGAAGTTCGGGGTTCCTGCAGACAGCAATTGCCGCATCGACGATTTCTCCAAGGTTGTGGGGTGGGATATTCGTCGCCATGCCGACGGCAATGCCTGAGCTGCCGTTGACCAAGAGGTTGGGGTAGGAAGCCGGCAAAACCCGCGGCTCCTGCATCGAACCGTCATACGTGGGGGCCCAATCGACGGTTTCTTTGTCGATATCGTCGCCCAAGAGTTCATGCGAAAGTCGGGTAAGCCGGATTTCGGTGTACCGCATCGCTGCCGCAGCATCGCCGTCGATTGAACCAAAGTTGCCCTGGCCGTCAACGAGGGTATAACGCATGGAGAAGTTCTGCGCGAGACGAACCGCGGTGTCGTAGATCGCCTGATCGCCGTGGGGATGATATTTACCCATGACATCACCGACGATGCGAGCAGACTTCTTAAAGGGGCGCCCGGCGGTATTTCCGCCGTCCCACATCCCATAGAGAATCCTTCGATGAACCGGTTTGAGCCCATCACGTACGTCGGGAAGCGCGCGGCCGATAATCACCGACATTGCGTAGTCGAGATACGAGTTCTTCAGTTCCTCGTCGATGGCGATGGGAACGCTTTCTCCGCGAGAAAACCGTGATGTGTCGCTCATGTCAGATATCCAGGTTCCGCGCCTCAAGGGCGTTTGTCTCGATGAATTTCCGGCGCGGCTCGACGGCGTCGCCCATTAAAACGGTGAAGAGGTCATCGGTGTGGGCTGCGTCTTCTACCGTAACCTGAAGTAATCGGCGATTCTCCGGGTCCATGGTGGTTTCCCACAGCTGGTGGGGGTTCATTTCACCGAGGCCCTTGTATCGTTGGATGCCCAGGCCCTTTTTGGCAATCTCGTAAATATGGCCAACCAACTCGCCGAGGGAAGAGAAGGGGGTCTTCTCTCCATTTCGTTCAAGAACATACGGTCCCTCGCGAAACGGAGCTGTTTCGTCGAAGAGGTGGCGGGCCCGCCTGAAATGGCCGCTCTCCGTGAGTTCGCGCCCAACGCGAACATCCCAGCCCCGTCCGTTGCTGCCTGCACGACACACGACATCAACAAGGCCGTGTTCTTCATCGCTCTCCTCGTGAACGTTTTCGTAACCGAGAGAGACCAGCTTCGCCATCAGCGCCTGGCTTTCCTCGGCGCCGGAATCGCCCCGCACGGTAAGCGTTGCACTGATGATGTCTGCGGGCCAACCCCGGTTTTCGAGTTGTTCCAGCGTCTTTAACCAATCCGCCGCCGTAGACACCGCGTGACGGAGATCACGCCCGGCGAACTGAAGCTCTTCAGGACCAGCCACAAGCAGGAATTCGTCCTCAACCCGATCGAGGAGGAAGCTGGACAACTCGGCGTCGTCTTTAAGGTAGGTCTCCTTCTTTTTTCTCGAAACCTTGTAAAGGGGCGGCTGCGCGATAAAGAGATGTCCTCGCTCCACCAGCTCGGTCATCTGTCGATAAAAGAAGGTCAGAAGAAGGGTTCGAATGTGGGATCCATCGACGTCGGCGTCGGTCATGATGATGATTTTGTGATAACGCACCTTGTGTGGGTCGAACTCTTCGATGCCGATACCCGTTCCGAGACACTGGATAAGCGCGCGAATTTCCTCCGACGCGAGCATGCGGTCAAACCGCGCCTTCTCCACGTTCAGAATCTTTCCGCGAAGAGGTAGGATCGCCTGGAATCTGCGATCTCGGCCCTGTTTCGCCGAACCGCCGGCCGAATCGCCCTCGACCAGAAAAAGCTCGGACTTTTCCGGGTCCCGTTCGGAGCAATCCGCCAGTTTTCCCGGCAAGGCCGAGCTTTCCAGAACATTCTTTCGCCGCGTCAATTCGCGGGCCTTGCGCGCCGCGTGACGCGCGCGCGCTGCATCGAGACATTTCCCGATGATCGCTTTGCCAACCGCGGGATTTTCTTCGAAGAAGGTCCCAAGTCTGTCATTGACAACCGACTCAACCCAGCCCTTGATGTCGCCCGACACCAACTTGTCCTTCGTCTGCGAGGAAAACCGGGGTTCATGGATGCGTACCGAAACGATCGCGGTCAGGCCCTCACGAACATCTTCACCCGAAAGGTTCTCTTTCAGCTCTTTGAGAAGGTTGTTGGCCTGTGCATACGTGTTGATCGAGCGTGTAAGTGCACCGCGAAAGCCTGAAAGGTGAGTTCCGCCATCTCGGTTGAAAACGGTGTTGGTGAAAGCCAAGACATTTTCGTTATAGCCGTCGTGCCACTGCATTGACACTTCGATCTCTTCACCCTCGGCGGTCACGTTGTGAAGCTTGATGGGCTCGCTGTGGAGAGCGCCCTTCGAGCGATTCAGATAGAGGACAAACTCCTTGAGGCCTCCGTCGAAAAGAAAAACCTCCTCCCGTTCGTCGGCCTCGTGGAAGAAAAGGACCTCAAGCCCGGAGTTCAAGAAGGCGAGTTCGCGGAGATGGCGCACCAAAAGATCGGGGTGAAATTCGAGAATTGAGAAAATCTCGGGGTCCGGCTTGAACGAGATAATCGTTCCGGTCCTTTGCGTCCGACCAACTTCTGTCAGTGTGCCCTGGGCCGCGCCACGTCGGAACTCCTGTTCCCACACCTTTCCTTCCCGGTGAATTTCCAACCTTAACCACTCCGAAAGAAAATTGACGACGCTGACGCCGACTCCGTGGAGCCCGCCGGAAACCTTATAGGCGTTTGAGTCGAATTTTCCGCCGGCGTGAAGTTCCGTCATAATAACTTCAGCCGCCGAACGGCCTGTCTCTTTGTGAAGACCGGTAGGAATGCCGCGACCGTTATCGGCGACGGTGACCGTATTGTCGGCATGCACCGTTACCTTGATCTGGTTGCAAAACCCCGCCTGGGCTTCGTCAATCGAATTATCGACAACCTCCCAGATCATGTGATGAAGACCGGAAATGTCATCGATGTCCCCGATGTACATTCCGGGGCGTTTGCGTACGGCCTCTTTGCCCTTCAGAACCTTGATACTGTCTGCTGTGTAGTTCTCACTCATCCTCAAACCTCGCTTGGGGTCTGTTTTCTGTGATCATCCCGGCGTCAACCCAATGAATTGCTTCGCCGTGTACAACTCGTCGAATGTTGATTTCGTGCGCGCTGGACATAAAAACCTGCCGTTCGTCGCCCAATAGCGCTACGAGTCTGGCGAATACTCGATCATCGATTTCGGCATCCGCATCATCTATCAGTACCGGAAGCCTTTCCTTCCGCCTCTCCTCAACCTGCATGAGCGTCGATATACAAAGGGCGCCCGCAACAACCTTAACCTGGCCTGCACTGAGAACGTCCCGCACGGAACGCCCCCCCGCCCGCAAGGATAAATCGTGACGATGTGGCCCTTCAATGGTGAAACCCGCATGACGATCGCGGCGGCGGTTCCCATGATAGCGCTGCCGGTAGTTTTCCGCCACTTTTGCCTCGTCAGAGGTGTCGATTTCAGTCTCCATTCGGTAAACCGCTTCGACCTTTTGAAAGTCGTCGCCCCTCAAAGCGCTATGACATGCAGCGAAGGTTTCGGCCCATTGGTTCATTGCTCTGTCTCGACGGACAACGACCCGCGCAGCGGCAGTGGCAAGGTGGGTCTCCCAGATATCCATTTCAGCTTCACTACATCCATGTACCAACAAGGCATTGCGCTGGCGTAAACACCGTCGGTACTCTCGAAGAGCCACCAAGTGCCGTTGATCTCCGAAAAAGGCCAAGCGGTCCAGGAGAGCCCGCCGTCTTTCCGGTGATCCCACGACTAGTTCCGTGTCGGCACTCGACAAAGTAAATACAGGAAAGGCCGCCAGGTATTCTTCAAGACCCACTGGGGCTCCGTTGATTTCGAGTTGGCGGCGCACCGGCGGCCCCAGTTCAAGGAGTTGCCTAATTCGGAAACGGCCCTCAAAACCTTCGATCAATCCTTCAAGACGAAAAGCGTTTTCGCCATGGCGAACCATTTTTCTCGCGGCTGCCCGGCGAAAGGATCGTAGGTTTCCGAGGGTGGCGATTGCTTCAAGAAGATTCGTCTTGCCCTGACCATTGGCCCCGAGAATGAGGTTAATACGAGAACCAAATTCCAGCGCTTCACCATGAAGATTTCGAAAATTCCAAGACGACAGCTTCCGGAGTTCCATTTACCGAACCTTGAGACCTAAAAAAAACAGCGGCTGAACAAAAGAGTTTGTTTGTTTGCTAACGACGCATCGGCATCAGGACGTAAATATATTCTTCCAGGCGCGAATCGTCATCTACCGGAACCAGAACCGTCTGCGTATTTCCGTCTTTCAATTGCAATTCAACGGTCTCCACATCGAGGACCTGAAGAACATCCATCACATAGGCTGCATTCAACGACACCTGGACCGATTCGCCTTGATATGAAACCGACAGCGTTTCTTCCGCACTACCACGATCGTAACCGATCGATACCAACGTCATTTCGCCTGCAGGGTCGAAAGCAAAGCGAACACCCTTCGCCTTTTCGTGGGCCATGAGGCTGACCCGACGTAAAGAATCAAGGAGTTCCTTCCGGCTTACTCGGGCGCGATACGGATTGTCTCTGACAATGACTCTCTCGTACTGAGGAAAGCGAAGATCGACGATGCGGGAAACAAGAGTACGGTCCCCCATCAAGAAACCAATATGATTTTCTCCCATCGAAATCCGAACCTTCTCGTCGGAAAAGCGACTGAACTCGGTCAGGAGCTTTCGTGGGAAGAGTTGCTGTTCAAATGGCGGTTGTCCATCCGGCGCAGAGGCCCGAACCACCGCAAGACGATGACCGTCCGTGGCGGCTATTTCAATCTCCCCAGGCAGTAGTTTTACAAGGGCGCCGTTGAGTTGAAATTTTGGGTCGTCCTTGGTGATGGAAAAATCAACCCGCCGCAAGAGAAGCTGAAAGAGCTCCAGCGGGAGATCAAACTCGCCTCCTGTAGGAACCTCCGGCACAGTCGGAAACCCCGAAGCATCCGCAACAGATAAGCGAGACCGAAAACGACCACTCGATATCTCCACCGCGTCTCCATCTTGACGTAGGGTGAACTCTTCAGCCGGCAGGTTCCTCACCAAACTCTGAAAAACCTTGCTCTCCAAAGTCAACCGTCCATCCGCATGAACGGCTGCGGCACATTCGGTGAGAATGGTCATATCCAAATCTGTGGCAACGAGACGGAGACGATCCTCACTCGCTTCAACCAAAATATTGGCGAGGATTGGAATTGTTGTTCGGTGCTCAACCACGCCTTGAAGAATGGAGAGTTCTTGGAGAACCAAATTTTTCTGCAGTGTGACTTCCATCGACGATCCCTTCGACGAGGACAAAATATTACTTGATTGAAATTAACATAAGTCGTCATAGTCGTCGAGGCAGCGGAAATATAGGAAAAGTACAGAAGAGCCTAAAAACAAAAAGCTTAACTTGATAGTTGGGCGCGGAAAAAAGTGTGAAATTATTGTGGGTTCTTGTGGGGAACAGGAGTTTTCCACACTTGTTCACAGGGAAACCACAGAATTTCCACAAGAAAGCAGCACAACCGTAACGCGGACAGTCTTTTCTAGTGACTCTGAAAGTGTTCGGTGAAAGAGGTGAGGGTGGCGTCGAAATCAGGATTTGACCGTCTTTTCTTTTCGACGGCATCGACAGCGTACATTGCTGTCGAATGGTGTTTGGAAAAAATACGCCCAATTTCGGCGTAACTGACACCCAAAATTTCATGAACGAGATACATGGCTACTTGGCGTGGCAAGACAATCGAGGGCCTATTTGAGCGACCCTTGATGTCGGCGACTCGGACGCCGTAGTGTTGGGCGATGAAGCGAAGGATGCCGGTCGGGTTGGTTTCTCTCTGATCCGGAAGTAAATCAAACAAGGCTTGGCGAACGATGTCGGTTGTGAGTGGAACATTTTTCAACAAAGCGTAGGCGAGGGTACGGTTTAAACAGCCCTCGAGTTCCCTAATATTCTTTTTTACTTTGCGGGAAATAAAGAGAACAACATCCTCGGGCAGTTCACGCCCCATGGCGCGGGCTTTCTCTCTTAAGATGGCACAACGGGTTTCGAGATCAGGCGGCTGAATGTCTGCTATGAGACCCTGGAGAAAACGGGATCGGAGCCTTTCTTCCAGACCGGGAATGTCGGCCGGACGAGAATCTGAGGTGAACACCACTTGTCGACCGGACGATTGGAGGGTGTTGAACGTATGGAAGAACTCCTCCTGCGTCTGTTCTTTTCCCGCGATGAACTGAATATCATCAAGAAGGAGAACATCAACGACACGAAAGGTTTGGCGGAAAAGATCCATCTTCTTTTTTTGAATACAGGTAATGAAGTCATTAACAAACTGTTCGGTTGTCATGTAAACGACGTTTACGGCGGGATTGATCTTGATTGACTGATGGGCAATGGAATGGAGGAGGTGGGTCTTGCCGAGACCGGAACCCCCATAGAGAAAGAGGGGGTTATAAGTTTCTCCAGGACCGTTGGCCACGGCTCTCGCGGCGGCGCAGGCAAATTGGTTCGACGGCCCGATCACAAAACGGTCGAATGAAAAACTTGGGGTTAAAGGCTGCTGGGATATGAGCGGTGGCGTACCCGTGGTCACCGGTTGTTTTGTGTGCTCTGCCTGTTCTTCGTTGACCAACACAACGCGAAAGGTCCTGCCATAGCGACTGCGCGCGACGGCCGCGAGGTCGCTTAAGAGGTGATCTCTCACCCAGTCAAGGACGATTGGATTTGCGCTCGAAAGGGTGAGCGTTTGGTCCTTGTCGTTATGCGCCCGGAGAGGAGAAATCCAGGTTTCGAAATCCTCATCTCCGATCATTTGGCGGAGGAGCGGCTGTAGTTCAGACCAAATAGACATTGCAGTGATCCAGCATAGCATTCGTCGCAGGTGAAGGTCGAGACAAAAAGATCCTCGGCCTTTACCTTCGGGGCCTTTTGATATATTGTCACGAACGGTCACCATGTTGGTGGCTTGACAGCTGATTAGACGTAAGTTAGGGTGTATCGCTCGATAGACGGAGTGTAATGAATCATGAAAAGAACATTCCAGCCAAACAACAGGCGGCGCAAGAAAAAACACGGTTTCAGGGTTCGCATGCGTTCTCGGACGGGGCGGAGAGTTTTGAATTCTCGGCGGAAGAAGGGGCGCAAACGCGTCAGCGTCTGACAAACAGGCGCCTGACCCGAAAGCAGCGTCTTCAGCGACGGGCTGATTTTCAATTGACATACCGAGAGGGCGAGCGAGTGATTGGGCGATACCTTGTGTTGTTTGCAAGGCCGTCCGTTCTCGGATGCTGTCGTTTGGGCATTACGGCCTCCCGAAAGGTGGGTTCGGCCGTCGTGAGAACGCGATGTCGCCGCCGTATTCGAGAGCTTTTTCGACTCAATTCCGAAGCGCTTTCCGGGCTTGGCGTCGATCTCGTGGTCAATGTCCGGAGAGGTTGTGAATCGGTGCCCTGGCCTGAGTTACAAGGGGACTATCTTGCGGGGCTGAAGAGGCTTCGGCGAGCCGCGAGAATAGAGTAATCTACGTGGTGCGCGGGCATCGGGGGTGAGTGCTGTGTCGATGGAGAAACGAATTCTGATTGCCTTCGTCCTGTCGGCGATAATCTTTGCTCTTTGGACGGTCATTTTTCCGCCACCGAAACCGGTGCAGCGACCACCGGCACCGACGGCGACGGAAGAAGAAGCCCCCCAGGGAAGAGAAGGGGCGGCCCAAGAATACGCAGACCTTCCGGTGTTGGGCGAGGACGATGGGGTAGAAGGCGTAATTTCCGACACCGACGTTCACGAGCTTCATCTCAACAACAATGTGATGGACGTCCACGTGACGAACCGGGGCGCCGCGGTGACGGCGCTTATTCTCAATGGCTTTACGGATGACGAAAAGCAGCCACTGGACTTAGTTCAGACGGCGGAACACCCGGAGCGCACGCTTCCGCTCCAACTTGTCTTTGCTGACGGACCGGATAATCGACTTTACAAGGCCGACCAGGAGGGCGAACGGCGGGCCTCTTTCACCTGGTCGGATGGCGCCGGAAACACCGTCATCAAGACTATTGAGCTTGGATCGACGGGGTACGGCATTGAGGTGTCAGTTGAGTCCTTTGGTGCGATGAGGGCCGGCGCCCTGAGCCTTGGTACCGGGATGCGGAACACCGGGGCGGTGGAGCGAGCCAATCGCTTTTCGACATGGGGAGATGTCACGGTCTCGACACGAGAAGAGCGCGAGACCTATCGCCGTGAGAAGATCGACGCGGCCATGAGCCTCAGTGGCAGAGATCTTCTTTTTGTCGGGTTTGAAGACACGTATTTTCTCAATGTCTTTCGCACCACGGGGGAAATCGACGAAATACATATCCTTCCCCTCGGCTTGGACGAGATCGACGCGGATGGCGAAACAACGACCGTGGCCGTCCTGAGGAGCGACTTGAAGTCAAAAACCGGCAACTATTTCGGCGAACTCTTTGCGGCGCCGAAAGAGTTTGATCTTCTCAAGACCGAGGGTGGTGGCCTGGAAGATACGCTTCGTTTCGGCATTTTTCATCCTATTGCTGTTTTCTTCTTGAAAATCCTTCGCTGGATCTACGGCTGGGCCGGAAACTGGGGCTATGCCATTGTCCTTTTGACGATTGCGATTCGGATTGTGCTTTTTCCCCTGATGCACAAATCCACGGTGTCAATGCGCCGAATGCAGAAGGTCCAGCCGAAGGTCAAGGCCATTCAAGAAAAGTACAAGAAGAACAAAAAGGACCCGCAAGTGCGGGCAAAGATGAACCAGGAGACGATGGCGCTGTACAAAGAGGAAGGCGTTAACCCGGTCGGCGGATGTTTGCCGATGCTGGTGCAGATGCCGTTACTCTTTGCGCTCTACACGCTATTTTCGCACGCGATCGAACTGCGCCATGCGCCTTTTATGTTGTGGATCGTAGACCTTTCGGCCAAGGACCCCCTGTACATTACACCCGTCCTCATGACCGCGACCATGTGGTTGCAGCAGCGTCTTGCGCCACAGGCCGGCGACCCGGCGCAGATGAAAATGATGCGGATGATGCCCCTGGTCTTCGGCATCATGTTCCTTGGGTTCCCCGCGGGGCTTGTGCTGTACTGGTTGACTAATAATGTGGTCTCGATTCTCCAACAGGAGATTACCCTCCGTCTCATCGGTGAGCGGAAGCGAGCCGGGGGCGGCGGAAAGAGGAAAAAATAATGAACGGCGCGGAACGTTTTTTGGGTGGGTCCCTTGACGAATGTCTGAACCAGGCGTGTTTGGCGCTCGGTGCACGGACCGAGGAACTGCAGTATGAGGTGATTGAGGACAGCCCGGCGGTCGTGACGATCGAAGCCGCTCTCGACCCAGTTGCGGTCCTGGGACTCTTTCTGCGGGAGGCGTTTAACGCCGGAGACCTTGACATTAGGGCGCGCATCGAAGAAGCGGAAGAGCATCTGGGCGGCGAACTCTATGGCGAGGATTTTCGGCTCCTCACTGCGGGTCTTGGGAAAGGGCTGGATTCGCTGCAATACTTGTGTAATCGCATAATGAACGGGCGACTAAGAAGCCATGCACCGGTCCATCTCGACGGGGATGGGTTCAAAATGCGACGAGCGGGGCGCCTGCAGGAGGATGCCGAGGCTGCCGCCGAGAGAGCAATCCAACGGCGGGGCCCCGTGACAATGGGCCCCTTTACTCCGGCGGCTCGGCGGGAAATTCATCTCGCCCTCGCCGACCACCCCTCTGTGGAGACCGCTTCCGATGGTGAAGGCTTCCTCAAGCAGGTTGTCGTCCGTCCTTTCCGGCTGCGCTGACACGATCGTAGCGCAGGCCACGGCAAACGGCTCGGGGGCGTTGGCGATTATTCGTTTTAGCGGCCCGGAGATTCAAGCGGTAGCGGAGCGGCTGTGTCCCCGGCTCAGCGTGGCGCGGCCCCGGGAGGCGCAACTCGTCGCTCTCCTCGGGCGTGATGGCCGGGAGATCGACAGGGGTGTCTGCACCCCATATGCGGCGCCGCGCAGCTTTACCGGAGAAGACATGTTGGAAGCCGTGGTGCACGGTTCACCGTGGGTGGTCGAGGAAGTGATTGCCACCAGCGTGAGTTTGGGTGCGCGCCGAGCCGTGCCCGGGGAGTTCACACAGAGAGCGGTTGCCAACGGGAAAATGGACCTGGTTCAGGCAGAGGGCGTCAATGAGCTTGTTCGCGCAGAGACCAGATGGCAGGCACGCCTTGCGCGGGAACAGATGCACGGTAGCCTTTCGGGGCGGATTTCGCCGTTACGAGAAAAGATCACGGGCCTGAGGGCGCGCATCGAGGCGTCGCTCGATTTCGTTGATCAGGGAGTGGTCCTTTCCGACGAAGAGCTTCGTGGCGCCCTTGGGGAATGCATTGGGGCGGTTCGCGGTCTTCTTGCCTCTTTCGTGGTTGGTGAGCGCGTTCGAGAAGGCGCTCGAGTGGTTATTGTGGGACCACCAAATTCCGGAAAATCGACCCTTTTCAACGCCCTCTTGGCGCGTGAGCGGGCGATTGTGGCTCCGTGCCCCGGCACGACCAGAGATGTGCTTGAGGCCGGGCTGGACATGGGTGGTGTTCCGGTTGTTTTGGTAGACACGGCCGGCGTTCGTTCCACTGAGGATATTGTTGAAGCCGAGGGCGTGCGGCGCGCCGAAGCGGCGGCCGCCGGTGCTGATCTGGTTGTGTTGTTACGATCGGCAGACAGCCCGAGAGAGACCGTTGAATTATGGGGTGTTGAAAAAGACAGAATTTTGGAGGTCATCAGCAAGAGCGACTTATTGGAGGTGGCGCCGACCGGGGAGGACGTTATGACCGCGTCGTGTGTTGCGGAGGGCGGCTTGGCTGAGTTGCGCGAAGCCATCGAGCGGATTGTGCTCGCGCCCCTGCAGGCGCATGACGGGAATGTGGCGATCAACCGACGTCACAAGGAGGCGTTGTCACGAGCGCAGGAACACCTTGAGCGGAGTCTCCTCGCCCCCCGAGAGGTGGCCGCCGAAGACGTTCGCGAAGCCGGCGAGGCCCTCGAAGAGCTTCTTGGTCTCATCGACACCGAGGCGGTCTTGGATGCGGTTTTCGCCTCTTTTTGTTTGGGGAAATAGTGGGCACGAAAATGGACCGATGGGACGTAGTTGTTGTTGGCGCCGGCCATGCCGGGATTGAGGCCGCAATGGCCGGGGCGCGAATGGGCGCCTCGGTGGCGGTGGTGACGCTGCACCTGGAAACAATCGGTCAGATGCCGTGCAACCCATCGATTGGGGGCATCGGCAAAGGACATCTTGTGGCCGAAATAGATGCGCTCGGTGGAGTTCAGGGCTGGGCCGCGGATCGGACCGGAATTCATTTTCGGCTTCTGAACGCCTCTCGTGGGCCGGCGGTTTGGGGTCCACGGGCCCAGTGCGACAAAGATCGTTATGCCACCATCATGCGACGGCTCCTTCTCGGCACTCGAGGGATTGACCTCATTGAGGGCGAGGCGACGGACCTGGTTGTTGGGGGGAAGGCGGTATGCGGCGTGGTGCTGGCTGATGGCCGGCGCCTCAAAGCCGGGGCGGTGGTCCTAACGACCGGAACCTTTTTGGGCGCCGTTCTCCACACGGGCGAAGATCGGCGGGCCGGCGGTCGTTTTGGTGAGCGACCCAGCATAGGCATGGGGCGGAGCTGGGTTGGTGCGGGGCTGGAGTTGCGGCGGTTCAAGACCGGTACGCCGCCGCGGATTCACCGAGACAGCGTCGACTTCGCCCGCCTTGAGGAACAGGTTGGCGACGAGAGGCCGAGGGGTTTTTCCTGGAGAACGACTGGGGTTCGAAACTACACGCCTTGTTGGGTGGCGAGAACCCCCCCGCAGGTACAGGCGATCATCGAAGAGAACCTTGAAAGATCGCCCCTCTTTGCGGGGCAGATCGAAGGAGTGGGCCCCCGCTATTGTCCCTCGATTGAAGACAAGATTGTTCGCTTCCCCCATCACAAAGAACACACGGTGTTCGTTGAACCGGAGACCCGCGCCGGTAACAGCATCTATCTCAACGGCCTTTCGACGTCTCTACCGGAGGATGTTCAGGTGGCGGTTGTTCGTGCCGTTCCGGGGCTTGAGCGCGCCCAATTTCTTCGCTACGGATACGCGGTGGAATACGATGTGGTCGCGCCCCGCCAAGTCGGTTTTGACTTGGCCGCCGAGGCGGTTCCCGGGCTTTACCTTGCCGGCCAATTACTGGGAACGTCTGGTTATGAGGAGGCGGCGGGCCTCGGGCTGATGGCGGGCATTAATGCGGCAGCGTCCGTTCTCGGGAAAGAGGGCGCGCGGGTTGACCGGACGGAAGGGTATATTGGGGTTTTGATAGACGACGTCGTCACCAGGGACCACCGCGAACCCTACCGGATGTTCACATCACGAGCGGAGAACCGCCTGATGCTGGGCGTGGATTCTGCCCGAGAACGACTCATGGTGGCGGGGGTCCGCCTGGGGCTCGTTCCGGAGCGGGTGTTTCACGTGGAACAGTGCCGCTGGGAAGCCCGCCGACAGGCCATAACACAGCTCGAGGCGACCCAGCTCAACCCCAACCGCGAGACGGTCGAGATGGTGCTCGGGATGACCGGGGTTGAGGTGCGGTCGCCGACAACGTGGGCCGGGATCTTGCGCCGGCAAGATATTGACATTCGCCGGGTCGGCGACACGCTTTCGGGGTTGGCGCATTTGGCGCCCGAAGACCGGGAGGTCGTCATTGGTCGGCTGAAGTACCGCGGGTATATTGAGCGCCAGGAGAGGGAACAGAGCCGCCTGGTCCGGCTCCGGGGAGTCAAAATCCCCGCCGGCTTTGGCTTTCGTTCGATTTCGGGACTCTCTCGGGAGATTATGGAGGAGATGGAGCGGACGCGACCGCGGACGTTGTCTGAGGCGGCGCAGCTTGCCGGAATGACGCCGGCCGCCCTGGCGCTCGTGGCTGGGCGCTTGGCGACTCGGGGCCAAGGTGGCAAACCATGACCCGGGAGACAACTTACGAAGGCCTTCTTCGCGGAAAGGCGCCGGAGCAGTCGGTCGAACGCCTCGCCCTTTACGCCGCACATCTCGAGCGCTGGTCCAAGCGGCACAATCTCGTTCGCTTCGCCGGCCGAAGAGAGCTCGTCAATCGTCACCTTCTCGAGGCGCTTGCAGCCGTGGCCATTATGCCCCCGCGGGGAAAACTGGTGGATATCGGGAGTGGCGGGGGACTGCCCGGAATCCCCCTTTTGTGTGTTCGGGAGGCGTGGTCCGGAGTGCTTGTGGAGCCGCGCCAAAAGCGCTGGGCCTTTTTGAAGATGATGGTTCGTGAACTCGGGCTTAAGGCCGAGGTCGAACGGGTGCGCTTTCAGGACCTTGCCGTTGAGAACATAGATCTCATCACCGTGCGGGCCGTTGGCGGATACCCGGGACTCCTGGCCTGGGCCAGGCCCAGGTTGGCGCCCATGGGCAAGGTTGCTATCTGGGGAACCGAGGCCGAAGAAGAGCGACTCGGCCGGCTTGAGGGGTGGCGTGTGTTAAGCTCGGGCTTGATCGGCCTCGACCGGGGTCGGCTTATCCAAGTTCAGGTGTGTTCCACGTGAAACCTCGAATTCTCGCAGTAGCAAACCAAAAGGGCGGCGTCGGCAAGACGACGACAGTCGTGAACCTCGGCGCGGCCTTGGCGGCGTACGAACAGAGGACGCTTCTGGTGGACCTCGACCCCCAGTCAAACTGCACCTCCGGCCTCGGGGTGGACGGCGAAGCAACAGGCGGGGCGACAACCTACGCCCTCATTTCCGGCAAGGGCGAGTTGGACGGCGCCGTCTACAAGACCGAGTTCCCCCACCTTTCTCTGATTCCCAGCACCCCCGACCTGGCCGGCGCCGAAGTTGAATTGGTGGGAATGGTGGGCCGCGAGTTTCGGATGCGGGACATTCTCCAGAAGGTGGAGGGCTTTCGTTTTGTGATGATTGACTGCCCTCCCGCGCTGGGCCAGCTCACGATTAACGCGTTGGCGGCGGCTGATGCGATGATTGTCCCGATCCAGTGTGAGTATTTCGCCCTTGAGGGTGTCAGCGAACTGATGAAAACGATTGACGAGGTGCGCCGGTTCCTGAATCCGGGACTCGTCTTGGACGGAGTGTTGCTCACGATGTATGACGACCGGACCAACCTGGCACGACAGGTCGCGGACGAGGTCAAAAGCGTTTTTGGCGACCTGGTGTTCGAGGCGGTGATTCCCCGCAATATTCGTCTCGCCGAGGCCCCCTCGTTTGGGCGACCAATTCACGCCTATGATCTTCGGAGCCGGGGCGCCCAGGCATATCTTCAATTGGCGAGGGAATATCTCTCCCGGCTGGAGGTCAACTATGGCTAAAAGGGCACTTGGACGAGGTCTCAAGGCGCTTATGCCGGACGTGCCCACCGCACGGGCCGGCTTTGCCGAGATTGACGTGGAGCGGCTCTACGCAAACCCGAAGCAGCCACGAAACCGGTTTGAGAACGAAGCCCTGGAGTCCCTTGCGGCCTCGATCCGAAAGCACGGAATCCTGCAACCGCTTCTCGTCAGCGAACTTGGTTCCGGGAAGTTCAAGATTCTTGCCGGGGAGCGCCGCTGGCGAGCGGCAAAGAAGGCCGGCCTCAAACAAATACCGGTTGTTATCCGCGAACAGGTGGACGAAGAACGAGCGCTGGAGATTGCGTTGGTGGAGAATCTTCAGCGCCGTGATCTTACACCCCTCGAGGAAGCGAGGGCCTACCACGTCTTGCGGGCCGAGGGCGGGTTGACTCAGGCGCAGATTGCCGAAAAGGTCGGCTTTGATCGCAGCACGGTCGCCAATGCCCTGCGTCTCCTTAAATTACCCGAGCCCGTGCAAGAAATGGTGGAGGCGGGGCGGCTCACGGCCGGGCACGGGCGCGCCCTATTGTCCTTTTCTGACGCTGAAGCGCAGATCTTGTGGGCCGAGGCGGCCATCCGCGATGACCTGAGCGTTCGTGAAATCGAGCGCACCGCGAGCCAGGCCAACCGCGCGGCTGGAGAAAAAGGGGCCCCAAAAAAAGCGGCTCCTGCGCGCGACCCAAATATAATAATCGCCGAAAACAAGCTTTCTCTCAAGCTTGGAGCAAAAATTGAGATTAAAGTATCAAACAGGGGAGGGCGAATCGTTGTGAAGTGCGATAGCCAGGACGAGTTCTTGCGGGTCTACGACCTCCTCGTGGGGGAAGAATAATGGTACGCGGGAATGATGCGCTGAATGGATTCGTTGATGCAGATTGCGTCATCCGAGGCGAGCTGGAATTTAAACAGTCCTTCCGTCTGGATGGGCGCCTCGAGGGCCAGGTTAAGTCGGCCTCAGAACTTTTGGTTGGCGAAAGCGGTAGCATTGACGGCGAAATCGAGGTCGCGCGATGTGTGGTGGGCGGCGAGGTCCGTGGTACGATCCGCGCGACAGAACAGGTCGTGTTGCATGCTTCGGCCAAAGTGTGGGCAGAGATTTTCACGCCTGCGTTGGTGATGGAAGAGGGGGCCTTTCTGGAAGGAAAGGTCAAGATGGAAGGAACCGACAGCCGGAAAACAACGACGGCCCGAAAAGCACTGGCGCCCTGACTCAGCAGGATGATCTCATGGCGTAAGCGGCCGGCTTTTTCCGAAGAGCCGACCCCAGGAGAGGCGAATGACCCCACCGAATTTATCACTTGTTTTCATCATCCTTTGTTTTTGGGTGACCTTGTGGTTGGTCCATAGATTTCTCATTCAACCCGTGACCACGGTTCTCGAGGAGCGGAACTCGCGCATCGATAGCGCCGAAAAGGAATGGGCGGCAAAGAACGAAGCCTTGGTTTCGGCGACGGCGCGCCTTGAGGAAGAACTGTCGGAAGCGGCTCGCAGCGCTTCCCGGGCACGGGAAGCCTATTGTGCCGAGGCCCAGGCGGCACGCCGACAACGTATGGAAGGGGCCCGCGAAAGGGCCGATGAAGAACTTCGCGTCGCTGTTGCGGACCTGGCTCGCGAGGCAGAAACGGCGCGAAAGGAACTTCATAACCAGGCCACGTTGCTCGCGCAGGAACTTGCCACCCGACTTGTGGGTCGGGAGGTGCTTTCGTGAAAACGGTGGGCGCCTGGATAGCGGTCTTTGTCGTTTTGCTCTGTCTGGCCTTTCTCGTCGATCACGGCGAGACCAAGCTCGGGGTTCCGGTCTTCTTGTGGCTTGCTTTGAATCTCACCCTCTTTCTCTACCTTCTGGCGCGTTTTGTCGGCCGCCCCGTGTCGGCGTTCTTAGATGCTCGTCAGGAAAGCATTGGGACCCAACTCGAATTGGCAAAAACGCGCCTCCAAGAGGCCGAAGAGCTCAAACAAGAGGTTGCCAAGCGATTGGCGTCGGTAGAAAACGAAGTGTCCGCCATGGCTGTGCGGGCCGAGGAGCAGGGCCGAGCCGAGGCAGCGCGCCTAGCCGAAGAGGGCGCGGCCGAGGAGGAGAGGTTTCTTCGCAGGGTCAGCGAGGAAATCGAGCGGCGGGGGGCCGAAACGCGCGAACAGTTGGCGCGTGAGACAACCAAATTGACCACAAAGATAGCGCGCGCCTTGTTGGAGAAAGAAATGACCGAAGCCGACCGAGCCCGGGTTCTCGAACGTAGCGTCACCGCACTGCAAGCGATGGAGGAGAAATAGGCGATGGCTGGATTTCGAGCCGCCCCCTACGCCAAGGCGTTATTTGACACCGCTGCCGACGCCAGGACGGCGGAAGAAATGGTCAGGCCCGTCGAACAGGTGGCGGAGGTCGTTGTCAGCGTGCCCGAGCTTCTCCGTGTGATGGTCACGCCGCTCGTGTCTCAAGAAGCCAAAACTTCGATTTTAGACGCCGTGTTGGATGCCCTCGGTACCGAGCACGTGGTGCGTCGGTTCATTCATGTGGTGCAGCGGCACTATCGTCTTGAACATATGGAAAAAATCGCCAAGACCTATCGAGATGTCGTCGATCGCGCACTGGGGCGGGTTCACGCCCGCGTCGAAACGCCGGGGCCTTTGAGCGAAGCCGCTCGCGCGACCCTACTCGACGCCATGAAAAAAGTTGTTGCCGCCGAAGTGGTTGCCGATTTTGTGGAAAGGCCCGAGCTCCTGGCCGGATTTCGAGTTCAGGTGGGCTCCCGTGTTTTTGATGGATCACTGGACGGTCAGTTACAGCAACTGGGCCGAGAAAGAAAATAAACAAACCCAAGGGAAATAGGGGTTCTATATGCAGATCAAAGCCGCCGAAATTGCGGATATCATTCGTCGCGAGATTGAAGGCCACGAGACCGCCATCGACATGTCCGAGGTCGGGACCATTATCAGCGTTGGAGACGGAATTGCGCGTGTTTATGGTCTTGAGGGAGTGATGGCGGGGGAATTGGTGCAATTGCCCCACGACGTCTACGGACTCGCGCTCAACCTCGAGGACGATAACGTTGGCTGTGTTCTCATGGGGGAGGTCCACCTCGTGAAGGAGGGCGACGAGGTCAAACGGACAGGGCGCATCCTCGACCTCCCGGTCGGCGAAGGGGTTGTCGGCCGCGTGGTGAATCCCCTCGGAATCCCGCTCGACGGCAAGGGGCCGGTTCAGGCGACTGAGCGATACCCGCTCGAGCGCATCGCGCCCGGCGTGGTCGCCCGGAAGCCGGTGACTGAGCCGATGCAGACCGGAATCAAGGCCATCGACGCCATGATCCCTATTGGTCGTGGCCAGCGCGAACTCATCATCGGGGATCGCCAGACCGGCAAGACCGCCATCATTCTCGACGCCATCATCAATCAGAAGGGCACCGGGAATATCTGTGTTTACGTGGCGATCGGCCAGAAAGCGTCCACAGTTGCCCAGGTGATCTCAACCCTCGAAAAACATGGCGCGATGGAACACACCATCATCGTTTCGGCGACGGCATCCGAGCCCGCCTCCTTGCAGTACCTCGCCCCCTATGCCGGCGCAGCCATTGGGGAGTATTTCCTCTACAACAAGAAACACGCCGTTATCTTTTACGACGATCTAACGAAGCACGCCCAGGCCTATCGGGAAATTTCTCTTCTTTTGCGTCGTCCACCGGGCCGCGAAGCCTTTCCTGGGGATGTTTTCTATCTGCACTCACGGTTGCTTGAACGGGCAGCCAAACTCAATGATGCCGAAGGTGGCGGCAGCCTTACGGCTTTGCCCGTGATCGAAACTCAGATGGGGGACGTTTCGGCCTATATTCCGACCAACGTCATTTCGATCACCGATGGCCAAATCTACTTGGAGGGTGACCTGTTTTTCGCCGGTCAACGCCCGGCGGTCAACGTCGGGTTGTCGGTGAGTCGCGTTGGAGGAAATGCCCAAATCAAGGCGATGAAGGCTATCGCCGGCTCCCTACGGCTGGATCTTGCTCAGTACCGGGAACTAGCCGCTTTCGCTCAATTCGGCTCGGATCTCGACAAGGCCACACAGAACCAGCTCGCCCGAGGCGAACGCCTGATGGAGATTCTCAAACAGGGTCAATATCGGCCCCTTTCGGTTGAGCTACAGGCGGTTTCGATCTTTGCCGGAACCAAGGGCCACCTGGATCGCCTGAAAGTTTCCGCAATCGGCGCCTTCGAACCGTTCCTCCACACCAGCGTTCAGGAGGAGGCACAACAGACGCTCGACGCCATCCGCACCACCGGAAAAATGGAAGAGGCGACGGCTAAGGCCCTCGCAACAGCAATTGACAAGGCGATTGACCGGTTCATCAAGGAGCACCCGGAGGCGAGCCTTGGCGAACACTAGGGACCTTCAACGCCGGATTCGCTCGGTCAAGGGAACCCGCCAGATCACCAAGGCCATGAAAATGGTCGCCGCGGCAAAACTGCGCCGTGCACAGACAGCCGTCGCCGAGGCCCGCCCCTATGCCGACACCCTGGCGAAGGTCTTGGCGCGGGTCGCTTCCCGCACCGAATATGACCACCCCCTGCTCAAACGTAGGGAAGCGGGGCATGTTTGGGTCGTCGTCATCAGTTCGGACAAGGGCCTGTGCGGTTCGTTCAACGCCAGTCTTCTGCGTGAAGCCGAGAGGGAACTCCGCGCCCCAGCCCAATGGGACGGAGCCGAGATCGTGGCCGTCGGCCGTAAGGCCGCAGACTATTTCAAGGCCCAAGACTATGCGGTTGCCCACGAGGAGCGGGAAATAATGTCGAATCTCGGCCCGGAAGACGGGCCGCGCTTAGCTCAGATGTGCATAAAGGCATTCAATTCAGGCCAGGTCTCCGGGGTTTGGGTCATTTATAACCGATTTATCAATTTAATCCGCCATGAGACCACCCTCGAAAGGCTGTTGCCCATCGAACCGCCGCGGATGGACGAACGCGGTCCGACTGATGAGATGGTTGACTACCTTTACGAACCCGACCCGGCGGCTCTGTTGGACACTCTTTTGCCGGGTTATGTCGAGGCAAGGGTTCAGACCGCACTTCTCGACTCGGCCGCGGCCGAACAGGCGGCCCGCATGACGGCGATGGAGGCGGCCACCAAGAACGCCGGTGAGATGATCGACAGCCTCACCCTGTTATACAACCGTACCAGGCAGGCGGCCATTACCAAGGAACTGATTGAGATAGTCTCCGGCGCACAGGCGCCGGCAGAGTAGGGAGTTGATTGAATGAGCCAATTAACGGAAGGCCGGGTCGTCCAGGTCATCGGGCCTGTCGTGGACGTAGAATTTCCGGAAGAGAAATTACCCCCGATCTTGAACGCAGTACGCATTCGCGATGATGGCCGCCTCGGGGCGGCGCCGATGGACGTGACCGCCGAGGTCGCCCTTCATCTCGGAGAAGGATGTGTTCGTTGTATTGCGATGGAACCCACGGACGGAATGGTGCGCGGGATGACCGCCACCGACACCGGTGGCCCAATTTCGGTTCCCGTCGGCCGGGAAGCCCTGGGGCGGGTTCTCGACGTTCTCGGCCGGCCGGTGGACGGACTGGGCCCGGTAGAGACAAAACGCCGGGCGTCGATTCACAGAGCGGCGCCGTCTCTCGAGGAGCAGTCCACCGAAACGGAGATGTTTGAAACCGGCATCAAAGTCGTCGATCTCCTTGAACCCTACTGTCGTGGCGGGAAGACCGGTCTGTTCGGTGGAGCGGGGGTCGGCAAGACAGTTCTCATTATGGAACTCATCAACAACGTCGCCCTGCAACATGGCGGTTTTTCGGTCTTTTCCGGGGTGGGCGAGCGTACGCGAGAAGGCAACGATCTTTGGTTGGAGATGACCGAGGCCGGCGTCATCGACCCTGACGACTGGGAGAAGTCGAAGGTGGCCCTCATCTATGGTCAGATGACCGAGCCGCCGGGCGCCCGCCTTCGGGTCGGCCTCACGGGGCTCACCATGGCCGAGCACTTTCGTGATGTCGAAGGCCAGGATGTGTTGCTGTTTATCGACAATATCTTCCGTTTCACCCAGGCCGGATCCGAGGTTTCCGCCCTCCTGGGCCGTATGCCTTCAGCGGTTGGCTACCAACCGAACCTTGCCACCGAGATGGGTGAACTCCAGGAGAGAATCACCTCCACCCACAAGGGGTCAATAACCTCGGTTCAGGCGATTTACGTACCCGCGGACGATCTCACCGACCCCGCGCCGGCGACGGCCTTTGCTCACCTGGACGCGACCTCCGTGCTCTCGCGCCAGATCGCCGAACTCGGCATCTATCCGGCTATCGACCCCTTGGCCTCGACATCGCGGATCCTCGACCCGGAGATTGTCGGGGCTGAGCACTACATGGTTGCGCAGGAGGTTCAACGTATCTTGCAGCGCTACAAAGACCTGCAGGACATCATCGCCATTCTCGGAATTGACGAGCTGTCGGAAGAGGATCGCCTCACGGTTGCCCGAGCCCGAAAAATTCAACGTTTCCTCTCCCAGCCTTTCCATGTCGCCGAACAGTTCACCGGCTTCAAGGGTCGCTACGTGAAGATCGAGGACACGATCAAAGGCTTTAAAATGATCTGTCAGGGCGAGTTCGACCATCTTCCTGAGCAGGCATTCCTCTACGTCGGAGCAATTGAAGAGGCCATTGAGAAGGCCGAGAAAATGAAGGGGGCGTGATGGCGGAGGGGTTGTACCTTGAGGTCGTTACCGGCAAGGGTTCGGTGGTTGGCGTAGAGGTGGAGGAGGTTCGCCTTCCCGGTGAACTCGGCGAGCTGGGCGTGCTCCCGGGACACACCCCGCTCCTCACCGCATTGGGCATCGGTCGCCTGTTGTACACCATCGGCGGACAGGAACGCCAAATGGTTATCACCCAAGGCTTTGCCGAGGTACTCCCGGACCGCGTCACCGTCCTCGCGCGCGCAGTTCGCCTCCCCAACGAGGTTGACCCCGAGGTGGAACAGCGAATTTTCGAGGAGGCAACGACAGCCCTGAAAACCGCAAATGCCGATGACTTCGCGGAGATCACCCGGCGACTTCGCACCGCGGAGGCGTGCCTCGAGATCAGCGCGTAACCCAGCGGCGCCGAAACCGAAGAGGTTCCAGCTCCGCTGGGTAGCTGTCAGCCATCAGCCCTCAGCCCACCGATAACCAACCAAATGACGGCGCATTCTGACGAAAATCTCGGGCCAGTCTCCAGGCCCTACTGGTATTCAGCCCCGAGAATGACGCTGACGATGATCGCGCCGACGGCCAGGGGAGCGGCAAAGCGAATGAGAAAGCGCCAAATGCCGAAGGTCGCCATACGCCCATGCCCCGTTTCAAGCTCCTGCCGGTTTTCGTCCTTGGTCAGAACCCAGCCCACGAACAGCGCGACCAAAAAACCACCGACCGGCAAAAACCAGTTACTGGCGAGGTAGTCGAGGGTTCCAAAAACCCCCGCCGTAGAGGGTCGGCCGATGAAATTGATCTCGGACAGCGCGCCGACGCCGCCGAGACTCAGGGCGTTGAGAATGCCGAAAAGCCCGATGGCGCCGCCCATGATGAGGGTGGCTCTGCGCCGCGCCCACCCGAACTCGTCGATTGCATAACTCGCGACCACTTCAAGCAGGCTGATCGTGCTGGTAAGGGCGGCGAAGGCAACCAAGACGTAGAAAAGGGCACTGATCACCACGCCCCCAGGAAGCTTGAAAAAGACCACCGGAAGGGTGGTAAACAAAATCGTCGAAGATTTGGCGATCTCGAAATCGAAGCTGAAAATAATGGAGAACATGATGACGCACGCCATCACCGCGATTACCGTGTCGAGGATACAGACCGTGATGGCCGCCCGCGGAATCGATGTCTTTTTCCGCATGTAGCTGCCATAAGTCAGCATCGCGCCCATCCCCAGACTGAGGGTGAAAAAGCTATGTCCCAGCGCTTCCAACACCCCGCCTCTCGTCAGCTCAGAGAAATTCGGCCGGAAGATAAAGACCAACGCACGGTGGAAACCCGGGGTCCACACGACGTAAACAATCAGGCCGAGCAGAATCACGAACAAAATCGGCATCAGAACCTTGGCGGCCCGCTCGATTCCGCGGCCGACCCCGAGGTAAACAACGCCCACGGTTGCGCCCATGAAAAGAAGATGGAAAAAGGTCTGTTGCCACGGATTCGAGAGGAAGGTGCCGAAAAAGGCCTGAAGGGCCGCCGGATCACCGGCGAGGGGGGCGAGATTTCCCGAGAGCGCCAGCACGATATAGCGCAGAGTCCAGCCCGCCACGACGCTGTAGTATGAGAGGATCACAAACCCGGCCACAACACCGAGGATGCCGACCCCGGTCCAAGCTAGGCCCCCGGGCCGGCCCCGGCCCAGCAGGCGAAAGGCACCGACGGGATTCTGCTTGGTCCGTCGTCCCAGAAGGATCTCAGCAAACATGATCGGTGCGCCGACCAGGACGATGGCGCCGAGATAGACCAGAACAAAGGCCCCTCCGCCGTTTTCGAAGGTGATATAGGGAAACTTCCACAGGTTACCGAGCCCTACGGCGCTCCCCGCGGCAGCCAGGATGAAGCCGAGCCGGCTCCCCCACTGAGCACGCTCCGCGTTTTGCTGGTGATTGTCCATCAGTGTCCTCGCGCCCAGAACCCTACCCGGCCCAAAGCGGGGGTGTCAAGCCGGGAAGAATGGTGTTGATTGCGTTTTGGCCCGCCCTGGTCTAGAATATGCGCCCCGTCGGGGCGTAGCTCAGTCTGGTAGAGCGCACGGTTCGGGACCGTGAGGCCGGAGGTTCAAGTCCTCTCGCCCCGACCATTTTCCCATCATCACCCAAAAGGCGAGACAACGCTTGATTTATGCCTTGTGTTCGCCTAACCTTGTGGGGGGGGTTGATGTTCTATCTCACCGAACGCCAACAGGAAATCTTTCGTTTTATCGAATTCAGGATCCAAGGCGAAGGAGTGGCTCCGACCCTCCGGGAAATATCCGAAAAATTCGGCTTCTCCAGTACCGCCTCTGCCCAGAAACATGTCAACCTCTTGATTAAGAAGGGGTTGTTGATTCGAGACAAACATCAGAAAAGGGGCCTCACCCTGGCGTCGCCGGACATTGGCGAAACGCAAGTGACCCTTCCGATACTAGGTACCGTTGCCGCGGGTTCTCCGATAGAAAGTTTCGCTGAAGAGGGTCGAACACAGGTTCCGCCCGATATGGCCGGCGGCGAGAATTTCATTCTCCGAGTTCGTGGTCTCTCAATGATTGACGATGGTATTCACGACGGGGACGAGGTCATCGTGCGCCGAACCAATGAGGCTCGAGATGGAGAAATGGTGGTAGCCCTGGTAGACGGCGAGGTCACGCTCAAGAGGGTTTTCCGCCGACCGGGGGAGATGGTTCTTCTTCAGCCGGCAAATGAAAGATTCGAACCCATTCTTGAGCCGGCCGCCAATGTGTTGATCCAAGGCGTTGTGGTCGGATTGTTGCGGCGATACTGATCGGCCGCGCGGGAGCATCTCCATTTGCTGCAGCAGAGCTTCTCTTCTTGACGGCTGATAGGATCCGCGATAGCGTTTAAATATGAGTGATTTGGAAGCCCTTACCGTTATTTTGACCTCCGTCGGCACCGAGCAACAGGCGGTGGAGATCTCCGAAGAACTCATTGATCGTCGCCTGGCAACCTGTGTCAACATCATTCCCTGCCTGCGCTCGATTTATCGCTGGAAGGGAAAAGTGTGCGAAGACACTGAGTACCTCCTCATCATCAAGACACCACGACGCTTCTTTGACGGTGTTTCGGAAGCCATACGAGAATTTCATTCTTACGAATTGCCCGAGATTTTTGC
>JAIOSJ010000402.1 GCA_021107705.1 Thermoanaerobaculales bacterium | reverse complement strand
CTAGGAGGGTGTAGGGCATTGACGACGGATGGATTTCGGAGGGTCGTGAAGTGCCGTTTGAGGCGCATTCGAGACGCAGTACTCACTGTACGGGCCGAGGATTCAACGAAAAAGGGCCTTCACGACACCCGAAAGGCGCCGTTGATTCAATGCCCTACATCCTCCTAGTGGGGACTCGAGTTAGCCCAGCGCCTCGTCGGTGTAGTGTACGGCCTCAGGGTCGGCCGCGATTGCCTTGCGAATGCGGTGAAATTTCAGAAACATTCGAGCTGCTTATATGGAAGCCGCCGATGATGACCGGAATGTCGTGGCGCCGAAAGCGGCGGGCGAGATCCATGGCCCGAGGCCACTGGTTGGTTTGAACCCCCACGAGCCCCACGAGGCCGCGGCCGCCGTTTCTTCGTATCAATCGGGCGAGCTGATCCGGTCGGATTCGGGTGTTGGTCTCATCAAGGGTGTGAATCTGAATGTCGACGGTATCCCTGAGGATCTTTCGCTCCGCACAGTCCATCGCCAGACCGTTGAGGACGGCCAGTGTGTTCGACGGCATCGATGAGCGGACCCACTGAATGACGTAACCGTCGTCGTCATAGTGGGAGGGCTTGATCAGGATGATGGTGAAGGATTCCATGACGGGCAATGTTACACGTGCTTCAGTAAGTCGTGGATGACGGGCAGTTCTCTCGCAAAGAGCGCGGAGGACGCAGAGGAAGACATGGTTATTTTTTGTTCTTTATCTTTGGAACCCCGGTCTTCTGGATCGCCCGGCGGCGATCCAGCGTCGCTATGAAGCGAAGCCACGAAAAAGCCAATTGCAGGGACTGCGGCTTCGCTTCACACGCGAGCGGCGGCCTACCTGCCTGCCGGGAGAACTGTCTGCGATCGCGCTTTCCGTGTGTTTGCGGACACTCCACCGAGCGAGATTCCAGGAGGCGGGTATACTGGTTCGGTGAGCCCGACCGTATTTCGGCATGGTCCTTTTCGCTTCTTCTTTTTTTCGCGGGAAGAGGCTCGGATGCACATTCATGTGCTGTCGCCGGACGGGGAGGCAAAGTTCTGGATGGAGCCGGAGATCGCGATTGCTCGAAACCACAGGTACGGTGAGCAAGACCTTCGACGGCTTCGTGATTTGATTGAGGAGCATAACGATGTCATCCGTCGCGCATGGTTCACACACTTCGGTAACTGAAGTTACCAACGTGTCGCGGCATGGCCTTTGGGTCATTGTCGATGACCAAGAACTGTTTCTGCCGTATGACCAGTTCCCCTGGTTCAAGAAAGCCAGCATCGAAGCGGTTCTGAACCTGGAACGCCCTCAACCCCACCATCTCTACTGGCCGGATCTCGATGTTGATCTCACGGTTGATTCTATTCGCCAACCTGATCGATTCCCGCTCAAAGCGAAGACCGACGCCTGACTGGGAACTCAAACTGGAGCCGCCGGTGAACCGTGTCATCCCCGTCGGTCGTGCCTATGCTCCATTGCTGTGGGCGGCGTACGGAGAGGTGTGATGATCGAGGCCGCGGGTCCTCGAATTCACGAAGCCAGCGACCCCCGATGGGGCGTGCCTGGTCCGACCTTTTGCTGCGGGTCGTTTCGTGTAGGTGGGAGCAAAAGGTCGGACCTGGCAACCCTCGGGCCGGTCGCTCAAAAACAGCTCTCCCGGCTCCGCTTCATACGCGAGCGGCGGCCTCCTCCCGAGCCGGGAGAACCAAGGTCGAAACGACCTGCCCGTGAATTGCCAAGTGTCGGCATTGTGAGGATAGCGAAACAGTAGCGAAGCGCGAATCGACACAATGCCGCATAACCACGTTCCGTCGGGAAGCGCCATTCGCGTTTCTGCAACACTGGAAGAACACTGTCCCCTTTGGACTTCGCAACTTCACAACCTTGAATCGGCGGAGGTCCAATGCCTCAATCCCACACCTTCCGGAAGCAGAACCACTGGTAGGGCGCCTCCCGGATGGCCCACTCGACTTCGCTGGTGATCTTCTGGATTGCGGTTCCAAGGTCATCCTCCCTGTCCTTGGTTCGGGCGACTCGGATCGGCGGGCGGACGACAACCCTGGATTTTCGTCGTCCGTTGCGGAAGACGAATACCGGCAGGATCTGGGCCTCGGCGGCGCGCGCCAGTGCGGCTGGGCCGACGGGCATCGGGAATGGCCGGTCGAAGAGTCGGGCTTGGACGGTCCGGCCCCCGGTTCGCGGGCGGTCCCCTTGCAGGGCGAGGAGGTCCCCTTGCCGGAGAAGGGAGAGTAATTGGGCGCCGAATGTCGAGTCCGCTTCATCGACGAAGTGCACTTCGAATCCGTCCCCGGCACTCTGGGCCATGAGTTCACGAATGAAACCCTGAGCCTTTGGATCGAGTTCGGATTCGCGAATAACGTGAACCCTCCGTTGGCCGGCCGTAGCCGGAAGTCGCGCACCAATCTCAAAATGACCGATGTGGGCCGTGACCATGATGAGGCCCTCGGGGTTGTTTGCGACCCGATTCCAAATCTCCTCGCCTTCGACGGCGAGCTGGAGTTCCAAGTCGGCATTGAGGCCTTCGTATCTTTCGGAAAGGCACCAGGCGAGGTTCCACATGGTGCGGTAGATCCTCTTTTGTCGCTCCCACCACCCGCACGGGCCGAGGACCGCCTCGAGGTTGGCGGCGATTGCCGCGCGAATGCGGCGCAGGGCGATGAAAAAGAACGAAGTAAAGAAGGTGATGATGAACCAGATGCCCGGTTCCGGCAGAAGCTCCATGCCATATCGATGGAGGCGGTACCAAAAGACTCCGGTGACGTGATAATCCCCGAGAAGCCGGCGCAGAGGTCCTGAGGTCTCAGGGGCGTGAGCGTGAGAATCCGGTTGCGATTTCTTCAATCTACTGTTCCTTGAACTCGACGCTGGTGAGAAGGTTGGGCTAGCCCGCATTTCTCACCAATCTTCGGCTGCAAGGCCCAATACACTGTAATCTTCAGCGCTTTCTCGATTCGCTCGCTCGACGTACAGTAAGTACTACTTCGCTCACTCATCTTGCGAGATCGCTGAATCTCACAGCGTCTTGAACCTTTCGCTTTGAACCCCGGTGAGAAGTGCGGGCTAGAGCGCCGATTGCCGGTAGGACGGTGAGCGTTGCGACCAGGCAAGCGGCCACCGCAACCGGCGCGAGCAGGGCGGCAGCTTGAAGGCCCGGGAGATGAGACAGGGAGAGGCTGCCGAATCCGATGGCCGTGGTGAGAGTGGTGAGCACCATCGCTTTGCCGGATCGCCTTACCGAAAGGCCGAGGTCCAGACCGTGTCGCGTGATGGCGCCGTGAACGGCGTACAGGCCGTCGTCGATTCCGAGGCCCAACATAACCGGGAGAACGGCGAGGCTTACGAGGTCGAGGGGACGACCGATCGCGCTCCACCATCCGAGGGCCCAGGTCATCCCCAAGACCACCGGGATCAGGGAGAGGAGTGCAGGCTGGGGCCGCCCGCGGAATGAGGCGAGGACGAGAGTTGCAATCAGGAACAGGCTCAGACCGGACAGCCGCCGGAGGTCTCGTTTTGCGATGAGCCGCAGATCCTGCCCAACCAAAGGCATTGAGGCGACGAGTGCGCCGGGTGATGCTTCCTCCAGCGTTGCTCTCAGAGCCTCAGGCGGACCCTCCTCCCAGGTTCCGTGGGGGGCACGAATGGAGATCGACGCCCAGACCTCGCCGTCTTCATCTTGTCGAAGCTGTTCGTCTTCAATCGGCTGATTCCCGCGGGGGTCTCGACCTTCGGCAAAAATCTCCAGCGTTTGCAATCCCGGAGCGAATGCCGCGGAATTCAGTCCCGCGGCGTGCATTTCCAAACGCAGCGTCTTGGTGGCCTCGGCAAAGGCCATTTCTTTAATTTTCACCAGTCGCCGCTCGGTGGTGCTGGGGCCGACGAGACGCTGATCAGGCGAAATAACCGTGATGTCGGGATCGTTGGCGAGGACGGCCATTCTGACAGCTTCAGCCCTTTTGAGAACTTCGTCAACGGTCTCAGCGTGCACCAGCACGGTCGCGGTGTCTCCGCCGATGCCGAAGACCTCCGCAAGGCGGCGTTCGGTTTCGATCAGGGGGTTGTCGAGCGGTCTGAGGGTGGAGGGATCCGGCCGCAATTCCAGTTGCCGTGCCGGAAAGACGGCGACGAGCGTCAGGATTGCGGCCCCGGCGAGAACCCTCCTGGGATGGGCCTCGGACAGGGTTGCAAAGCCGTCCACAAATCGGCCGATAGCGGTCCAGACCAAGGTGGCTCGGTTCCTGGCGCCGGTGAGCAGCATGGCCGAGGCGGCGCCCAATGTGGCTGTGGCCAGGACCATCGCGAACAGGCCGGTGGCGACGACCAACCCGAGTTCGCGAAGGGGAGGAATAGCCGAAAACAAAAGAACGGCAAAGGCCGCCGCAGTGGTTGTCGAAGCCGCGAGGACGGCCGGTCCGGTCTCCGCAAAGGCCAGTTTCAAGGAGTGTGCGTGGTCGTTGCCTTCGTGCAACAGGCGCCTCAGGGACGAGCCCCCGTGGATCGCTGCATCCACGCCCAGTCCGATCAGGACCGCGGCAAAACCGACCACGGCAGCGCTCACACCGCCGAGGCTGAGGGTCAGACCGGCGGCGAGCCATATCAGGGCCGCGGCAAGGGCGGCCAGGCCCGCGATCGGGATGCCCACGCCGCCGAATGCTGCGATGAGCAGGGCGGCACACGCGATTGAAGTGCCGCTCATCGTACGTTGCAGATCACCGCGGATGACGCTCTCGTCGTGAGCCGCATAGAGGGGACCGCCGATTGCGCGGGCTTCGAGCCTAAATCCACTCTCCTCTTCGACTTCGGCTGTGGTCTGCCGAATGATACTCAACAAGCGCCTCCCGGCCGAGCTGTCCAATTCCGATCCCTTCGGCTCGGCGATGATCAGGGCATGGTCGCCATCGGCGGAGAGGAAAGCCAGGGTCATGGAATCTACCGGGAGGCCTAGGTCGGAGGGTTGGAAATGCATCAGAGAGGAGGAAAGGCCCAATGGGTCATGGATGGCGAATTCTCGCGTAAGGGCGATCGACGGCGAAACGAGAGCCCTACGAATTTCTCTGACTCTTTCGTGGATCGACTCGGGTCGAAGACACGCCTCCACCTCTTCAGACCACGTCTCTTCGGGTAACAGCAGCGGCGCCCTCGCGACGACGTTGTTCAGGAAGGCGGTCTCATCTTCCGGCTCGACACCGGCCCGTGCGGAAGAAACCTCCTCATGCATTTCCAGCCTTTGGGCAAATTCGGCGGCGGCTTCGGCAAGCTGAGCCGGTTTGACGTCCGGGTCGGCTGTGCTGAGCAGGACAAAGACCTTCTCGATGCCGCCGAAGCGCACCAAGTATTCACGCCATGCTTCCGCCGCCGTCGATTCGTCAGGGAGGAGGGATGGAAGATCGGTGCGAAAGGTGAGCCGGGAAGCCGGTACCAGGGCAGCCGCCGTGACGAGGAGAGTCAGGGCGACGATGGCGGCGGGATGCCGACTGATGAAACGGGTTAGATTAACCCGCATTTCTCACCAGGCTTTTAGATGTTGGGATTTTCGGGAATCGGGCGACGCAGTCGTAGTCGTGCTCCGGCGAGGAGAAGGATTTTCGAAAAGCACGACAGCCGGCTGCCATGCGCCGCCGGCAGTAGATACTCGGTGAGAATCGCGGGTTAAGCATTGACGCCGGCATCCACCGGGAGGGAGTGACCGGTGATCGCCTCGGCTTCATCGGAGAGGAGAAACGCCACAGCTGCGGCCACGTTCGCCGTGGTGATTTCGACCGGGAGACATTGGTTGGAGCGGAGCTTGGAGGCAGTGTTCTCCGGGATATCGGCCGTCATATCGGTCGCGACGAAGCCCGGCACCACGGCGTTGACGCGGATGCCCCGCCGTCCCATTTCCCGAGCCAGACATCGGGTCATGGCCAGGAGTCCGGCCTTGGAGGCGGCATAGGCTGTGTGTCCCGATACGCCTCGCAGGGCCGAGAGAGACGCCACATTCACGATGGTCCCCCGGCGGCGGCTGACCATCGACCGGATGACCTCTCGGCTTAGGCGAAAAGCGCCGCTGAGGTTGGTGTCGATGATTCGATCCCACGACTCGTCGGACATCATGGCCATGATCTCGCTGTGTTCGATACCGGCATTGTTCACGAGTCCGCCGATCGGTCCCAGTTTCTCTTCAACTTGAGTGACAAGGCGAGCGGCGCCGTCACGGTCAGCCAGGTCGAAAGCGAAGGCGTGGGCCAGGCCGCCGGACCTTCCTTCAACCTGTCGAGCCTCGTTCTCGGAACTTCGCCAGGTGAAGGCCACGGTGCGACCGTCGGCAAGAAGTCTCTCGACCACCGCCCGCCCGATTCCGCGACTGCCTCCGGTGACCAGAATAATCTCATTCGGTTTCATGAATGTGATTATTACCTAAACTGAGCGATTCTGGCGGATGAAATATGCCCAGAGCACAAGGGGTAGGAACCGAGGCCGAAGAATGCAGCGTGGGCTGGGTGCCGATTCCCGCTGAGAATCGCTCAATCTAGGGGAAATCCCATGCTAGTGTTTGATTGTGGAGATCGCGGCAGCCATTGGTTTGAGCCTGGTGGCGGCAGTGGCAGTTCTGGTGTTCCGGGAACAGCGTCATCGCCGGCAGATGAGGGCTCTTATGAACCGGCTCGAAGAGTTGGAGGCTCGAACTCCATCGCGCGAGCTTGATGCTGATGAAGATTGGGTATCGGGAGAGTTGAGTTCCGGACCTGATCAGGAGCGGGGGGAACGAGCCGATGGCGACGTACTTGCCGGCAGGACGACCTATGTTCGGCGTTTGGTAACGGGCCCTGAGGGCGTGTCGAGCAGTCTCGCGGACCAGGTGATCCTGTGTGTTCATCGCCGGTTGGAGGAGCCCCTCACACCGGGAGGAGTGGCAAAGGAGTTGTTTGTTTCTCTGCGAACATTGGAGCGCGGTCTGGCGGCCTCCTTGGGTTGTACCCCGCGGCAGTTGATCTTGGCCATGAAAATGCGGGAGGCAAAAAATATTTTGGCCGAAGGTCGTCTGACGGTCAGTGAGACCTCATACCGTCTCGGTTTTTCCAGTCCGGCCTATTTTTCCCGTCGCTTTACCGCCTTTTTCAGTCGTACGCCGTCCTCGATGTCGGGGAATTCGTGACCCGGCCGAGAGTTTAGGTGCATGCAAGATTCAAGGAAAATGCCATAATCAGGGGAGAAACAGCCACAAATAGGCGCAAAGGCGCAAAGATCTTGAGTCGAAGAGTGTTTCGGTCGAACCCGTCCACCACGGACTGCGTCCGCTCTCGGCAAGAAGAGAAACTCTTTCCAAGAGCAAGTTCTTGTCTTTCGTTTTCTTCTGTCTCGCCTTTTTGAGGCCGTTCGAGCGCTTTGGGAAGCGTATTTCGGATCCGGCCAGGAACTGGAAGATCAGCGACGCGGACTACTCGGAGAGGCCGTTCTGGGATCAATACTCCCGGGCCTTCGAGGATGCGCTGGGCCGGTGCAGTACCGACAACGCGCCGTGGTTCATCATTCCGGCAAACCGCAAGTGGTTCAGAAACCTCGCCATTGCCGAGATCGTCGTCGATGTGATGGAAAATCTGAACATGAAGTATCCGGCACCCTCGGTCGACATGGACGAGATCAAGCGCAAGTACCACCAGGCGGAGCGGAGCGGGGTCGAACGCCGCCGGGAGGCGGCCTACCGTGGAGATGCCGAAGAGAGCGAACGACTCAATTCCGAGTGGGAAGCGTTAGACCAAACTGCTCCCGGGTTTTCGTCGCGAGGTGGCGAAGACGCGGCCAGAATTCTTGTGGTTTCGAATGCGGGCGGGGACGCCCGCTCCCCACAATGGGTCTCGAAGAATTGTGCCAAGGGGGGCAAAGAATTGGGGTTCGATGGCCGGCTCTCGCCGAATGTAGGTGGCTCTCGGAATTTAGCCCGAAAAGCCCTTTTTCAGGATCTCCTGAGCATCGTTGACGATCCGCTCGATCAGCTCGGCGACGGTCGGGACGTCGTTGACCAGCCCGACGCACAGGCCGGCGGTTAACAGTCCGGCTTCGATGTCGCCGTTCAAGAAAACCTTGAGGCCGTTCCTGCCGCTGACGAGGGGTGCCAGCTCCTCGATGCCGGCGCCCTCGGCCTCCAGTGCGACGACCTTTTCGGCCATGGAGTTCTTCAGCACCCTTTCGGTGTTTTGGAGGGACCGAAGGACGTAGGTCGTGTCGTGCTCGCCGGCTCGCATGAGCCAGTCCTTGACATTTTGGTGCACGGGCGATTCGACGGTTGCGACGAAGCGGGTTCCCATGTTGATCGCCCCAGCGCCCAGCGCCAGGGCCGCGATGAGGCCGCGCCCGTCGGCGAAACCGCCCGACGCGATCACCGGGATCGAAAGTTCGTCGACCGTGCGTGGGATCAGGATCAATGAGGTCAGGTCCTCCTCGCCGGGGTGGCCGGCGCACTCGCAGCCGTCGATGCTGACGTAGTCACAACCGATTGACTCGGCCTTCTTGGCGAAGCGTACCGAGGTGCACTTGTGAATGACCTTGACGCTCGCCCCCTTGAGGTGTTCCATGTACTGGACGGGATTGCGCCCCGCCGTCTCGACGATGCCGATACCCTCGGAGACGATGACGTCGATGAAGCCATCGTAGTTCTTTGGAGCCAGGGTGGGTAGCAGGGTCAGATTGACGCCGAAGGGCTTGGAGGTCAAATCCCTGGTCTTCTTGATCGCGGTGGCCAGACCCTCGGGCGTTTCGAACGTCAGGGCGGTCAGGATGCCGAGCCCTCCGGCATTGGAGACCGCCGCCACCAGCTCCGGTTGCGAGACCCACATCATGCCGCCCTGGATGATCGGGTGTTCGATACCGAGATCTTTGGTGATTTGGGTCTGGATTTTCGGACTCATGGGGCCTCCTCAATGTTCGGAAATGAGAGTAACATCGCCGAATAGGTTTAAGAGTCGAGGACGTTGGGATGATGGAACGCGGATCTCTTATCCCAACAGTTGCCGATGAGGAAGGGAAGGGCTACCGCACCCCCGGAACGACCCAGAAGAGAACCTCGCAGAGAACGCCAAGTAGCACAAAGACAGGAATTGATGAGACCCCTCTTCCTCTTTTCCTCCTCTGCGTTCCCTGCGCTCTTTGCGAGAGGTTCTTCTTCTTGTTTTGCCGGAGACGCGAACTCCGCAGGGTTACGACGCCTGGTGCATGTGGACGTCCTGCTGCGGGTAGGGGATCGAGCATCCGGCGGCTTCGAGACCCTCCTTGATTTTGCGGGTCAGGTCGAAACGAAGATCCCAGTAGTCGGCGCCACGGCACCACGGTCGTACGATGAGGTCGACCGAAGAGTCGCCGAGGTTCGAAACCGCAATCTGCAGCGCCGGGTCGGTCAGGACGCGCTCATCTGCTGTTACGATCGAACGGATCGTGTCCATCGCGGTCTGGATGTTGTCGTCATAGGAAATACCGATGACCAGGTCTAGTCGACGGGTGTCGTAGCCGTTGTAATTGGAGATGGTGCCGCCCCAGACTGAAGAGTTCGGTACCACAATCTTGACGTTGTCGGATGTTTTCAATGTCGTGCTGAAGAGACCGATTTCCATGACCGAGCCCATGGTTCCGCCGATATCGACGAAGTCGTCCAGTTTGAAGGGTCTGAAAATCAGCAGCATGACGCCGGCCGCGAAGTTCGAGAGCGTGCCCTGCAGGGCCAAACCCACCGCCAGGCCCGCCGCACCGAGCACGGCGATCAGTGAGGTGGTTTCGACGCCGAAGAGACTCAAGACGGCGATGACGACCACGATCAGGATCAGGTAATAGACGGTCTTGGCGAAGAAGGCCACGAGGGTCGGATCGACCTTGGCTTTGTCCAGGGCCTTGCGGCTGATGCTGCGGCCCCATGCGGCCGCAATCCGGCCGACGATCAACAGGGCGATGGCGCCTATGACGCTCAGGCCGTAATGCGTGATGTAACCGATGCCGCCGTCGAGAAAGGCTTGAATATCCATGTCAACTCCTATGATGTCTTGGAACCCACCGGTGTCCTAAAATTTAGCGACCAGGGATGCCTTGGTCGTCGTGTCGGTGTCGTCGTTATCCCCGATCGGTTCGTTGCGGAACCGGTACTCGTAGCTGAGACGGAGGCCGAAGAGATCGGTCAGGGCGGCCTCGAGCGCCGTGATCGAGGTGAGGCGCCAGTCGGTCGAATCGTCGAAGTTCGGGTAGTAGACCAGGTCCTCGGTCAGCTTGGCTGTCTCGGAGATGGTCCAACCGAAGTGTGCGGCCGCCAGACCCCCCATGAAGCTGGTGTCCGGCTCAGGTTCAATCCGGCTCTCGTCGGTGTAGGTCAGACCGGCGTCGAAGCTGAGGAAGAACTTTCCGTCGTCGATGGCCTTGTAGGTGGCGCCCGTCTCGAGCAGTGTCCGCAGGTCGAAGCCCGCGAACTCGTCCTTCTCTCCGCTCAATCCCCCGAACAGACTCCACCGGTCACTAAAAGACCGCGTAGCGCGAGTTCCGAGAAGGGACCGCTGCGCCGTCAGTTCGCTGGCGTCCTCGGCGCGGTTGAAAAGCCCGAAAACCTCGAGACCCCACGGCGTCGGTCTGCGGACAAAGGAGAAATCGAGCCCGAAGCTCGTGGTGTCGGTGTTGCCGCTGGTTGAGACGTAGCTCAGGGCCGCGTTTCCGGTCCACAGGGGCTCCGGGGCCTCGGCTTCCGGCGCCTCCTCAGTGAAAGCCGGTATCGAAACCAGCGTGGCTGCAAGTAAACATATAACTGCAGTTTTCTTCATTTTGTTCTCCTCATTCTCAATGAACGCACGGGTCGGTCGAGATCTTCCCAGTGCTGATTTTCCAGTGTCGCGTGCGAGAGTATAGGGTTGGGAAAATCCTCAGTCAATTGACCGGTGCTCAGCAGCAGTCCCCTTGATCTGGACCGAGAATCTGGGCGCCGACACGACCGATATGTCGAAAGTGCAGATCGCCGCTGAGAATTGATCAGCTCAGGTCATAGCTTCGCCGGGTCAGTTGTTACAGAGGATCTTCACTTTGCGGGCGGCACGCTCGACCGCGGCATCGTCCTCGGCGGTGAGCAACTCCTGTTTGGCTTCGTAACACTCATCCGCCTCTTCCTGAAGCTCCGGGGCCAGCTCCTGAACAACTTCCTGTGATTCGGGTTCACACATCACAGGGTCGACCCGGCGGACGTTGGCGTTGTCCTTGACCTCCTCAACTGTGACGCAATCGCCCTTCTTGATTTCGGTCTGGTCCGAGACCACCTTCATGATCGAGCCGTGGGAAAAGTTGGTCAGCTCTTCAGGGCGCGACGGAGAAAGCGCAGGTCTTCTTGGTCCTTGTGTCGACCTGAGGCCGTTTTGTTGCAGATCACTGGTGAGAATTGCGGGTTAAGATCCTGTCGGCGACTGCCGAGAAAAACTCCCGCGACCAGACGCTCACCGCCGAAGAGTCAGTCAGGAATCGTTCAACGTCTGACCGGGCACCACCGATATCGAGCTCTTCGATCTTTTTCGCAAGCCTCAGTCGAAAGGTCTTCTCATCGAGCGAAGCATCATCGTTATAGTGTCCGCTCTGACGCATCCTCGCCTCAAGGTGGGCGAGGTCGAGCTGGGTACCTCGTGCGACATACCAAACCAGGTCGTACCAGTCGCGCCCTTTGACCCTCGTTCGCCAAGAACGGCATAGGACCGCATGCATCTTGCCCGCAAATAGGGATGGCTGATCGTAGACCTTGACTGAAAACGGGATCGGCTGCAGCATGAACTTGGTTTCGGTCGAAAATCCCGGCGGCGGGTCGGTGTCGACCTCGATCTTGATCTTCAGCTGCCTCCGACCGTGGAACGCCGCCACCATCTCCTCTGTAGCGTCGATACTCAGCAACTGCTCCCGGGTATTTGCCTTGAGAAATGCCGACTCTACGGCGCTTCTTTTGGTTTTCTTCTTCGTTTCCACCTTGACACTAAACCCCCACGAGTTCAGCTCATTCTCGACGAAAATACAATAAGGAGCGAGGTCGAAACGATTATTCGGCGCTAAGAGTGAGAAGTCCATATCCTCGCTGAATCGATCGAGTCCGAATAATACGCGCAGCGCGGTTCCACCATAAAACGCTGCCTGCTCGAAGAACTTCGCCCTCCACAGCCCACAGAGGGTAATCTCCTGAAAGATCTCTCGCAACGCGTTGACGTCGTCATCAGAACTGCGGCGCTCATATCGCTCCAGCATCCCTGCAATTGCTCTATTCATGGTCCGCCCTTCATTTCTTGCAGCAGGCTCGTGCACAGGGCGATCTTCTTCGAGCGAAGTCCTTCGGCCAACTCTCCGAGAAGGCAGATATCCATCTGTTCAAATCCAGCCGCGTCGATCCGGAGGTCTTCAAAAAGATACCGTTCCGCCTCTCCCTGTGTACGAAGCGGATGTCCTCGATCGTCCCGAACCTTGTCCGCCAGCGCCCGTTCAGGAGTTGCGATCAGAAAAGCCACATCGCCCTCCTCCACTCGGTCCATTCCAAGATAGAAGGAGCCCAACGGTGATTGCCGGTACATGAACGACCCGATCGGTGTATCAAAGGTCTTCGGCCGCTTGGTCGTCACCGACGTCATCGCTTCGACTCTTTCGGGTATGAGACCGTGAAATGCCAGCGCGTAGTCGAGTGAGACGAAGGAAGGACCGTAGATGAGGTTGGCCAGAAGTTCTCGCGAGTACGGACGCCGCCTGAGCATATCGCCAAAGACGTACAAACCCTTCTTGACCCGGACGATATCCCCCCTGCGCAACAGCACCGTAACCCTGTCCCTGGGATTCGCATAGACTTTCAGCGCAGCCATCAGAGCCTGGTAGTCAAACTCTTCTCGATCGATCTGTTGTCTGAGGTTCCTCATTAGGTGTCAATTTAAACATACTATGTCGACAATATCCAGACATACTTGTCTGGTTTGTCTTTGCGGCAACTTCTCAAACTGGTCAACTTTGAAGGCAAAGCAGCGTGCAGGTCGCCGGTGAGAATCAAACAACTTAGGTGGATCTGAGTTTGACATTGGTGAGGGCCCTCCCGGCCGGGGCGTCATCGTTCTCGGAAACCTCTCGATGACGAGGGCGAGGACCATTGGATTGGGCTCGCGGTCGTAAGCCCAATCCAATGGTCCTCAAATGCAACAGAATCACCCAGAGAAGCCTGCAATTTATCCGCTGGCTCAGAAACGCCCTTGCATCCCTGACCTCGTGGAGCGAGGGTATCGCCCAACTACGACCACTTATAGCCAAGTATCTCTCGTGAATTACAAACACCGATGCCATGGAGGAATAATGCCGCCACGCGAACAGATGCTCGAGCTCAAAGAGCGCATGCAGCGCTCGATCATCGGTCAGGAACACGTCGTCGAACGACTGCTGATCGGTCTCCTGGCCAAAGGGAACCTCTTGTTGGAAGGCTTGCCCGGTCTCGCCAAGACTCGCGCGGTCAAGGCGTTGGCGAAGAACCTGGACGCGGATTTGAGTCGGATCCAGTTCACGCCGGATCTGCTGCCTTCGGACATCACCGGGTCGGAGATGTACTACTCAGATGAGACCGAAAGCCTCCTGCCTCCGCTGAGTCCCCGCGGGCCGGGAGGCTGCAGTGGAGTGTGAGGCAGGGTTTCCGGCCGGCTCTGCTACCGTCTCCGAATGATGTGGCCTCCCTCTCTTATTGAACCGGTCTTCAGGCCGCCGTCTGAAGCGTCGTCGCTGATCCTCCAGTTGACCCTTGGGTGCTCGTGGAACAGGTGCACCTACTGTGCGATGTACCGAAGCAAGGATTTCGGCATTCGGCCGGTCAAAGAGGTGATCGAGGAAGTTCGTAGCGCCGCAGGCGTCCCCGGAATTCGGCGTGTTTTCCTGGCCGACGGTGATGCCTTGGCCGCGCCGTTCGAGGTTCTCGCCGAAGTTCTTGCAGAGATCAAGGAGCGATTGCCCGAGGTTCAGCGCGTCGGAATCTACGGCGATTCGCGGTCGATTCTCAAGCTGGGAACAGAACGCCTCAGCCGGCTGAAGGACCTCGGTCTGGGCATCATCTACTTTGGCCCGGAGACCGGCGATGAGGCGACTTTGAAAGCAGTGATCAAGGGCGCGACGGTCGAGCGCCAACTCGAGGCTGCGCGGGTGGTCCGGGAGGCCGAGATCAAGCTCTCGATGATGGCGCTCCTGGGTTTGGCGGGAGTTGAGGGATCCGAAAGGCACGCCCGTGCGACCGGCCGGTTCATTGCCGCGGCCCAACCGACCTACGCCGCGGCCCTGACCGTGACGCTGGTCCCGGGCACCGAGATGCACGATGTCTGGGAGAGCGGCGCCTTCCAATTGCCGGACCGGTGGGGCATGCTCCAGGAACTGCAGTGGATGCTCGAGGAGATGGAGGACTACCGGGGGCCGTTTCATGCCAACCACGCCTCCAACTACCTACCGCTTAAGCTGCGCCTGCCGAGGGACCGAGAGTCGGCAATCGCCTTGATCCGGGAAGTTCTGGAAAGTCGAGATGAGGGACGGCTCAGACCGGAGTGGTCCAGGGGGCTTTAGGAGCGATCAGCTCTCAGGTCGCAGGTTTCAGGAAACAGGGTCCGCCCCTACGGTCTGGCCAATTGGTTCCGGCTCCGTCGGGTCGGCTTTACTCTTCCTCAATCGGGAGATCGCGGTGTGAGTGCCACACACGAAGGATGACGATGGCGTCGTTGTCCCGAACCTCGTAGATCATGCGGTATGGACGGGCGATGATCTCTCGGTAGGATTTGATTCCGATCTCGGGCACGACTCGGCCGGCCATTGGAAAGTCAGCGAGACTTTCGACGCCCTTCCGAATTCTCGAAGCGAGGCGGCGTGCGGCGTCCGGGCTGTCACGGGCCACCCAGGCTCGAATCTGTTTGAGATCCTCCATTGCAGGGCCGGACCACAGGATTTGCGGGTTAACCAACATCCTCTCCAAAGCTGTCGAGGATCGCGACGGCCTTCTCGTGTGAGTGGAGATCGCCGCCGGCGGCCGCCCTTGCGCCTTCCTCGACTGCATCGAGAAAGACCTGGCGTTCAACAAGCCGCTCGTACTCATCGACGTCCAGTAGCACGGCGACACCGCGCCCGCGCCGGGTGAGGAGCACGGGTCTGTGTGTCCTTCTGACCTGGCCGATGATCTCAGCACTGTGGGTCTTGAGTTCGGACACCTGTTTGACGTCCTCAGAAAATCGTACAGGTAAAGTCATAGCGCCCCCAATGGCCCATCGTATAGCCCCATTCATAGTACCATGAATGGCCGACACAGTGGTCTCGAAAAATTCATGTTGACAGAAAGCATACATAAATGTGGAATTATTGGGGTTAGCCCATGGAAATGAACCCAACGGCTTCCTTCCCGTATCCATGAAGAGGTGGACCGTGAGACTATGCATTTTATGCTGACGCGCGAGGGATTATCCGACAGTCTTCGGCTTGTAGGCCATTCGGCCCGATTGGTGGGTGGTCGCCGTTATTGGCTGGCGCCTCTCTTGACCCTGCTGTGGCCGGCTGTCCAGGCATTCAGGCTGCAGATCGGTTGGCGGGAGTCGGTGTTCGAACCGTCGTCGGTCCAGACGACGCTCATCGGATTTCCGATGATGGTGTTGGCGATCGGTCTGGGTGTTCGCATCATTGCCGACGAGATCGACCGGCGTACGCTCGAGATCGCCTACACCGTACCCGGTGGTGCACACCGTGTGTGGTTGGCCAAATTGGCGGCCGCCATTGGTCTCTTGGTAGTCTCGGAGGCCCTTCTGGCAACGGTTGCTTTCGCCTTCTTTTCTTCCATTCCCCTCACGGCTCTTTACGGCGCTCTCCAGGAGTCGGTCTTCTACCTGGTTCTTTCCATGGCCTTCGCGGTCCTGACACGCTCGGAAATCACCGGCGCCCTGCTTTCGGCCGCGACTCTTTGCCTGAACGGTCTCTTCTCCGGATTTGGCGACAATCAGGTACGGGCCTTCCCGACATTCAATCCCTTGGGTCTTCAACACTTGAGCCCGGAAGACATTTTTGCCTACACGGTACAGAACCGAATCATCTCCATGCTTTTGATTGCTGCCATCACCGGTCTCGCCTTTTCGCGGGCAGAGCGCCGAGAAAAACTCCTGGGGTAGGGCTGTGTTTCTCCGCCTGCTTCTGCTCTTTACCCTCGTTCCGACCCTCGAGGTTTTTCTGTTGATTTCCTTGGGGCGCAACGTCGGCTTTGGTGTGACCCTCATGGTGGTGTTGGGAACCGGGGTTCTCGGCGCCTGGTTGGCGCGCCGTGAAGGTCTCAAGGTTCTGGCCGCCGTTCAATCTGAGATCAATCAAGGTCGGATGCCGACCGAACACATGCTGGACGGGCTGCTCATTCTCCTGGCCGGCGCCGTACTGCTGACGCCGGGTTTCCTGACGGATGGTCTCGGCTTTTTTCTCCTGCTTCCTGTGGGGCGGCGCTTCGTTCGTGCGCTCGTGTCTCGGGCCCTCTCCAAAAGAATTCAGACTCCTGACGGCATGACCCTTGAGGGCGAGTGGACGTCGAACGATTGATCCTTCATCCTTCGAAAAGAGAATATACTTCCCTCGGAGGATAGCTTGAGATCGATACGCTTTTGGAGAATCAGCCTACACATCCTGACGGCTTTGGTCCTGTTCGTGGCGCCACCGTCTTTCCCGACCGAAAATGT
>JAIOSJ010000388.1 GCA_021107705.1 Thermoanaerobaculales bacterium | reverse complement strand
GCGACCTCCAGGAAGACCTCAAGCGCAACGAGAGCCTTGGACTCGCACCGGATGAGATCGCCTTTTACGACGCGCTCGCGGAACGCCCTGAAGTTCTGGAAAAAATGGGCGACGAAACACTCAAAAGCCTCGCGACAGAACTCACCGAGAAGCTCCGCAACAGCACCACCGTGGATTGGCAAGTCCGCGACAGCGTGCGCGCCAAAATGCGCCTGTTAATCAAGCGCCTCTTGAGAAAATACAAGTACCCGCCTGAGGGTCAGGAAGAGGCCGTTCGGCGTGTTATTGAACAGGCTGAGGCGTTGTGTACTGAATGGTCGGAATAGGTTCTGTTGGTGAGGGTTTCCGGATTGGCTACTGTGACAAAACGGGGCACGGGTGATGCCTGAGAATACTGTCCCGTTGCTTTTCCCGATCACCGGCGAAAAAATGGGCGGCATTGGCGGGAACGGATCAACGCCACTATGCGAAACCTGTCACCCACCATCAATATTTGTGCCGAAGTGGTGTGCGGCCGGGCATGTTCAGCCGAATAGAATTTTGAATTTTGAACGTCGGTCCATCCCAGGTCCTTTCGCCCGCTGCATTAGGGCGAATTCCAAGCTGTACTCTGGTGATCCCGCCCAGAGACATCTAACTTGTCGGGAGATTGAATGAAAAGTTTTATTCAGGAGAGCTTTCGTGCACCCGCAAAGCCGCGAGGTCTGCGCAATGAGCCATTGACAATCCACATTAAGCAGACTACATCACCGGGATCAACCATCATCGTATTTGTCCACGGCCTGGGAGGAAAAAGATATGGCTGGCGAGCCACCTGGGGGGAATTGCCTGGGTTCCTATTTGATGATTTTGACGGACTCGATGTCGGTCTTTACGAGTATACGTCGTTCGTTAAGCGGTTATTCTTCCGGCGATCAGTGCCGCTCAAGACTGAGGCCCAGGTGCTTGCAGACCGTTTGAAAGCCCTAGCCGAAACGGACCAGAAGATAGTGCTTATTGGCCACAGCATGGGGGGGCTTTTAATCGCCCAGGCTCTCGTCTTACTTGTCCGGGAAGATAGAATCGATGTGTTGGAAAGGATCCCAGGTCTTATTTTCTGCTCCACCCCATGGCTGGGATCCCTCAAGGCCCGATGGCCTTTCTCTGTCCTTTCTCATGATGGGAGGGCACTTAAGCCGCATGGGGCTCTTGTGACAGACGTGACCGATGCGATCATGCATGAAATCCAAAAAGACAGGTTCCCACCTGAGGCCTTTGCGCTTCTTGCATCTAACGACCCCTGGGTTGACAAGCTTTCTGGAGGCATTGGAATTCCGAAGGCGAACCGCGTGACGGTTCGAGCGAGTCACACCAGTATCGTCAAACCTCGCAACAAAGAAAACGATTCGTACACAACAATAAAACGATGGCTCAGCACTGTTGCAGGTATTTCTGAGCGTCCAACTTCTAAGGACGTCTTTTGTAAGACAATAGAAAGGCTCAAGTCCGATTTGGTCACCGGGAGCGTCGCCGGCGCACCCACAATCCAGCGGGTCGATGTGGTCGAACGCTCCAGCCTGTATATTCCAGCGACCTGGAGTGATTCTAAATCGAATGCTAGTGGCGAGGACGCTGCCGAATATCTTCTCGAGTTGTCAAGAAATGAGGATCGGGGCGCGCCTGTGGTCATTCTGGGGAATCCTGGCCAAGGGAAGACAACAATTCTCCTCCGGGTATTTACTGCCTTGGCTAACGCCTTCATTGACGGGAAATCCCAGTGTGTCCCTGTCTTCATCCCACTGCGTGAATTTCATCAGATAAAAAACCTCCCGGATGCCGAACTGGCCGTTGTCATCGCGGAGTACCTGAGACGGGTTTCAAAATTGAGCGAACCGCCAATCGAGGAGGTCAGACAAAGGCTGGCAGACAACAACCTGGTTCTTCTAGTGGATGGATTTGATGAAATCCTGGAGCAACCCCGACAGTTCGAAATTAATAAAATGATCTTGGCACCTATTTTCAGCGGATTCTGTTTTGGTACGTGTCGCACGGATTTCTTCAATCGATTCCTTTCAGGTTCTCAAATTGCCGCCGAGGCCCACACTATTGAGCTACAGCCGTTCACGAAGCCGAATATTAAGAAATACATCAATAAGTATTTTTATGATCGAAATAGGTCCAAACTTGGTAAGGAATTTCTTGGCTATCTTCGTTCTGATCTGAACCTCTGGGAGGTTGTGGCTAGACCTCTACTCCTCAATATGATCTTGGATGTAGTCGAAAACGGGGAGATGAACGAACTTGTGCAGGCGGACTGGAATTTGTCGGAAATCTACAGGAGGTGCGTGACCCGTTGGCTAAAAGCGGAGGCTTCGAAGAAGAGTTCCGTGCTTGACTGGGAACAAAAGGAGGGGGCTCTGATTGTAGTCTCTGTCTCCCTTTCTTCAAGGGGGCCTCTCAGTTCGAGCGAGACACCATATGGCAACTCATCAGTTCTTTTTGAGAGATCTGAAATATTTGAGGTTCTCGATTCATCGAACCTTAGAATCTCAGACTGCTCGCTCGACAAGGTAGTAAACGATCTTTGTTCTCATTCGTTCCTGCTAGGAGATTTTGAGGGTCGTTACTACTTTCTGCACAAGTCCTTTCAGGAATATTTCGTGGCCCGGCATATTCTCCTTAGCTTGAGGAAAGGACCAGATTGGCTTCTGGCCTCCTTTTCCGAAAGCATTCCGGTTGAGGTTGCGACCTATCTTAAGGCTATGCTGGATTCAGCACTGTGGACGAATTCTGAAAAAAATTCGATGACTTTACATCTGGTGGACCTTTATGGAAAATCACCGCAAAACACCGTGAGGGCCTCGGCGACCCGCCAAAACTCTCTCTACTACCTTGCAAAAATCGGAACCAGGGAAGCACGAGATTTTGTCGCTGAAGCCATCGAGAATGAAAGTGACGGCTGGGTCGTTCGCGGTGGCATAATTGGCCTCGTGCTGTTCTGTGGTGAGTCTGAAAGGATCCCTCAGTATCTGGAATTGCTCGAGAACAGAGAGGACTTTCGGTCAATCAACTTGGGATATCATCTTTGCTACTATGGGGATCAAGAATTTGGGGATGGATACAACGACGCAGGTGGGGCCGTTTGTAAGGGGACGGTGGCAGCAATCATTAGGCATTTGCGCAACCCCACCTACAAAAACGCTTGGGCATTAGACCTTTTTACTCTGCGCTGTCTTTTCGATCGTCCAGAAAGAATCAAGTATGCAGAGCAGGAGATCGACGGTTTCGGCGAATTCGTGCAGGAGATTTCTTCCCCTCGCGAGAACGATCCAGAGTTGACAGCGGCGGAAAGGGAACGTCTCCGAAATTTGTGGAGGTCACACTATGAGGTCGATCGTAAATTTCCTGTTTGAAATTGGACATTTGAAAAGGGTACCGCGATCAGGCTGGGGATTCACGGGGGTGAGCCACCCAGAATCGGTGGCGGAGCACTCTTACCGCACAGCGGTGATCGGTTTCATTTTGGGACTTGTGAGCGGGGTTGATGCGGAACGGGTGGCAATTCTTTGTCTGTTTCACGATATCGAAGAGGCGAGGACGTCGGACCTTCACCGGTTGGCCAAGTCCTATTTGGAGCCGAAAGGGAAGATCAGTGCCGGGCGCTCGATCAAACGGTGCAGAAAGAGATTGTTTCACTTGCTAGTGAATTTGACCAAGGCGAGTCTGAGGAGTCGGTGCTGGCTGGCGACGCGGATCGGTTGGAGTGCCTATTGCAAGCCTTGGAGTATCGGAAGTATGGCGGCTATTCGACTGAGCAATTAGTCTCATCTACCATCGAAGCGTTGAAGTCCGAAACGGGGAAGCGATTCGCTGAGGAGGCGACCAGTGCCGATCCCACCGAATGGTGGCTGAAGGCACGAGAGCGATTCCGCTGAAGCAATGCCGTTCAGGTTAGACGCCTCGGTGCAATGGACAAATGCTACCCATGAGTAGGGGACAGTGTTCTTTTATCTGCCTGATTCGTAACTCTTCGCCCCACCCCGTCTTGATGCCGGGCACCGGTTGAGGTAAGTGAAATCTGAGTCCAGGCAGATCAGGTCAGGTCAGCCGGCAGAGTGACGATCCCAGGCTCGCGGATCGCGCGCTTGAAACCATGCCAGGCACATGCGTCTAGCCTTTCTTTCTGGCGTTCGAAGGTGACTCGTAAAGGACCATTCTTGCCGATGATGTACCGGTGAGTCTTTCTCTTGCGAGAACGGCTGACTTACACAGGGTTCATGCGGGGAACCTCAGTCTATTTGCCGTTGAGTAAGCTGCTGAGGTCAGGGGGGTCGGTTCGTTGTACTTGTGCCCCTGCGGAAGCTGGTCTCCTGTTGCAGAACGAAGCCAGTCGGTAATGTGTAGGACCAATCTATAGGGTTCATGGCGAAACCGACACCTCTGGGCAGGATTCTCCTTCGCGGTTTTCGTGTGGGTCGAACCTGGTATCCCCTGCAGTCTTCATCACGTGCTCAGCAGCGTGGCGGGCTTCTTGTGGCACCTTGGACCACGCCTCACACGTGCCATCTCTGAGCATTGGTTCGATTTCCGGCCACATCCCGCTATAAAGCTCGGGCCATTCAAGGATTCTGCCAACGATTCCTCGAGCGAGGTTTTCATTGTCGCAGAAAGCGACTTCCGATGTCATCCGTTTCAACACGCCATTTCGAAACCTGAAAATGTAGTTCGGCGGACAGCAATCAGCGAAATCGAAGCCGGTACCTGGCGAACAAAGGGCGCATGGTGGTGGATCGAGAGCCGGCATTATCACCTCAGGTGGTGGTTGAGCTGGGCGGGAATCAATTTGAGCGCCTATCGACTCCACGTCTCCGCTCAGGTTGCGAAGATCAGCATGATCTAGATCGGTGGTGGCAAGGGTCGTTTCCTGCAGGCTGACGCCTGCCAGCGTCGCTGCAGCAAACCGCGCCCCGCGCAGGTCACTCTTCACGAAGCGAACACACCGCAGTGATGCAAAAGAAAAATCGGCTCCCAGAGCGTCAGCTTGGGTTATCCGAGCACGATACAAGTCTGCCCCCCTCAGATCCACGTATTGCAGTTTTGAACCATCGAACACGGATTCTGTTAGATCGGATCCGACCATCAAGGCGGAGCTGAAGTCGGAGTCCTTGGATTTTAGCCAGCGAAGCCTGGCCCCATCCAACCTTGCCTCCTTGAGGTCACAATCTTCGAGGCGTGTTGATTGACCCCCGTCTGGACATCGCCGGAGGCCTCCGCCAGCTGAACGGGGCGGCGTAAATGATGCACCTGTCATCCATGCCTGCGAAAAGCGAGTGTTCTCAAGTGTGGCGCAACCAAGGGCGGCGTAGTCAAGGCGAGCCCTCTCGAACCGCGCGCCGCGCAAATTAGCTCCTAGCATGTTCACCTTTGGCAGTACTGAGTTGCGGAAATCGGCGTAACGGAGATCACGGCCCTGCAGGTCGAGTTCGGAGACCTTATCCAGAATTCCCTTTGGCAGGGGTAGGTCCCGAATCGTGCCACCTCCAAGCACAGGCGCATACAGTGCCGGAGT
>JAIOSJ010000049.1 GCA_021107705.1 Thermoanaerobaculales bacterium | reverse complement strand
CCGGCCATCAGGGGCGTCCACTCGAGGCCCAGCACGCAGTTGAGCGACCTTTCCTCCTCGAGGTCCGGATCGTTACGGATGACCTGGCCTTCCCCGCCGACCTGGGTTATGTGGAGATCCTCGTCGAAGACCTGGGGACCGCGGAAGCCCTGAGCAACCGAAGCCCGTACATTGACGAGCGGCGTCGGCGACCACATCAGAGCCGCCCTCGGCGACACGATCGAGCTGTCCAACTCGGAGAAATCATCGATCCTGGCCCCGAAAACCAATTCCCAACCCTTGGCGAGCACCCAATCGTCCTGGAGGTAGATGCCCAAATTGCTGTAGGTGTCTTCGATCAATCTGTCGTAGGCCGGCTGCTGATCATTGAGTTCATCGGTGGAGTACTGAGCCCCCCAGGTCTGAGTGTGAGAGCCCAGGCCTTGATTAAACTGCGCATCGACGATCCACAGAGGGTTCTCGGTCGAGCCATAGGCGTTCGGGTCACCGCCCGATCCGTAGTAGGTCTCCCGAGAGGTATCGGCCCAGGCGACGCTCAGGCGATAGTCGAAGAGGCCTCCAGGCGAGTGCAGCCATGAGAGATTCGCAGTGTTCCGGATCGAGTCGATACTCTCGGTGACGTCCGTCATGAACTCCGGGAGGTCCAGATTGTTCCCGCCTCGCCGATCCTCGGTGATATGAGTGAAGTCCATGCTCAGTCGGGCCTTGCCGTCCAATAGATATTGCAGACCTCGGACACCCATTGCGTCGAATCGTCGTCTGCTGACTTCGGTAAAGCCGTCCCCGTCGATATCAATCCCCGGGATCTCGTCGGTCTGCCCGAACACCGTGAAGGCGGTCTCGCGGTCCGGCGAGACCCAATCCATCGATCCGGAGATTGAGTGCGCCGGAGACCCGTCGATCCATTCGAACCGGCTCTCGAGAATGCCGCCCCCTTCAACCGGTTCCCGGGGGATGACGTTGACCACTCCCCCGACAGCCCCTGAGCCGTAGATGGCGGAACCGCCACCCTTGACGATCTCGAGCCGCTCGATCATCCGCGCGGGAATCTGTTCGATCCCATACACCTGGGCCAACGAGGACACCAGGGCCTGGCTGTTGACCAGGATCTGGGTGTAGGCCCCATCCAACCCCAGCATTCTGATCTGAGAGAAATTGCAGTTCTGGCAATTGGACTCCACCCGGACGCCGGTCGTCCACTCGACGGCGTCCGCCAACGTGCGCGACTCACTGACCCTGATTTGCTCGGAGGTGACGACTTCGGTCCGAACCGGAACCTGGTCCAGCCTCTTTTCGGTGCGGGTGGCCGTGACGACCGTCTCCGATCGGAAGGTATGCTGGAGGACCACATCCACCGTCGTCTCCCCGCCGTTGACATGGATCGGGTGGGAGTGACGGTTGTGGTAGCCGGCCGCGGACACCAAGAGGTGATAGGTTCCCGACTGGACCTCAGTCAAGCAGAAGAAGCCCGCCTCATCGGTCGTCGTTACCATCCCGGTCTGTTCGACCACGACCTTGGCGCCCGGGATCGGATTGCCGTCCTGGGCTTTGACATGACCCTTGATGGAACACTGCGGTTCGTCGGCCCCTACGTCCCCGCCCACGCCAAGGATGAGAAACCATGCTATCGAAACAATTAACAACCGGTGCATTTTAGTCCCCTTTTTGTGACCGCGTCTCTATCTCTTGACCACGATCGAACGACACTCTAAGCATGTTTCTCCAGTTAGTCAAGCATATTTAACATTCTTCGCCAGAGGTTAACTACTGCTTATCAAGGCATTTAGTGTTGGCTTGCTCAATTGTCAGTTGCAATGGTCGGATGCTGCGCTTTCCCTGACGAACTCGTGATCGGGGGATGTGGCCCTTCAGGCCGGAGTGATGGTCGAGATCGTGGCCCTTCCACACCACGAAACGGCACCTCGGACGGGCGTGCCTGGTCCGACCTTTTGCTGCGGGTCGTTTCGTTTGGGCGGGAGCAAAAGGTCCGACCTGGCTCGCCGCGGGAAGGGCGCTCAAAATCAGTCGTTCCGGCAGGCGAGTAGGCCGTCGCTCGCGTTGTCTTCGGGGCCGGACTCCTGTTTGTATTACTCTGTAATCCCGGGCACGAAGACTATGCGACGCTGGTGCACCTTGAGGTGCGCCAGAAGGCCGGGGCCACGAACCAGGCCACTTTCGGGAAGGCGACTCAACCAGGTGTAACGCCCCGCGGATGAAGAAACATAGTTGATAGCCATCCCCGCGGGCGGTGCTGTGGGTCCTTCCAACCCCGGCCTTCTGGATCGCCTGGCTGCGACCCAGCGTCGCTATGAAGCGAAGCCACGAGAAAGCCAATTGCAGGGACTGCGGCTTCGCTTCACACGCGAGCGGCGGCCTGCCTCGTTCCCGGGAGAACCGAGGTCGAACCGACATCCCCGAGGATTGCCAACCCTGACGTTCTTCAGCGTCGCGTATCGTTGGCGAGCGACATCTGGAAGAACGTCAGGGGGGGGCACGTCCCGTCGGGAAGCGCCGTCCACGTGTCAGCGAACGCTCTGCCTGGAAAGCCGAACCGCGTTCGGTTCAACTGCCTCCGCCCACAGTCGCACTCCACGCGGAGGTCTCGCCGTTTTCGAATCCGTCCGTGAACACCAGAGGTCCCGGAGGGGCGCCGCCGGTGGTGAGGACCTTCACGTCGTCGATGTACCAGCCCCGGTAGTCGTTTACGAAAGAATCTGTCCCAAAACGCCACCTGACGACGATGGTATGGCCAATGAATTCCTCCGTCCCCAGGTCAAAAGTTGCCGTCTCCCACCCTGCGCTGGCCTCGGTGTATCCCGGCTGACCGCCCAACCCGTCGATGGTTGAGTCGTCGTAGTTCCCGTCGGGTGTGACCAGAGAATAAGCCCCGCCGTCGACCGAGACCAACACCTGTCCGCCGTCGTAACCGTCTTCAATCTCGAACCAGTGGGCGAACTCCAGGTGTGCCGAGTCCAAATCACCGGCCAGCACGATCTCAGGCGAGTCCAGCGTCCAATCGGCGTTGTTCGCGCCGTACACACCGCCGATCACCGTACCCCAGACCTTGACGCCCGAGGCGGCCCCGGCTACGGCGTCGGTACCCCACTGCCAGGAGCCGGAGGCGGTGAATCCGCCGTCGGCGGCTTCAAAGTCCTCGTCGAACGCCTTCTGGATCGGCGCCAGTTCGACGTCGAAGACCGTACTGGCCGCCCCCACCGTGATCTGCTCTTCATAGGCCCCGTAGCCGGCGGCCGTCACGTCGAGGGTGTGAACGCCCTCCCAGACACCCGCGATCGTGTAGGCGCCACTCCCGTTGGTCATGACGGCGTCGAGAGACGTGTCGGTCAGTTCCGCCAAGGCCCCACTGATCGGCAAACCGGTGGAGGCATCGGTGACGACTCCCGAAATCGAATACGACGCCAACGCCGTCATCTGGACATCTCGCCGCGTCGAGGCGTCATGAGTCACGACAATCCCAGTGGCTGTTGTGGTCTCGTAACCATCGGCCGTAAACTCCAGGTCCCAGGTCCCCGTTTCGATCATCCGGTGGTAGTCGCCAACATCCGGATCGGTGAACACCCAGGTCTGTTGGTCCGCGATGTCGTGGCCCACGACCTTGACGGTCGCCGCGACCGGGTCGCCGGAAACGGCGTCAGTGACAATGCCGCGGATGCCGTCGAATGCCTGGTCGAAATAGCCCAATAGGGCATCTCGGTTGTAGTCGAAGTGATCGTCCAACAAACCGGCGTCCAGCCACTTCTCGTCCGACAATTCCAGCGTCACCTCGCGGCAGCCGTGCACGAAGTTCATGTAGTCCTGCCGGCCACCAGTGATCCGATACCAGTCGTAGCCGTTGGTGATGCCGTCGTCAAAGCCCGACATGTAGCCCGAGGGACTGGCCGCCTGGGCGCTGTCGGCATAGACGTGACTGACCGTTTGATAGCAGGCGTCGTCGGCGTGCCTGGCGGACCACGTGTCCCACGGATAGTTGACGACCTCTGCGCCCGAGTGACAGTTGGCGGACAGCACCAGACTCCGGGCGTCGGCGAAAGCCATCATCGCCAGGGTCTCGGTGGCCCAGACCGAGCCGTCAGGGTGGTCGCCTTCGGCAGGATCGGGAAAGTTCCTGTTGGGATCGACCCCGGCGCCCGGAATATAGCGCGTCGAGGAGGCGACGCTGGTGTCGGTCCCGTTGAAAGTTCCGTCGGGATTCGCCATCGGATTGACCCACAGCTCGGCGCCGTTGACCAAGGCCGTAATCTGGGGGTCGCTCCCGTAGTTTTGGAGGATGTGGTCGATCAGGTGGAGGGTCGTCGGGTAACAGACCAACTCGTCGCCGTGCATCGTCGCCGTGTAAAAGATCTCCGGTTCGTCCTCCTCGGTGTCGGGATTGTCCGAAATCTTGAGGGTCCACAGGTCGTGGGCGCCGCTGGTCGAGGCGCCGAGGTTGACCTTGCGGACGATTGACGGATAGGCCGTGGCCCAGTAGTCCATCATGTCGAGGAACTGGCCGTAGGTCGGGTAGCAATCCCACGGAAAAGGCGGTTCAAACGGCGGTCCACCCGAATCAATGCACATGGTCAGGGCCCGCGTGTCCTTCTCCTCAGGCACTACCTCGAAGGTGTAGCCCTGCCGTCCGAGTTCCTCGAGTTTGTCGGGTGTCGCCCAGCCGTAGAGGTCGAACCCGCGGGTTCTCGCCTCCAGGTTGATGATCTCACCGACCCGATCCTGCTCGGCACGATCCGCTACCTGGACGTGAACCAGGAGCGGCGGCTCATTCGCCCCGAGTATGAGGGCCGTCATCAGAAGCACGAGACTGATCACCAGTGTCCGCAGGCTTTTCTCCGTCATCTCACCCCCACAGTCGAGAGGGTCTTAACCCGCATAAGGAATGCGGACTAAACCTCATCGACGTCGCCGGGGAGTATAGTCCCTTTCGGACCGTGCATGCCACTCTTCGGGCGCCAATTCCTGCCCCGATGGAGGAGGCGACGGTGGATAGCCTCCTCACGCAATGTGAGAAAGAATTCAAGGCTATAGGAGCGTCTTGACCCCCTCGCCACAGGAATCATCCATGTCCTCTCACGATTGACCGTGAAAAGACTCGTTTTGAGGCTTGCATGTCGTGCTCCGGGGAGCTATGTTATTGAGTATCTATTGTCGAACGGTCTGGAGGCCTCCTATGTGCCGAATGCGTTGGTTTTTCGCGCCCGTCCTTCTTGCCCTTTTGGTCCTGGCTTCGGTCCCGGTCCTTGCCGACTGGGATCCCGAGGACGGCCACAAGATGCACTACCCGCAACTGCCCGATCCCAACGGGTGGGACGTATCGGCCAGCGTCCCCTCGGCGGTCGCAGACGACTGGATGTGCACCGAGACCGGCTACGTCTCTGACATCCACATCTGGGGTTCCTGGTTCAATGACGAGGTGTTCCCGATCGTCGGCTTTCACCTGGAAATCTGGAGCGACCAACCGGCGAATGGTGTTCCCTTCAGCCATCCCCGGGAACTCCTCTGGGGGCACGACTTCCCCGCCGGCACATTCATCGAGAGGCCGTATGGAGACTCCTCGCTCCAGGGCTGGTTCGATCCTTTCAACGGTGTCGTTGAACCGGATAATCACTGGAATACCTGGCAGTACAACTTCTTCATCCCGGAGGGAGAGGCATTCATCCAGGAAGAGGGGACGATCTACTGGCTGGTCGTCCAGATAGTGCTGGACGGACCACCGGTGTGGGGTTGGAAGACCTCACTCGACCACTGGAACGACGACTCGGTCTTCCTCGACGAGGGGGGGGGCTGGCAGGAACTGTTCGACCCGATATTGGTAGATCCCCCGGTCTCTCTTGACCAGGCATTTGTCATCACCGGTGAGCCGTTGCCCGTCGACTGGGGTGACGCCCCCGATCAGCCCTACCCGACTCTGGCGGCGAACAATGGCGCCAACCATACTCTGGGCGGCGGTCTGATGTTGGGAGTGACGGTTGACGCAGAACCCGACGGCCAGCCCGATGCGACGGCGACTGGCGACGACCTGGCCGGCAGCCCGGACGACGAAGATGGTGTGACCTTCCAAGGTCCACTGGTTCCCGGCCAAAATACTCAGATGACGGTTGTGGTGTCGGCCCCGTGCGACATCAGTGCCTGGATCGACTTCAACGCCAACAGCAGCTGGCTGGATCCCATCGACCTCCTCTTTTCCGGGTTGACCCTACCTGCCGGTCCCAATGTCTTTCTCCTGCCCATCCCGGCCGCTGCGATACCGGGGTTCACCTTCGCCCGGTTCCGCGTGACGACGACGGGCGCTCTTACGCCCACGGGCAACGCTCCGGACGGCGAGGTCGAAGACTACCAAGTCTTCATCGATGAACCGCCGCTCATGGATTTCGGTGACGCCCCCGACCCGTCCTACCCGACTCTATTCATCAACAACGGAGCGCGGCACATCATTGACGGTGCGACCTTCATGGGCGGCCCGCCAGACGCCGAGCCGGACGGCCAACCCCATCCAAACGCAATGGGCGATGACCTGGCCAACCTCCCGGACGAAGACGGCGTTCTCTTCACTTCACCCCTGATTCCGGGGTTCAACGCTTTTGTCGATGTCAACGCCAGCGTTCCCGGCTTCCTCGACGCCTGGATCGACTTCGACGGCAACGGCGACTGGACGGATCCCCACGACCAGATCTTCACGGCGCACTTCCTGAACCCGGGAATCAATAACTTGATCTTCCAGGTGCCTGCGGGTATCGCATCGACCCCCACCTTCGCGCGCTTCCGATTCAGTGCGGCCGGTGGGCTCGGCTTCGACGGGCAGGCCCCGGAAGGCGAGGTCGAGGACTACGAGGTCATGATCGAGGATCCGATCCACGACTGGGGCGACGCCCCCGATCCCCTTTACCCGACACTCTCGACGTCCACCGGTGCGGTCCACACCCTGGTCGAAGGCGTGTACCTCGGTGTTTCGATGCCCGATGCGGAGCTCGATGGACAACCCGAGGCCACGGCTCTGGGGGACGACAATGACGGGTTTGACGACGAAGACGGGGTCATACACAGTCCAGGGACGGTCGTGTCCGGAGGTACCGTGAACGTCACCGTCACCGCCTCGATCAACGGCTTCATCAACGCGTGGGTCGATTTCAACAGCAACGGCAGCTGGTCTGATACCGGAGATCAGGTGTTCACCAACACTCCGGTCGTCGCCGGCGCCAACAGTCTGAGCTTTACGGCCCCGGCAACTGTGGTGACGCCGACCTTTGCCCGATATCGCTTCGACACCATTGGAGGTTTAACGTATACCGGTCCGGCCACCGACGGCGAGATCGAGGATTACTACCTGACGGATCTGATCTTCAGCGACGGCTTTGAGTCCGGCGATACGACGGAGTGGAGCAACACCGTGCCGTAGGTCCGGTGCCTTGATCTAGGAGCGTGTAGGCAATCAATTCTGATATGAAAGCGGTGCCATTCGGCGCCGCTTTCAATCTTGACCGGAGTGGGGACCTTGGTTAACGGCTTGCGGAAGACCAGGCCATGGTGTCTCCGTCTTCGAAACCGTCCGAGAAGATCCCAAGGCTGGTTGCCTTCAGGGCAACTGCGGAGATCGCCCAGTATTCCGAAGCGCTCAAGCTCCAGGACATGGTGGTAGCCCCTTCGCCCGCTTTCGAGGAGCAGGCGCCGTTGGCCCAGCTGCCCAGTTCGCTCCAGCGTACGGTCTGTCCTGGGCCGGGTGATATGCTGACCCAGTTGGCCTGCGTGCCGACCATGTCGATGATGATCTCTCCATCTGAGCTTGGGAGACTGACCGAAGCCGTGGCGCCGGTCCCCGTCGCGAAAGCGCCCGCATCCTCACCGAAGGCATCTTTCTTCCTCCCGTTGTTGGTCTTCGTTTCCTGGGAGCGAGTCCTGATGCAGCAGTCTGAGCACCCTCAAGAGATCCCACTCATTCTGGAACGCATATTGGTTGCCGTCTTCGACACAATGGATATTTCCCCGCAGTTCCGAAGGATGATCGCTATCGACGAGCAGGCGGAGGACGCAGGACTGTATCGTTCGCATCAGGCCTCCCCGAGTTTTCGAAAATCTCGAATCATCATCAAAGACAATCTATCGACGGCGACTGACAAATGACTGACACCAATCCGGCGGAGCCGGAACCGTGGTGGTTCCTACTCCGCCGGATTGGGAGGTTTAGAGGATGGACCGGAAGTACTCTTGGAGTTCGTTCTGGGGTTCCACGTCCAGTTCGTCTCGGAGGGATGCGCTGAGCCTCTGATACATGCGAATAGCCCCTGCCCGATTATCCAGGGCCATCAGGGCCTGCATCCCCGTCAAGACGCTCTTCTCCTGCCAGGGTTCCAACCTCAGAGTCTTGAGACAGGCTTCGAGCGACGCTTCGTAATTTCCCTTTTCGAGTTCTTGGGCCGCTACGTTCAGTGCCGCCTGAATTGCTTGCTGTTTGAGATGCTCGCGAAAGATGACGGCGTCATCTCCGACGAGCGATCCCGGAAAAAGATCGCCTCCGTAAAGATCGAGAGCGCGAGAGAACTCTCGTTTTCTGAACAGATTTTGGAATTCCTCGAAATCAACGCGTGATTCTCCAGGGAGTTGCAGGGAGATCTCTCCTTGATGGACCTTCAGATAACGCGAAGGGAAACGATCGGGGAGATCAGGCTCGAGCGCGCGCCGAAGCGCTGATGTAGCTTGGTGGAGATTGGCTGTGGCGGCCGATGGGCTTTTCTCGGGCCAGATCGCCTCCATCGCGCGATCGCCTTCGATCTTTCGGTCCGGGCTGGTCAACAAAAGCCGAAAGAGGTCCCCGGCCCGCCGTTTTTCCAGTGTCCTGGTAGGAATCAGGTCCTTTCCTTGACGAAGCTCAAAAGAACCGAGGGTGACAACGTGGAGAGGCGGGGGAGAAATCTGTTCAAGATGTGAGAGCATCTCGGTTGCTGAGCGTGACGCGGCTTGATCCCCGTTATTCAGGGAAAAGGCGATCAGGGGGAAAACCAGGGCTCGTTCCCGTTCCACCAGGAACCAATAGCCTCCGCTGCGGATGTTCTGAACTGCCTCAGCCCACACTCTTGCTGCAGCTTCATCCTCGTGCTGAAAGAGCATGGCAGCCAGCAGCAATTGGGCTCCGGCAAGGTCGAAGCGGGCGCCGAGGGACTCTGCGTGATCGATTGCGCGATAAAATTCGAGTTTGGCGCCTTTGAAATCTCCAAGACTCCATCGACAACGGGCTTTCTCGATCAATGCCCAGCCAAGAGTCGGACTGGAGTGTGCTCGTTCGGCGACATTGACGGCATCACAGGCCCAGTTGTATGCGGTCGATGCACATCCATATCTTCGATGATATCGGCTCAGTCCCGTGCGGAGTTCGGCGCCCAGACCGGGATCGCCGATGATGTCGGCGATGGAACGAGCCTTGGCGTACTGGGCGAGCGCCTCCTCCGAAACACCACCATCCTGGGCGAGGTCCGCAGCCAGACAGCAGCAATACCCGTCTCCCATCGAGTAGGGTTGAACCGCTTCCCTCAAGCTCTTCAGTGTTTCCAGAGCTTGAGGCCGCTTTCCGGTGGCCCAGTACAGCCAGCCCAGGGTCACGAGAGGAAACCAACGAAGATCGTGCAGGTCCAGCTCTTCCGCGATATGGAGCGATTCCTCATCGGCCGCAATGGCGAGTTCGAACTGCCCCCTGGGAAGATAAACACCGGCCGAGAGAACGTGAAGGCATTTTTGTATGGCCTTGAGGTAACCCTGTTCGCGCGCCAGCTCCATCGCCGCCAGCAAACACTGCTCGGTCTGGGCAAGCCGGCCGAGATCACTGAGACAGATCCCCTGTGTCATCAGGGCATCAACCTGAACCTTCGGGTCGTCTCCGGAAAGCCCAACGGCATCCTCTGCCAGCTTCAGAGCTTCGTCGAATTTTCCGATGTGATCGTAAAGGTAGGCGAGGCATGCAAGAGCGGCAGCCCTTTCCCGGTCTCCGCCGTGGTCGTTGGCCTGTCCGAGAGCTTCGCGAGCAGTCTGGATCGCGGCGCCGATATCACCGGATCTTTCCGATTCAAAGCTCTCTTGGATCAGTTTGTGGATCTTTGGAGACGGACCGGTAGTCACAGTCTCATTCTACTGCAGGCAGATGTTCGAGCATCGAAACGGTTTCAACTACCTGAGCATCACCAGCATCCGAATGCGACCCTCGCCGGTTTCCAGGCCTACCTTCGCCTTGCCGATGACCGTTCCCGGGACGATTCTGCGGGATCGCATTGCCGTGCCTGGAATAGCCGACTGCGTAAGCATGTCGCCGGGCCGGATCGGCCCGGCGGCGGCCGTTACCTTGACTGGGACGATGCCGATGACGGCCAGCGGAATCTTCTCTCGCTCGTCCACGTCCCGGTAGAGGTCGCCGAGATAGCCCGGTCGGGTGGAGACGACGCCGACGACTGAGGCCTGATGAGCCTCGAAACTCTGCGCCAGGCGACCGTCAGCGGTCATGACGACAACATCGCCTGGTTCCAGGTCTCTCTGTCGGGCGGGCACCATCTCCGCGAAATCGGCGCCACCTGCATGGAAGGTCCCGTCGGCATAGACGTCGCCGGTATTCGAGACGAACCATCGCCTGTTGTCACTGCCCGAGATATCCCACAGTTCGGCCAGAACCGAACCACCGGCCTTGACTTTGAGACCGGTTCCGCTGACGCTGGAGCCCCAGAATGCGTAGCCTCCTCCTGTGTTCTCGGCCATCACCCCGGCTGCGCCCGAGTAGAAGGCGGCGCCGTACACACCGGAGCTTCCCCCACCGCCCATGGTCTTTCCAACGACACCCTTGGCGCCCCAACCGGTGTTGTTGTTGAATCCGAAGACGCCGTTGCCGTCTGCCGACTGAGTCCAACCCCAGACCCCTGTTACCTGACCGGATGTCGCCGTAGTGGTTCCCTGGACGCCGGTGTAGGGCGCCTCGCCTCGGACACCGACACCGCCGCTGCTGTCGCTGTGGCCGAGTACGCCGTAGGTTGTACCGGAGGCGGCCTGAGCATCGCCGCGTACGCCGGTTGCACCGGCTCCAGCCGACGCTGTCTTCCCCCACACTCCGTAGGAACTGCCCCCGTTTCCTTTTGCAAGACCAAGGACGCCGTAGACGTTGTTGCCGGACGTTGAGAAGTTGCGACCCACGACCCCCACGCCTCCAGGGACCATCGCCTCACCCCATACGCCGGCCAGATCTCCTGCCGCTGAAGTAGGATTTACGGTACCGATCACCGCTGCGCCGCCAGGAGCCGTGCTCGTCGCTTTGATCGTCCACACGGTTCCTGAGCTTGCCGTTGTCGAGGCGTCGATCGCGACCCGAGAGCCCGACGCATCCAGGGCGGCCACGTCGCTCGAACTGCTGAGCGCCGAGATTGCGATTCCCGAGGGATTTTCGACCTGGAATGCAGCTGCCTGCCAGTAATTGTAGGACTCCGAGTACGGGAGCCTGAGCCCATCGTTCTGATCATTGCCCCAGAAAACGGTTTCCTGGCAATCGTCGTACTTGAGAACCTGGCCGCCGGAGGCCCCGACGCCGCTCATCTTGGCGGTCGTTACGGCGCGGTTCGCCAACATCTGTTCGGAAACGCCGCCATCGGCGATCGACAGGGTGACGTCGCCCGAGTCGCCGCCTCCGTCCAATCCGTCACCCGCGTGGACGGCGGTGATGTCGCCGTCGCCGGCGGAGGAGGTGGGCTCGAAGAGCATCTCAAATGTCGAAGGGTCCTGGGAGGTGTTGGCGATGCCGGAGCCGAAGGCGATGATCTTTCCGGCGCCGCTCTCAACCGAAATGTGGAGTCGCCCGTTGTTGGTCGGGCTTTGGCCGCCTCCGAGGTCGG
>JAIOSJ010000247.1 GCA_021107705.1 Thermoanaerobaculales bacterium | reverse complement strand
AGGGGACCAGGCCAACTCCGCTCAAGGTAACCGCGAAAACCCTCGGGGACCTCAACCAGATCCTCGACCTGTCGCCAGTCCGCCGCGAGAACAGGCAAGGGAATTCTCCGCGGCCGGCCCTTGAGGGCCATCACACGCTCAACCGCCACCGCAGAAAAGGGATTGCCCGCAAGACCGTAGAAGGTTTCGGTCGGAATCAGGATGACGCCGTCACTCCGAAGAATTCTGAGGGCGGCCGCCACTGCCGTATCAAGGTCGGCCCTCTCGATGAAAGGGAGCTGCTCCATCAGGGTTTTCTGGGGCTTTCCAAGAGTTCTCGGGCGTGAGTCTGGGCCGCTTCACTGAGGTTCTCTCCTGCCAACATACGAGCCACTTCCAAAACCCGAGCCTCACCGACCAGGGGCAGTATCTGGGTGACGGTCCGTCCTTCTTGAACGACTTTCTTCACTTCGAGTTGGGCACCGGCCCGACCGGCAACCTGGGCGAGGTGGGTCACCACCAACACCTGGTCGCGGGTCGCAAGATCGGCCAACAGAACTCCAAGAGCCGAAGCCGCCCGTCCACCGAGGCCGCTGTCCACTTCGTCGAACAACAGGGTGAGATGTGCCTGGGAACCCCGGCGCCGCAGGGCCGACCGAAGGGCCAGGTGAAGGCGCGAAAGCTCTCCTCCGGAGGCGATCTTGGCCATCGGCCGAAGCTCTTCTCCGGGGTTGGCCGCCAACATCAGCTCTGCCTCTTCGACGCCCTCTGCGGCGAAGGCGACGGGCTTGCCGCCCCGCTTAAGGGGGCTCGTCGGATCATTGAGCGGCGCCCACCGGAAATCCAATCGCGTGCCGGCCATCTCGAGATTGGCGAGCACGGCCGATATTTCGGCTACCAACTTTTCGGCAGATTTGACGCGGCGCCGGTGGAGTTTCTGCGCGCACCGGTCATAATTTTTGAGCCCTTCCTCTGTTGCCTCTCGTGCCTTCTCCAAGCGGTCCTCGACATCACCCAGTTCCGAGCGCTCCTGCACCAGGGAATCTCGGTGCTCCAGGACCTGGTCGATGGAATGGCCATACTTGAGCATGAGTTGCTCGAGACGGTGGAGTCTCCCCTCAACATCCTCGAGTTCTCGCGGGTCTTCGACACAATCTTTTTCATTCTCGCTGATCTCGCGCAAGACCTCCTCGACGATCACGCGCGCTTCCTTCAACTGCTCCGAGGCTTCGCCTATCTCAAGGCCGCACTGCTCCATTTCCGCCACCGCCCGCTCTGCACGAGCGAGTTCCCCGACAACCGCGTGTTCGTTGTCTCCAAGCGCCCCCAGGACCTCTGCGGACAGTTCCTGCAGCCTCACCGCATGACGCAGCCGCCGGCGCAGATTTCTCAACTGTTCGTCTTCACCAGGTTCAGGATTCAAGCCTTCGATTTCAGCAAGTTGAAACGAAATCGCATCGAGGCGGTCCCGGCGGTGAGCACGGGCATCCTGCAATTGTTTGAGAGCCGTGGCGGCCTCTGCCCACAGTCGCCATGCCTCGGCCACGCGATCAACCTCAGCGCCAAGATCTCCATACTGATCCACCAACCGGCGCTGGACCGCTGAATCCGCGAGCCCGAACTGGTCATGCTGACCATGAATGGCCAGCAGGCTGGGCGCCAGACGCCGCAGGGTACCGGCGGTCACCGCAACATCGTTGACCCAACACCTGCTGCGCCCCGAGGCCGTCACTTCGCGCCGAATGACGAGTTCTTGATCCTGTTCCAGACCGAATTCCTCGAGAAGGCCCTCGAACTCGGGTCCGGAAGGCGCCGCGAACCACCCGTCGACCCGGAGACGTCCGTCACCTGTGCGCACCAGCTCGGCACTCGCCCTCGCTCCCGCCAGGAGTTCAAGGGACTCCACCAATAGGCTTTTGCCGGCGCCCGTCTCACCGGTGAGCACGGTGAAACCGGAAGACAATTCCACCTCAACTTCTTCGATGATGCCGAGACTCCGTACCGCCAGCCGTTCCAACATGAGCTGATGCTACCACTCGAAGCGGTATATTCGTCTCCGGGAGGCCCCACGTTATGGCGCAACAACTACCCATCATACGAGAATCGGGGCTTGGTTCCGATCCGTTTCCTGTGCGTCGTGCCCCTGACCGACGCCTACGAAACCGAATGGTTGGCGCCGGCTGAGGAATAACAGCTTCGAAGGACCTCAAGCCATGCTCTCTCCACTTCGGTCTCCAGGTCGTGGGCAGGGCCGCTGTTATCCACGATGACGTCGGCGATTGCGAGCTTTTCTTCAAGTGGGGCCTGGGCGCCGAAGATGGTGTGCGCCCTCTCCAAAGAGAGACCACGTGCCAGCGCCCTCTCCAGTTGCTGGTCCGGCCGACAACTCACGACCATCAGGACATCGTAGGCCCGCCATGAGCCTGTCTCGACCAGGAGGGCGGCCTCAGTGACGGCGACCGGTTCTCCAACCGTCGAAAACCAACGCTCGACCTCGAGCCGAACCAGCGGATGTATCGTCCGATTGAGAAGATCGCGGGCCTCAGCATCTCCCATGGCCCGGGCTGCGAGAGCCTCCCGGTCAACCGAACCATCGTTCGTCAAAATGTCCGGGCCGAAGATCTCACCGACTGCGCGGGCGCCTGAGGCCCCGGCTGCATACAATCCGTGGACCGCATCATCGGCGTCGAACACCGGCACGCCCTTCTGGGCGAGAAGGGCCGCGACCGTCGACTTTCCGCTCGCCAGACCGCCGGTCAACCCGACTCTGCAGGTCCTTTTTTCCACCATCAGACCCCGCGCCGAAGCCGTGCTGCCTTCACGGTGTTGGCCATCAGCATGGCGATGGTCAGCGGGCCGACGCCTCCTGGAACAGGGGTGATGCGCGACGCCTTCGGCGACACCGCCATGAAGTCGACGTCCCCGGACAGAACGGCCCCGCGTTTCGCAAAGGCCGCCATTTTCTTTGCGTTGTCTCCATAGAGTTTCTCGACCACTTGAGCGTCCGTAACCCGGTGCATACCGACATCGACCACAACGGCGCCGTTGCGCACGTGATCGGCGCCGATCAGTCCGAGAACCCCAACCGCCGCGATCAGAATGTCCGCTCCCCGGGTCACTTTCGCCAGATCACGGGTACGCGAGTGGCACAGAGTCACGGTGGCGTGTGCGTGCAAAAGCATCATCGCCATCGGTTTCCCGACAATGTCCGAGCGGCCGACCACAACCGCGCCGGCGCCCTTGAGATCGATGCCTTCCCGCCGCAACAATTCCATCACACCGGCGGGTGTACAGGGTGCCAGGCGGGGACGGCCCTGCTGAAGCAGGCCGACGTTTTCGGATTGGAAACCATCCACATCCTTTTGCGGATCCAGACGTTCGAGAACCCGGTGGGCTTCGAGATCGCCCGGCAGCGGCAACTGAACGAGAATGCCGTCGACGTCGGCGTCCTCATTGAGGCGGTCGATCAGGCCCTCCAGCGTCTCCTGCGAGGTGTCGGCGGTCAGAATGTGGGTCTGCGACCTCATCCCCAACTCGGCACAGGTCTTGGCCTTAGAAGCCACATAGACCTTCGATGCCGGATCCTCACCCACCAACACCACGTCGAGTCGGGGCGCCACCCCGAGACGAGCGAACTCCTGAACCTCAGTCAAGACCTCGTCTCGGATTTCGGCTGCTGTTGCACTGCCCTTGAGAATTTTCCGGTCTTCCATCAGATCCTCTCATTCCGGAGGGGTCACTCCCTCATAGAGGGTCGCAACTCCTCCCGTCAGGGCCCGCGCCCGCACCGTGGTCAGTCCGAGTTTCGTCAACAGAACACACATGTCTTCGCCGCTTGGGAAGGTGCTCACCGAGTCCGGCAGATATCGATAGGCCTCGGGATCGCCCGAGATCCACCGGCCCACCCGCGGCGGAACAGTTCGGACCCACCAGCGCATGATAGGACCGAACAGTCCCTGCGGTCGGGAAAACTCGAGGATCAGCAGCACGCCACCCGGAACCAGGACCCTCATTAATTCCACAAGCCCGATCTCCAATTCTTGGAAATTTCGGACGCCGAAAGCAACGGTCACGACATCCACGGACCCATCCCTGAGTGGGAGATGCATGGCGTCCCCGGCAAAAAGAGGCAATACTCGGCGGCGCGCCGCCGCTTTTTTCTTCGCCAACACCAGCATCGGCAGACAGAAATCACTGCCCAGGGTTGCGAGATTCGGATCGAAAGCAAGGGTGACATCACCTGTGCCGGTACAGATATCGAGGATGAGGCGTGGTCGAGTCGCTACGACCCTTTGCGCCAACAGACGCCTCCATCCACGATCTCTGCCGAGAGACAGAACCCGATTCAAGAGATCGTAACGGCGGGCAATTCGCCCGAACATGCGCCGGATCTCTGACGTCCTCTTCGATCGCAATTCCTCACGCACGAACGGAGCCTAGCATTCCTATCCGGAAACTTTGGAGGACTACAGGCTTCGAAAAAACCTCAAGCCCCGGTTCTCAGCGCCCTTTTGAGTTCCTCGAGCGCCATTCTTCGATGAGAAATGTGATTTTTTTCGACCGAGTCCATTTCAGCGAATGTCATTCCTCGACCTCCCGCCGGGAGAAACACACTGTCCCAACCGAATCCCTGGCGCCCCTTCGGTCGCCCGGCAATCGTGCCCTCCACCACCCCGAGGCCGAAGACCTCGTGATGGCCGTCGGCGGCGCAGGCGAGACAGCGAACCGTCGCCCCGCGATCGCCATAGGCGTCGGCAAGGCGACAGATGCCTTCCGGCCCTACGGCAGCCAGAAGCCAGCGAACCAATGGCCCCGGAAAGCCGTTCATTCCTGCGAGTTCGAGAGAAGTGTCTTCCACGAGGACCGGTCGGTTGATGCGCTGTTGGGCAACACCCGCCTTGTGACGAACGACTTCTTTGAGGTCCAGAGACTGGATTTCCACAACATCGAGAGCCCGATGTTCCAGATCGACCTCGAGTACGGCTTCCACCTCTCGGAGCTTGCCGAGATTGGATGTTACGAAGACGAGGTTTTCCAGCTGCATCACTTCTCCGAACCCTCACACATCACGCGAAACACTGCGATCTTTCGCGACAGCCCCTTGAGGGCGACGTCCCCGAGGTGTTCGGTCGGGATGAGGTCCTTCACCGCCACCTGGGTGGTCTCACCGATGACAATCTGGCCCGGTTCAGCGAATTCTTCGAGCCGAGCCGCGATGTTCACCGTATTTCCCAAGACCGTGTAATCCACACGGGTGGCTGACCCGATGTCTCCAACAACCACAGGGCCCGAGTGGATGGCGATTCGGATAAATACCGGATCGAGACCTTTTTCGTGCCGCTGGTCATTCCACCCCTCGACACCTTGCATGATGGAAAGCGCACTCCGCACCGCGCGCTCGGCGTGATCATCCTGCGGCAGAGGGGCCCCCCAAAAGGCCATGACGGCATCGCCGATAAACTTGTCGAGCGTTCCGCCGAATTCGAAGACGGCATCTCCTGCGAGAGAGAAGAACTGGCTCAGAAAGGCCGCAACCTCCTCTGGAGGCGATGTCTCGCAACGGGTCGTAAAACCAACGATGTCGGCAAAGAGAATGGATGTCTCACGAAGGGTGACGACCGGTTCCTCGCGCTCGGGCCGTGCCAGAACCGCCTCGATAACCGCTGGAGAATGGTAACGAACCAAACGGTCTCGTAAAGCCTGCTCCGCACGAATCCGCTCGTTCAGTTTTGCCCGCTCAATCGCAACCGCGGCATAGTTGGCGAGTGCCGTGAGGAGGTCCAGATCGGTGGCCGAGAAGGAGCCGACGTGCAGTGGGGAATCGACATAAATCACACCGATGACCCGTTCGCGATGCCACAACGGTGTGCACATGGCGGAGCGGATGTGGTGCATGCGAATGCTCTGGCCCGCATCAAAACGCTGGTCGGTCTGGGCATCATGGGTTAGAACCGCAACCTTTTGACCGACGACCGTATCGAGAATCGTCCGCGATATCGGCACTTCCGGGATCCCGCCTTTGTCCTTTTCCTCCGCCCTGAAGAGCTCAAGCTTCGGCTCTCCGGAATCGTCGAACAAGACGATGAACCCCCGAACGACCCGGAGATGTTCGAACACGACACCCATGACCTTTTCCAAAACCGGGTTCAGGTCTTCGACCTGGATCAGAATTTTGGCAACCTGGGCCAGGATTTCGAAGACTCGCCCACGCTCACCGGGCTCGGCAAGGGCTTGGACCCCGGACGACTCCCCCTCGAGGCCATAATCCTGATTGAACTCTGTGATTGGTCGAAGGAAGGTGGCGGATGAAAATCCTGTGGTCTCGACGTGAGGGTCGCACACCTCAAGTTCAAAATTACCTATGACGACCTTGTCGCCGGGACCCAGGTTTCCGACGGTGACGAAGGTGTCGTTCACCTTGACCCCGTTGGTGGAGTCGAGATCTCGGACGCAAAAGACCCCATCCTTTTCCTCAAGGCTGGCATGCCGCCGGGACACCGAAAAATCACGTAGAACGAGACCGTTATCGCTTGACCTACCGATCGTCATTCCGTCTCGCATCGAGACGCGACGTTGGGTGCCGGCATCATCAAAAACGAATTCAGGCATTAATCCATTCTACCTGTGCCCACAAACCAGATGGCGATCTCCATGTCTCTGAACTCGCCGGCCTAACAGTCTTCCGGTTTTCGTTGGTTTTATGTCTCGGTGATTTGCCCTCGATTATCGGCCATACCACGCTTTGAGGCGGTTACGCTTTTTCTTGTTCTTGTCTTGGCTCGAGTAAGATTCGGAGAAATCAATCGCCGGCCCACCGCAGCTATAGATCTGACCCGCAGCAAGCGGCCACCATTGGTGGGCGCCCTGATCGAGCAACAACAACCATGCCTCGCATCCCTGGGGCTCAAACGGCTGTACACCGCGAATTCCGATGGCCTCGAACCCCGCCGTCAAGACTGACTCCGGGTCAAGATCACAATTTACCCTGAGCCACGAATCGAGGCGCGTGAGGCCGAAATCGTAAACCTCTGCTCCCCAAGCCTTTGTCTGCCCCTGCGGCCCCTGGAGAAAGATGCGAAGGGAGAATCGCTCAATCATCCGCAAGAGACCAAGTCTGGTGGTCCGGTTCTCGGCCAATTCATACGCCTGAACCAAGAGTCCAAGATCCTCCGGGTGAGCCAATCGCTCAACCGACCGCAGACAATCGGCCACTCCCCTCTTCATGATCACACCCCGCCAACCGGGCGGACGACGCCCCTCCGCCGCCAGAGCCGACGCGAGCCACATCTCGACCAAGGGTCTCTCCCTCAGTGTGAAAGCCACCGCATCAAGCTCCCCCATCAGGGCCCGTGCATCGCTCAGAGAAAAGCCATTGAAGACATCCGGGGGTTCTTCTCCGATCAAATCCCGATAACCATAGGCCGCAGCCTGGCGAATCCGAAGGTCGGCCGCCTGGAGTCCTTCCCGGTAGACGGGCAGAAGCAGCGGGTCATGGAACGCTGCCCCACCCAAGAGAATGGCCAATTTCTGGTAGCGCTTCAGCTCTCCGGATTTCCACAACTCGACCAGACCCGACGGCCCGGGCAACCGCTCAAGGGCTGTTTCCTGCAGGGCCTCGCGACCCACGTCTTCGAAGAATGGTGTACCGAAGCGCGAGACATCCGAACAGCCAAGCAGGTCTGGAGACAGGGTCAAGGCGGCAAGCAGTATGAGAGCATTCATGACCCTACTTTACCGAAATTCTCACCGGTTCAACCAAAGAATAATTTTATCGTGCTAAGACCCGATGGTTGGGGGATCCTCCGATGCAATCCATGCGACCATACTGATGTGAAACAGCGCTACCGAATCGTCGTGTCCTATCTTGGGACGCCTTTCATGGGATGGCAACTTCAGAAGAGGGGGGCAACCGTCCAGGGAGAACTCGAAAGGGCCCTAACGAAGATGCTCGATGGAGACCGCGTGGTGGTT
>JAIOSJ010000394.1 GCA_021107705.1 Thermoanaerobaculales bacterium | reverse complement strand
CCCGGCCTACCGGTCCGCTTCGCGGCTCGGCGTCGCCCCGTCTGCGGGCCCGGGAAGGAAGGGTCATATGAACGGAAAGCCGGGCCCGAAGCCGAGACGAGCGACGGCCTACCTCGTTACCGGGAGGGCCGTTATTGAACGCGGTTCCCGGGGCAAGCCCGGTCGGCCCTTGTGCTCCCGCTCAAGCGTTGGGGCCCGCAGCACAAGGGCGGACCCCGCACGCCCGTCCAGCGGGCCGTTTCGTGGTATCGAGGTCCCACGACCTTGAACACCGGATCGGTGGCGCGTTCGCAGACGGGCGAATGGCGCTTCCATCGGAAGTGCCAGTTCAGTCATTGTGCCGGATAAACGAAACGCGAATCTCCCACCTTCCGCACAATGACCTGGCCTGACTCTTCACGGGAAGCGCGATCAAATACGGTTCTCCCGGTTGAGGTTGAGTGAGAGGCCGCCGCTCGCGTGTGAAGCGAAGCCGCAGTCCCTGCAATTGGCTTTCTCGTGGCTTCGCTTCATAGCGACGCTGGGTCGCCGCCGGGCGATCCAGAAGGCTGGGGTTGAAAAACAGGAAAGGCCGCCGAGGCGAGTTTCCGAGAGGGACAGGGTGAGTGATCCGCCATTGTTGCTGTCCGTCCCTCTCGGAAAACGCCGAGCTGAGCCGCGCAGCGGCTCAGAAGGCCGGAGTCACGTCTCGGACCGCTGGCGCCGCGGGAGATTCGCGCTATGCACCAACCCGCTGCGTTTCGGGAGGTCGAAAGGCTGGGCGATTCTTCCGGTCATCACGCGCTGCTTTGGATTTCCTCGCGAATGACCCGCCACACGGTGTCGATGATGGTTCCATCCACCCATTTGACGACGGCCACCGGATCTTCGCTCTTTTCCACCTTTGCCGGGACGCCGCAGATGCGATCCAACTCGGCCTTGATGTCCTCGATCGGGCGAATCGGCAGGTTCGAGCCGGCGGCGGCGTCGAGCAGATCCTGACGCCGGGGATTGACAGCGATGCCGCGTTCGGTGACGACGACGTCGATCAGCTCGCCCGGGCCGCAGAGGGTCGTGACCTCGTCCACGATGACGGGGATGCGGTCGCGGAAGGAGGGCACGAGCAGCATAGAACACTTGGCGGCGAGGCAGTTCTGCCAGCCGCCGATCCCGTGCAACAGACGGCCGTCGGAATGGGTCACGACGTTGGCGTTGAACCCGAGATCGACTTCGGTAGCTCCGAGGACGGCGACATCGACCATCGAGGCGAAATTACCCTTGCCGTGGAAGTTGTAGGAGGTGAATGGCGAGGTGTTGATGTGACGCGGATCCTGATTCATCGAGCGCACGCCCTCGAGATCGAAGGTCTGACCGTCGAGAATGTACTCGACGAGGCCTTCCTCGAGCATGGCGGTCATGTACTGGTTGGAACCCCCCCGTGCGAACCGCGCCGTGACGCCGGCCGAGCGCATGAGGTCGCGCAGGTAGATCGCGAAGGCCAGGGTGGTGCCTCCGGCGCCCGCCTGGAAGGAGAAGCCGGGCTTCATGATGCCGGCTTCGGCGCAGAAGCGCGCAGCCAACTCGGCGATCCGGCGACGGTCAGGACTCTGGGTGATGCGGGTGGTGCCGGAGACGATCTTGGCCGGGTCGCCGATCGAGCCAACCTCGACCACGACGTCGATGTTGTTGCCCTGAATCTGCCACGGGATGCAGGGAAAGGGAACGAGATTGTCGGTGACGACGATGACCTTGTCGGCATAGATCGAGTCGGCGAGGGCAAAACCCAGCAGGCCGCAGCCGGCGGGACCGCGGTCGCCGGTGGCGTTTCCGAAGAAATCGGCAGTCGGCGCGGCGATGACGGCGACATCGATGTGGACCTCACCGTCCTGGATGGCCTGCCAACGTCCTCCGTGCGAGCGCAGGACACCGAGGCCGCGCATCTTCCCCTCTGAGCAGTAGGCGCCCAAGGGCCCGTTCATCGAGCCCTCGATGTGGTGGATGACGCCGCTGTCCAAATGCTGCAACTGGTTGGCATGCACCGGAAAGGAGGCCGACGGGAACCACATGAGATCATTGCGGCCCAGTTCGGCGGCGGCATCAAAGGCGGCGTTGGCAACGAGGTCGCCGTTGCGCAGGTGATGGTGCGAAGAGAGGACCATGCCATCTTCGAGTCCGATTTTCTCGAACGCCTCGCGCAGGCTGCCGACCCTCTTGTCACCGTCTTTGGGGAAATCGAGGCAGGTGGATATCGGCGGCGCGGTCTTGCGTCCGCTCGGCCTATGGCCGCCGATCCCCGCAAAGGGCACGGACTCGCGGCCGTTGACCTCGGTGGGCACCAGCCGACCGGCGGCGTTGCGTTCGAGCTTGGTCATGCGTCCTCCTGATCCCAATCTTCGGCCAGAACTCCTCCCGAAACCGCCAATTCGACGGTACGGAAGGCCTGTTTGACGACCGGGGGGTCGACCATCTTGGAGCCGACGGCAACCGCCCCAAGGCCCCGCGATTCGGCCTCGCGCGCGGCACGCACGATGCGTACGGCCTTGGCGGCTTCGGCCTCGGTCGGGGTCATCTCACGGTGGACAATCGGGATCTGGCGCGGGTGAATGCAACCGATGCCGTCAAAGCCGAGCCCACGTTCACGGCGGATGTAGGCCGCCAGGCCCTCTTCGTCGGCGATGTCGGAGTAAACGGAAGCGATCGGCTGGACCCCTGAGGCACGGGCGGCATAGACGGTCATTTGGCGGGCCAAGAAGCTCTCGGCGCCCTCTTCGGTGCGGGGTGCGCCAAGTTCGGCGGAGAGGTCCTCAAGGCCGAGCGTGAGGGCCACCACCGAAGGATCGCAGGCCGCGATGTCGAAGCCCCGGTACAGACCCAGGGGCGACTCGAGAATGGGCATCAGGAAGACCGCGCCCTCACCGGCCTCTTCGGCGAGTATGCCGACCGCCCGTTTGACCTGGACCGGCGCCTCGACCTTGGGCAGCAAGACGACGTGAGGATTGTGCCGGGCAATGGCCCTGAGATCGATCTCGCCGAGGTCACCCTGGTTGACCCGCACCATGCGCTCCGACGTGCCCCAGTCCATCGCCACCAGGGCGTTGCGCACGAGCAGGCGCGCGCTGTCCTTCTCGGCCGGGGGCACGGAGTCTTCGAGGTCGAGAATGATGCTGTCGGCGCCGTAGAGTCCGGCCGAAAGCATCAATTTGGGCTGGTTCCCAGGCACGTAGAGGCGGCTGCGGCGCAGGCGGTCCCGCGAGGTCGCGGCGCCGGCCTGTGGTGCGGCTTCGGGCAAGACCGGCTCTCCGTCGAAACCGGCACGACGAAGGCAGCTCTCGACGCGTGCGAGGATCACCCACTCGACGGCCCCGACATCGGTGACGGTGAGCCGGCCGTTGGAAACGCCGAGGGCATCCACGACCCGTCGCACCGCCGCCTCAATGGCGGCGCCGTAGAGGTAATCGACCTTGGAGGCGATCTCCAGATCAAGGGCCTGAGGCCCCGGCTTATAGGCAACCCTGAGATCGGATCGGACACGATCCCCCGAGGGCCCTGCGGCTGCGGCGACGATGGTCGTCTGTGTCATGGCTCTCCCTCGTTGTTCAAACCACCAACGTGTGCACCGCGCACCCCGGTGATCTGTCTTTTATCAGCCGAGTGCGGCGATGACGGCGTTGGTCATCTGGATGGTGGTAGCCGCTCCCTGAGCGATCGAGTTCGCTCCGCCGCGCACCTTGTGCATGTCATAGGTCCGCACCTCGCCTTTGGCGACGACATCGGCCACGGCGGCACGAATTCGTTCGGCGATATCAGTCTCACCCAACCAATCGAGCATCATCACCGCCGACATGATCATGGCGATCGGGTTGACGATCGGTGGATCGAGTTCAACGTATTTCGGCGCCGAACCATGGGTTGGTTCGAAGACCCCGATGTCATCGCCGATATTGGCGGAGGCGGCGAAACCGAGGCCGCCGACAAGACCGGCGAAACCGTCCGAGATGATGTCGCCGAACATGTTGCCGGCAACGATGACGCCGTAATCCTCCGGGTTCTTGGTCAGCCACATCATCTGCGCGTCGATGTTGGTTTCCCAAAGGTCGATCTTGGGGTACTTCTCGTGCACCTTGCGGGCTTCGGCGATCATGAGCCCCGAGGTCTCGCGCAAGACGTTTGGTTTTTCGCACACGGTGACGTTGGAGTAGCCGTGCTTCTCGGCATAAGCGAAGCCACCCTCGCAGATACGTCGGCAGGCGTTGCGGGTAAAGACCCGGGTTGAGATTGCAAGGTCTTCGGTCGGAACGTCGGCGAAAGCCTTGAATTTGGGATGGGTTGCGAGGGCATCGTGCACCACCGGCGGCGGGTTGGTCCATTCGATCCCACCGTACAACCCTTCGGTGTTCTGACGGAAGATGACGGCATCAACCCTGGGCTCTTCCGGCTGTCCGTCGGCGCCGCGACGAATGAAGTTCAGGGGGTTGCCGGTGAAAGTCGGACAGGGGCGGATGCTGATATCCAAGTTGAAACGCTGGCGCAGACCGACGATGGGCGAGAAGTACACAAAGCCCTTGTCTTTATGTTCGGGACTCAGTTCCTCGACCGCCTTGTCCTTGGGCTTTGAGGTGATCGCGCCGAAGAGGGCCACCTTGTGTTTGGCGATGAGGTCGATGGTTCGCTGAGGCAAGGGGTTGCCGTCACGGATCCAATGGTCCCAGCCGATATCGGCCTCGACCCAGTCGGCTTCGAAGCCAGCCGCTTCAAGTACCCGAAGTGCCTCGGGCATCACGAGTTTTCCGATTCCATCTCCAGGCATCACAACAACGGTTCTTTTTGCCATCAGATCCTCCATAACGGCCATCTGCCGCGCCGCGATACCTTAGCGAAAAGCCGTTAGGAAGGGAAGGGTTTTTGCAAAAGGCTGAGCTGCGAACTGCGACTGAGGCTGTTCCCTTACCCTATCGCCGCCACATGTTGTACTTCAGGATGGTCCAGATCGCCGACACGCCGTCCTTCCAACCGATTTTCTTGCCTTCGGCATAGGTGCGCCCGTTATAGGCCTGCATCCCGAGCGGGCCACCTTGGCGGTGAATTCGGGTTCGAAACCGAAACGGTCGCTCTCCAGGTTGATCTTCCCCAGGGTCTCGGCGGTGAATGCCTTGTAGCAGGTCTCCATGTCGGTCAGGTTGAGATCGGTGAGCATATTGGAAATCAGGGTCAGAAAGCGGTTGCCCTGATAGTGCCAAAAGAACAGGACCCGATGCGGGCCGCCGAGAAAACGGCTGCCGTACACGACATCGGCACGGCCGGAGAGAATGGGCTTCAGGAGCACCGGATAGTCGGCGGGGTCATATTCCAAGTCAGCATCCTGTATGAGAAGGATCTGACCGGTGGCGATCGAAAAACCGGTCCTCAGGGCGGCGCCCTTACCACGGTTGTTTTCATGGCCCTTCAGCTGAAGGACAACCTCCACGCCGTCACTTCGGGAGGGCGCCTCGTAGCCGTCAAGCCGCTCTCGAGTCAAATCGGTGGAACAGTCATCCACTACGACCAGTTCCAACCCTTTCATCTCTTGAGGAAGCGGCGCCCCGATCACCTGGTCGAGCAGAACTGTGACGGTTTCCTGTTCGTTGTAAACCGGGATGATGACGGAGAGGATCATTTGAGCGACTCTACCACGAGTGATTCAGACCAAGGCCTGACCCGGCGGCGGAGGAGCCAAAATGGGACGGATTGGGTTTATCACTCCACAACCCTCAGGGGATGGTCGCGCAACCAATCAGGATCGATCGCATCGAGAATGACTCTGCCCTCCATGTATTGGGCGAGGGGCAGGTCGAGTAAATAACAGATCGTCGGCGCCATGTCCTCCAGCCGAACCGGAGAAAACCGCTCACCCGCCACCACGCCGTCACCCATCAGGAGCAGGACCCCGTCCGGGCACGTCTGGGCCGATGCGCGCCAGTCACCACCGACGCCGAGAAGGCGACGCAGACGTTCCGCAGCATCAGGCGGTGCGAGGCCATAGGGTGAAACAACCGCCGCAAGACCATCGTCGGGCATCACGTTCAAGAGCCGGCCCAGATGGCTGTCGAGCAACTCAACGACCAGGGCCATGACTTCTCGCCGGCCCGCATCCCGGGGTCGATGGGGTTCCAACTGCCTCCGCACCTCGGCCAGACCTCGAAGGACCAACCACACGTCCCTGCTTCCCCCTTCGATCGCAGCAACCGCCTCATCGACTCTCGCCCTGTCCTGGTCGAGCATCCGCAGAATCAACCTGCTCTCGCCGGGAAAGGTCTCGGCGAGCAGAGCTTCGAGGGCCTCTTGCGCCGCCGGCGCCGACCGCCACGGCCCGATCTTCATCGGTCCCTTTTGAACGGCGGCGCCGGCATTCCACTGCCCCGGCCAGTCCAGCGCGAAGGTTGGAACCCCGGACGAAATGAGCCTCTGCCAGAGCGGTGGAATGGTCGAGTACGGCGGCGCGGTGGACCTGCCGCGATCCCACGCCAAGAACAGGCGGGAACCCTGAGGGGTCCACGGCAGCAGGCGCAGAGTCCCGTCAAAGGCTGTCGGGTACTGCCAGCCAACGCGGAACATCACCCCGTGCCGCCGCGGCAGGGTTCCCGTGGCCAGAGTCGTCCAGTGAGCCAAATCAAGAAATGGGAGGAACGGATCAGTCGAACCCCATGCCCCTTGTTCGAGAAAGAGGTCAAGATGGGGATGAAAGCGACCCGCCGCATGGGTCATCAACACAGTGGAGTCCAGGCCCTCCACACCACAAACCATGAGGGTTCTGGAGGGTTGGCCGAGGGGGCTGACCTCCACCGCCGTTCGCGCCTGGAAGGATGTCGGCTCGCCCATGAGCCGCATGATGGGCAACAGCGCCGCCAACGGAAGGACAACAGCCGCATAGGATCGGCGGCGACCGAATTTGCGCCACAGCCATGCGAAGGTCATCACCAGGATGGCGCCTCCAAACCAGATAACGGAATCCTGGAGGAGCTGCCGCCGACCGGTGGTCGAAAGAAACTCCGGATGAATCTCCGCATTAATCCAGCTCAGAAGCGCCCCGACGACAAAGGTGACCACCAGCAGAGACGCTACCAGCTCACCGATTCCAAGGCCCCGCCGAGCCGCAGGTCGCCTCAGGACGAAGGTGGTCAAACCGAATGGAACCCCGACCATAAAGGCGCCCCAGCTCATCCAAAGGGGAACCCCGAGAAAGAAGGTGCGCATCCCCGCCTGAATATCGGGATTGAGCCGCAAGACCAGGATCAGTCCAAGGGTCCCGGCCACGGCCCCAGCATACAGAGCGGCCGGCCACGAGTGTGATTTTCTCTTCATCGCCCTCTATGGTACTCCGGCGGGAATCGGGCGAGTACAATGTCTGAATCGGAGGTCGGGATGAAAGCGGAACTGTGCGTGGCTCTCGATGGAAGTGACAGGAACTGGATTATCGACACGGCAGCCCAATTGGATCCCGAGGTCGACTGGCTCAAGATCGGCCTCGAGGCTTTCACCGCGCACGGACCCGAACTCATTCGTGCCGTGACCGAGCACGGCGCGAAGGTCTTTCTAGACCTCAAACTTCATGACATCCCCAATACCGTCGCCCGCGCGGCCGCCAACTGTGTTCGGTCGGGCGCCGCCATCGTGAATGTCCATGCCGGTGGAGGCGGCGCCATGATGCGCGCCGCCGTCGAGGCTGTTCGCCAAAGCGATCCTGAGGGCACTACCAAAGTGATCGCAGTGACGCTTCTCACCAGCCTCGATGGTGACGAATTATCGGAACTCGGCATCGAGGCCCAACCGCGGGACCTGGTTCTTCGCTGGGCTCAACTCGCCCAAGACTGCGGCCTTGACGGGGTGGTGGCTTCGGCACAGGAGGCGAAGGAGATTCGTCGAATATGCGGACCTGATTTTCTCATCGTGACGCCGGGAATTCGCCCTCACTGGGCTGCGGGGAACGATCAGCGCCGCACCCTGGGGCCGGCCGACGCGGCGGCCTCAGGTTCCGACATCCTGGTGGTCGGCAGGCCCATCACCACGGCTGGGGACCCTGTCGCGGCAGCAAGACGGATCATGGCTGAGATCGGCTAATTTCCTAGAACAGCGGTCGATCTTCGTAGTGCTCCTTGTGCCAGACGTAGGTGTAGACTCCGAAATCGATTTCTTTGGTGTACTTCACCGTCACCTTGATCCGCGAGCGGGTTCGCACGATTTTCACGTCTTTTTTGGTCACCGGAATGTCGAGTTCCTGGGCCTTGTCAAGAATGTCTCGCATGATGCGCTTGTCGTTGTAATCGATCCGATTGGCCCGGTCCGCCAGAACACTGATGGTTGAATCGAGCTCCCCGACACTGACCATGACGGGACCAGCCTTGATCGCCACGAGGGCGACAATTCCCAACACTACCAATCCGACAAGACACCCTACCGGCACGTCGCCACGTTCAAATCGCCGTTTCATTCTCGAACCCTCCCCCAAAATCCTATCAGACCGGCGATCATGAGTGCTAGCCCGACCTTCTCAGTCGTCAATGGATGAGCCTGAATTGTCGTTCCCACCGCGTCCGGGTGAAGAAATGAAGGAAAACTTCCCCCAATTGACGGGCGCGGTGCCCGATGCCCTGCCACTTCCAGTCATTTCTCTTGGCCTCATAAGACCAATAGATGAGGACCGCTCTTCCCTTGACGTAGCTCAGGGGCACGGGGCCCCAGAAACGCGAGTCCAGAGAGTTGTCTCGGTTGTCCCCGAGACAGAAGATTGAATCTTCAGGCACAACATAGGGACCGAAGTTGTCCCGGCTGCGGAAGCGAGCCGGAACCCCGGGGCCGCCCCCCCAGATCTGATCATCCTTGAAAACCACGTACGGCTCATCCACCATTTCGCCGTTCAACCACAGTTGCTTGCCGCGGATTTCGACTCTGTCGCCGGCCACGGCGATGCATCTCTTGATGAAATCGCGGCGCGGATTCTCCGGATACTTGAAGACCACAACATCGCCTCGCTGCGGTCCACGGTAGGGAAGCAATCGATGGAGAAATGTCTCCCAGTTTGTGGAATAGAGGAATTTGTTGACCACGAGATGGTCGCCGATGAGGAGATTATCCTCCATCGAGCCTGATGGGATCTTGAAGTTTTCGAACACGAAGGTTCGAACGAACAGCGCGAGAATAAAGGCAACCAGGATGGCTTCGTAATACTCGCGATAGACAGTTTTCTTCATGAACACTCCCCGGCGTTCTCGCTCCCCACCTCTGTCGGCGAACGCCGCATTCCAGGAGGATGCCATACTTTGCGCGTCCATGCATCCAGGCGTCGCGCATCGGCGCACCGGCCACCTGCCCACGCCAGCTGGCCGGCCCGTGCAATCATGGCGGCATTGTCCGTCGTCAGCCCCAGCGGCGGGAGGATCACTTCCACGCCAAATCTGCGACCCTCTTCCGCCAAGCACTCTCGCAGGAGGGTATTTGCCGCAACCCCACCTGAGGCAGTGATCACCTGAGGTTGATATTTCGCAAAGAAATCCGGCAGCGGCCCGAGCAATTGCCTGACGACGGCCGACTCGAAGGAGGCGAGCAGGTCCAAGGCGTCCGACCCTGCGTCGTGTTCGCCCACGCCCTCCAAACCTCGGGCCCTGATCTCGCGGATGGCCGCTGACTTGAGGCCGGAAAAGGAGAAATCATTGGAACCGTCTTTGAGTCTCGGTTGACGAAAGAATGCCGCTGCGGCCGATCCGCGCCGGGCCAATCGGTCTACGACCGGGCCTCCGGGGTACGCCAAACCGAAGACCTTGGCCACCTTGTCGAAAGTCTCACCTGCGGCATCATCTCGGGTTCGACACAGGCGACGGGTTTCTCCGCTTTCGGTCGAATACCAGGCCGAGTGACCACCCGAGGCCACCAGTGCCAGAACTCGTTCCGGAAGCTCACGTGCGGGTCCGCCCTCGAGATCGAGGAAGGGCGATACCTGGTGGCCGTCGAGATGATCCACCGCCACCAGGGGCAGCTCCCGCCCCCAGGCGAATGCGCCGGCAAAACGCACACCGACGAGCAGGGCGCCGACCAGGCCCGGCCCAGCGGTGACGGCCACCAGCTCAGGCGACCCACCTGCGCCCTCAAGGGCTCGTTCCACCAACATGGGAAGAGCCTTCAGATGTTCTCTCGAGGCCAGCTCGGGAACTACACCTCCGAACGGCGCGTGCTCCGCAACTTGGGAGGAGAGACAATTGAACTCCACCCGACCCTCTGCATCGAGCACCGCCACTGCGGTTTCATCACAGGAGGTCTCGATGCCGAGGGTGCGAGGAAGCACGATGGCGCACCTGGCGCCCGTCAGCGAAGGTTCGCCTTCACCGGCACCGTCAGCTCGGGAGTCTCTGCGTCCGTCGTGGTCAATGTCAGGATCGCATTTTTGATTCCGGCGCCGGCGGCCGTCCGCTTGACGGTCACCGTCACCTGGTGCCTCTTACCCTTTTCGATCTCTATGATCTCGGTTGTGAAGGCAGGATCGTTCACCACGGCCTTGGTGATCTCAATCGGGGAACCCGGTCGATTGTTGACGACAATGACATTCCGCGCGGGCGCCATCCGGGCCTCGACCACACCGAACTGAAGTTCGGGGGGCGTTACTCGAAGCAGTGCCCGTACAACTCCAAAGACCTTGATTTCCAGTTTTTCAGCCTTTTTCGCACTGGTCTTGACGGTGATGACCGAACTGAGAGGTCCAACCGGCGCATCACTGGATAATTGGACCGCCAATTCGTATTGCGGGCTCGGCTTGCCGGGAATCATCTCGTCCTCCTGGAGGGAACGAAACGTGACCTCCAGAAATTCGGAGTCGGCTTCAGCCCCGGTTATCTTGAATTTTCCCGAACGTTCGGTAGCGGCAATCACAACCTTCTGCTTCGCCTCTTCTTGTTGGAGCACGTTGAAGCGGACCAGTGCCCGCGGCATGATCTCGATATAGGGCTGGACCAGGGCCTTAATGACCAAGACTGTCGTAGGATTCTGCCCGTCGTCGGACATCACCATGATCGACTTGGCGATGGCGCCTTTAAAGCCCGCCGTATCGAGCGTTGCCCGAATACTCCCTTTGCCTCCAGCGGAAATCTCCTTGTCATACTCTGCCACGGTACAGCCGCAGGTTGGGCGCACCGACCGAACAGTGAGTGTTTTGTCGCCTTCATTTCTCAACTCAAAGACAACCTTGCTCACCTCGCCTTGGGCAACTTCGCCAAGGTCGATGACCTTCTCGGCAATCACGAGTTTGGGCGCGCCCTGAGCGAAAACCGGTAACGCGGTCAGCACCAGGACTGCCGCGATGGTCAGAGCAATTGAAATCTTTTTCATGTGAATCCTCCTTGTCATCCGCACAAACGGCGACAATAATACCTAATGTGATCGATTTTCGCCGACTTTCCGCCATTTATCCCGCCCAAGTACGAGTTCTTCTCGTGCGAAAGAAGAGAGTAACCCGGAAAACCACGACCTGCGAGGGACCTCGATGAAAGCCGGTGCGGGCCAAGACCCGCCGAAGTCGGACTCCTTGCAAGCTGCATTCCACAACCGGGAAAGAATCTACATGCTCCCCGCCGGAGGCACGGCCATGGCGACCCTGGCCGGCCTGCTCAAGGCCCAGGGTCATCACGTCGAAGGTGTGGACACTCAGCTTTATCCACCTATGAGCACCCTTCTCGAGGAGCTCGGCATCAAGGTCCGACTGGGTTGGAATCCGGACCTCATCCCCGCCGTCGATCGAGTGATCATCGGAAATGCCGTTCCCCGGACTAACCCGGAGGTCGAGAGAGTCGTCGCCGATCGCCGACCCTATCTATCTCAAGCGGAAGCGGTTGCCCATTACCTTCTCGCCGAAGGGCGTGAGGGTCTGGTCGTTGCCGGAACCCATGGAAAAACAACCACGGCGTCGATGCTGGCGTGGATTTTCGAAAGTGCCGGCGCCGACCCGACAACCCTGGTCGGCGGCCTCCTCAGGTGGAGTCGCCGTTCCTTTCGACTCGGTCACGGACCATGGATGATCATTGAAGGTGATGAGTACAACTCCGCCTTCTTTGATCGCGGCCCGAAGTTCCTCCATTATCGACCGAGGATTTTTCTCCTCGGCCCGGTGGAGTTCGACCACGGCGACCTCTATCCCAATTTTGATGCCGTTCTGACCGCCTTTCGCGCCGGAACGGCGCAGGTTCCCCGCCATGGCGTCGTCGTCGCCAACGCCTCTTCTCCGGGGGCCCTCGCGGCAGTGCGGGATGCCACCGCCGAAATTCTCACCGTGGGGGCCTCCCCAGATTGCGCCCTGCGCCTGGGTGAGACCTCTGTGAATGCGGCCGACGGCATGACCACCACCGGCCTCAGGTGGCAGGACCGAGATTTCGAGCTTCGCCTGCCGATCTTTGGGCGCCACAACGCAGAAAACGCCAGTTTGGCTGTCGCAGGCGCCGTTGCGGCGGGCCTCGAAATCGAAGGCGTTCTCGACGCGCTTGCGCGATTCCCCGGCGTCGCCCGTCGTCTCGATGCCCTGGGGGAGGTCGGGGGTGTACTGGTCGTCGATGACTTTGCCCACCACCCAACGGCCCTCGCGGCAACCGTTCGGGCGACCCGGGAAAGATGGCCCGACCGTCGATTGGTCATCGCCTACGAACCCCGTTCCCTCACCGCCGCTCGGCGGGAATTCCAAGAGGCCACGGTAGCCGCCCTTCAGGACTGTGACGTGGCATTGATTGCCCCGCCCTATCACCGTGGTCGCCTCGAAGCCCACGAACTCATGGATCGTGAGGCGATGGCCGCCGCCCTTCGGAAATGTGGAGTCCTGCCGATCATACCCGACGAGGACACCAACCCGGTTGAAGCCCTGCTTCCGGCCCTTCGCTCCGGGGATGTTGTCGTCGGCTGTTCCTCAGGAGATTTCGGCGCCTTCCACCAACGTCTTCTCAATTCTCTCGCAGAGGGGGCTCATCAATGAAGAGAACCGGCTCGACCTGAGCGATAAACCGGGCCGGACCCTCAAGGTTGACCCCGACCGCCGAGGTCGAAACCGTCAGAAGATCCCCCGACCGCGCCCGAAAGGTTGCGGCATCCTGACTCGAATTTTCGATCTCCAACCACCCGGCGGCCACCACCGCCGAACCGCAGCAAAGGATCTCTCCCTCAACTCCACGCTCCCAGGTCCGGATCGCGATCTCACCGTCTTCCTCTCTTCGGATGAATGTCACATTGGCGCCCTCGGGCCCAAGGTCCGGATGCCGGCGCAACAGCGGGGCTGCGGCTTCCAGATCAATGGTGGAAAGATCATCCACCCTGAAGATCAGATGGGGTACGCCGACATCAAGGAGAACACCGGAGTAGAGTTCCCCCGCCACAGCGAGATTCAGCGAAGGTCGGCGAACCTCCGGGATCGGCAAGTCGAGTACGACTCTTCGCCCATCCTCAACCACCCGCGCCGGCACCTCGACCCAGTCGGTGACAACGATCAGATCGGGCGCCAGCCCGAGAAGCCGAACCGCCGCCAGGGCGGCGCATCGGGTACCGTTGGCACAGAAAACAGCCGCCGACCCGTCGGCGTTCCGGTACACCAGCTTGACCCGTCCTCCGCCATCACTGAATAAGGCGAGGACCCCATCCGCACCCAATCCGCAACGGCGGCGGCAAAGATCAACGACGAATCGGGGGTCGTGGGCCAACCGTTCGGCCCAACGGCCTGTTCCGAGCAGGAAATCGTTCCCGGCCCCCTCCATTTTCCATAGGCTGTGGTCCTTCACCGCGGACTCTCGACCACGGTCGCACAACTCACCGAATCCGACCGGTTCCCTGCCTCGTCAAGGCTGCGAACAAAATAGACCACGTTTCCTGTGGGCGGTTCTTCATCTATGAAAAAGACCTCAGCCAGGTTTTCGACAAGGGTCAGTTTTTCCCCGCCGCCGGCCCGCTCGATCCGGTAGGCGGATGCGCCGACGCTGCTGCGCCATCGCAGGCGCACCCTTCCGCCCTCCGGCAGACAGACCAGTTCCTGGGGCTGTTCGGGGGGATAGATATCCGGATACTTCGCGCGAACGACGGGCCCGGGCAAACCGACGTGCACAACAACTCCACCTTCACCCACCAACAGAGAGCGAAGGCGGTAGAACCACGTTGCGCCCTGGGCGATATCGCGATCGACCCATGAAGCCTCTGCCACCGGCTCGGTCGTAGCCTCAAGCCAATGATCACCGTCATCAGACCGCTCGACTCGCACCAGCTGTCCGGTAACGCTCGACCACTCAAGCTGAAGACCGTCGGGGTCCGCCGTGACGACAAGGCCGCTCGGTGGAGCGGGTGGCTCTGAGGGAACCAATCGCACGACATTGGACAGCTCGGACCTACGACCGCGACAGCACACGCTTCGGACTGCGTACAACAGGACCAGTTGATTGTCGCCGTCACCCTCAAGCCACCGCGCCAGCTTATCCTCGACCACGAGGCCGGCCCCACGACTGGCGAGGGCGAGGCCTTCATCTTCAAGTACAACAATGACCTCACCACGGGCTTCGACGAGGCTCACTCGAATCTGACGATCACGGGAAGTCGTCCCCCGCGGTTCCTGAGCAACGGGGACCTCGGCCCGCCATACCTCGATCTTTTCCAGATCAGGCAGAGGTCCACCGGCCGTGGTCATCTGCGGATAACTCCATTCCAGCCGGGCCGTTTCGGCCAACTGGACGACTTTCAGATCACGTGTCGTGTCGGCGACTCGGATCTCCGGCGGCAACGGCATTCCTTTGCGGCCGCAACCCGCCGCCGCCAGAACGACCGCAAACACGAAAATAGCGGGGGTTCGGAGGACTGGAGAAAACATACGTGTGGGCTCCTTCACAGAATATACCGAGCCAAATCGCGATCGGCGGCAAGAGGCCCGAGGGTGGTGCGGACGTCCTCCGCAGTTACCTTGAAGAATTTTTCTGTGTGATCCGGCGCCTCAAAGGAAATCTCCTCCAACAATTTTTCGAGAACCGTGTAGAGCCTCCTGGCCCCGATGTTTTCTCCGGCACCGTTGATCTCAGCCGCCATCATCGCGATCTCCTTGACCGCTTCATCGGTGATGATGAGTTCGATTTTTTCGGTTCCGAGCAATTCGGTGTATTGGCGAATGAGAGAGTTCTCGGGCTCGACCAGAATGCGCTCGAAATCCCCGGCCGTGAGTGCGTCCAGTTCCACCCGGATTGGGAATCGTCCCTGCATCTCGGGAATGAGGTCGGCCGGGCGGGAAACGTGAAAGGCGCCGGCGGCAATGAAGAGAACGTGGTCCGTCTTCACCGGGCCGTAGCGAGTGTTCACCGAAGTTCCTTCGACAATCGGCAGCAGATCTCGTTGAACCCCCTCACGCGACACGTCCGGACCATGGCCGCCGGCACCCTCCGAGGAGACGATTTTGTCGATCTCGTCAAGAAAGATGATGCCGGCGTTTTCGACTCTGGCCAGAGCGTCCGTTTCGACCTGTGAGCTGTCGATGAGTTTTTCCTCTTCCTCAGCCTGCAGGATTCGGCGGGCATCGCTGATCGTCAGGTGTTTTCGGCTCTTCTTGGCGCCGAAAATGTTGCCGAACATGTCTTTGAAATTGACGCCCATCGATTCCATTCCCTGGGGTGTGAACATCTCCACCGTCGGCGTCTTCTGCTCGGTGACCTCGAATTCCACTTCTTGTTTTTCAAGCATGCCTTCGCGAAGCTGCTTCTTCACCGATCGGCGCACTTCCTCGAGCGAGGCCCCGACGGGCAGATTGGCGGAGATGACGAGCAGGTCGAGCAGGCGATCTTCGGTGGCTCGTTCGGCCCGAACCCGTACCTCGCGAAACCTCTCCTCCCGCACCAACTGGATGCCGGCCTCCACAAGGTCGCGAACCATGCTCTCGACGTCGCGTCCGACATAGCCGACCTCGGTGAACTTGGAGGCTTCGACCTTGAGGAAAGGCGAGCCGGTGAGACGAGCCAGGCGGCGGGCGATCTCCGTCTTGCCGACGCCGGTCGGCCCCATCATGATGATGTTTTTGGGGGCAATTTCGTCGCGCATGTCCGGGTCGAGCTGCTGTCGTCGCCAGCGGTTCCGCAGCGCCACCGCGACCGCCTTTTTTGCCTTGTCCTGACCGACGATGAACCGGTCCAGCTCAGCCACAATCTGCCGTGGGGTTAATTCATCCAAATTCACGGGCTCAACTCCTCGATACTGATGTGTTGGTTAGTGTAGATGTCGATAGAACCTGCAATCTTCAGGCTCTCCTCCACGACCTCCCGCGCCCCGAGTTCGGTATGAGCGATGAGGGCGCGCGCCGCGGCCAGGGCGTAGCTGCCTCCGGACCCGACTCCGACCACATCGTCATCCGGCGAAAGGACTTCACCGGTGCCCGAAACCAAAAGTGTTGTCGTAGCATCGGCCGTGATGAGCATGGCTTCCAGGTGGCGCAGGGCGCGATCCGTTCGCCATTCGCGGGCAAGTTCCACCGCAGATCGCTCGAGATTGTGTCCGTAGGCCTCGAGTTTGGCTTCAAATCGGGTAAACAGCGCGAGAGCATCAGCCACCGAACCGGCAAAGCCGGCAATGATCCGCCCTCCACCCAAACGACGGACCTTCGCCGCCGTATGTTTCATTACCGTGTTGCCCAGGGTGACCTGACCGTCGGACCCGATTGCTACCTTGTTATCACGGCGAACCGCCAACACCGTCGTGTGGTGCCACTGTTCCATACGAACCTCCCATGCCCGCATCATTCACCAGGAATCTACTGCGTGCGACGGATCGATGCAATCTGTTGTGCTTTTCGAAAACCGTGTTCCTCGAAGTAGCGCTGCTGCGCCTGCGTCACCCGAGTCTCGGAAATCCCAACATCTCACGCCCCTCCGTCGCCCTCGTTACGATCCCTGATGAAAGATCCAGGCAAGGACTGATTGTAGCGCGGCAAAAACGTTCGGCTTGCGATCCTCTCCACTCAACTGACCTCTTCGAGCGTTTTTGAAGTGGGGCAGGCCGTCTCACTCCGCAGAGTGCAGCCCGCCTCCGAGCGCTGGATTCGTCAGCGCTCACCGGCCGCCGAAAGGGGTTGCCGTGAAATCGAGGTCGTCGATGGATCGTGCAACAACCTGCACGGTCACGCTTTCGGGCTCGAAACTGTAGCGCGCATGAATCGGGGTGATGACATAGACGCCCTCGTCGATGCCGGTGATCGACCACATGCCCGAAGCGCGCGATGTGGTGCGGTAGGTGTGGGAACCCGACGCCTTGATGACGACATGATCGTTGCCGGCGAGACCACTGATTCGGCCTGAGATACTGACTGCGGCACTCCCTCTGGGCTGGCGCCATTCCGTCGCCCAGGCGACCGCGACGACGAGGAGCGTTAACAGCACGGCGAGGAAATTGGCAGATCTCAAGAGCCCTCCTGGATCTAATTCTGGTGTGGTCAACAGAAAGAAACAAGTAATAACCCTTTAAAACATTGGTATTTGACCAAAATATGAGAGGAACTTGACCTGTCGCCTGTCGGTCGGGCTACACTTGATCCCAGGATGGAGCCTACCTCTTTAAAACCGGGCACACAGGTCGGGCACTATGTGATCGAACGGCTTGTTGCCGTCGGTGGATCGGCCGTGGTTTATCAGGCGCGCGATCCCCGGGCGTGCCGCAACGTCGCGATCAAGCTGTTGCTGCACGGCACAGCGGTTGATCGTGAACGCGAACGGCGTTTGTTTCATGAAGCGCGCGCCTACACCCGGCTCGTCCATCCCCGAATCGTCACGTTGTACGAGGTCGGCGAGCATGAGAGCAATCCCTTCCTCGTCATGGAGTGGGTGGACGGGACCACCCTGGCCGACCGACTCGCGACAGGAGCGATGGATGCGCATGAATGCCTGAGGGTGATGGAGCAGGTTGCGGACGGCCTCTCAGCTTCCCACGCCCTTGGCCTGGCACACCGGGACATTAAGCCGGCGAATATCATGCTCACTCCCGAGGGCGACGCCAAACTGCTTGATTTTGGCCTGGCCAAACAGGTCTCGCCAGGGGCCGTGCTTCCGAAGAGCTGGGTGACCTCAGACGGCGCCATTCTCGGCACTCCCGCCTATATGTCTCCGGAGCAGGTGCACGGCAAAGAACTGACCGTCTCGGCCGATGTCTTCGCCTTTGGCGCAGTACTCTACGAAGCCTTGTGCGGCAGCCCGGCATTCGGGAGAGATTCCACACTCGAAACCCTCAACGCCGTGTCACAGAGCCAAGCCAAACCTCTGCCGCGGCTGCGATCCGAGGTCGGCAAAGGGCTCACCGAGCTTGTGGAGCGGTGCCTGGCCTTCAACCCCGAAGACCGACCACGCGATGCGCGTGAGCTGGTCGTCGAGCTTGCGCGACTCGCTCAGAATGAACACGCCGGCTCTTCGACCGCTCGCAGTCGGTTTCTCCAAATTGCCGCCGGTATTGTCGGCGCCGCACTCTTGGGTCTCGTCTGCTGGTTGCTGCCCGGCTTGCCGACCGGCGAACCATCACCCTGTTGCGGTGCGCGGATCCTTCCGGCTGACGGCAGCATGCCGGTGATCACTTCGGATGGGTCCGCAGTGGTCTACTGCTCCACCGACAATCGCGAAATTTGGCTGTCACCGATCGGCACGAGCAATCCGGAGATGGTGTGGGCCGGTCATGATCGAATATCCGGGCTCTGCCTCACACCGGATAGGCGGCAGGTGCTGTTTGCCGCCACTGAGGATCGTGGTTCGCCCTGGATCTGGGAGGTGCCGATTGACGGAGGCTTGCCACGCAAGATCACGAGGGGATACGCACCAACCGTGTCGCCCGACGGCGCCATGATCGCCGCTTTGCTGGAGTTGACGGGTCATGTTCATCAGCTGGTTATCTGCAGACGAGACGGCACCGAGCGCCGAATGCTCACCTCCTTCGAGGGTTCGGCAGTACCGCTGAGCTGTCAGTTTTCGGGCTCCGGCGAGACTGTGATTGTTTCGCTCACGGACGGGGTGCGATGGTCGCGCCTGATCCAAGTCGACGTCGCGACCGGGGCGCCGGAGCAGATCACGAAGATTCGGGGCGTCTCGACACGGGGTCTGGCCCTGTCGACGGACCTGAACGTTGCCCTTTGGTGTCTGAGGCCGCTTGGGTCGGCGCCGATCATGCTGTATGCCACCGATTTGGGAGATGGAACCACACGCGTCGTTTACCCGGGACCCGGTCTGGCATCGTATCCGAGCATCACAGCGGATGGCGGCTCTCTCGTTCTCGAGATGAAGCTGCGTGAACCCGAACTCGTGGAGGTTCCGGTCGCCCCCGAGTCCAAGATCCCATCGGCGAGCATTCGGGTCCTCTCGGGAACGCGAGGCGGATCACAACCGCGGGTGTCACCGGACGGCACAAAAATCGTCTTTGAGTCGGCGCGTGGTGATCTCTGGGTCTTGGAGCGGACGA
>JAIOSJ010000062.1 GCA_021107705.1 Thermoanaerobaculales bacterium | reverse complement strand
TACATGCTCTTGGCCAGCCAGTTCGACTCGATGCTTCATCCCTTCACCATCATGTTCGCTCTGCCGCCGGCGATGGTCGGCGCTCTGCTGGCCCTTTGGATCACCGGCGACACCTTGAACATCATGTCGATCATCGGCATCATCCTGCTCTTCGGTCTGGTGACCAAGAACTCCATCCTGCTGGTCGATCTGACGATCCAAAAACAGGAGGCCGGGCTCGACCGCGAAGCCGCGCTGAAAGATGCCTGCCCCATCCGTTTGCGGCCCATCCTGATGACCGCCGTGTCGATGGTCTTCGGCGTGCTGCCCGTGGCCCTGGCCCTGGGAGAGGGCGGCGAGGCCCGTGCGCCGATGGCCATCGCCACCGCCGGCGGAATGACGACCTCGACGCTCTTGACCCTCTTCGTCGTGCCCTGCGTCTATGCCTACATGGACCAGGCTACCTCGTGGATGAGGAGAGGGAGGGGCAAGGCAGGGCGTAGTGCGGAGGAACTGCCGGAAGAGGTTGAGTCTTCGTGATTGACTCGAAATCGTAACCAATCCTATTTTGCCACCCGCAACAACCAGCTCTCAACCTCGGCCTTGAGATCGCCCTCATCCACCGTGCCGACAAGGTCTTCGAGTGCCTGCTCTCCCAGGGAGAGGGCACGTTCTCTGTCGATGTCCTCCCGCCACAGGGCCTGCGCCAGGTCAAATCGAATCTTGGCCTCCAGACCACGCTCAAGATCGGTCGAATTCGCAATTTTCACGCCTTCTTCCAATGCCTCCACACCGCCGGCGAAATCCCCTGCTGCGATGAGGTTGGCGGCCAGGCAGTGGAGGGAGGAGAGGATGTCCGGGTGATCGGCCGAATACAGTTCCCGCCGGATTTCGAGGGCGGAACTGCAATGTTCAATTCCCAGGGAAAAGTCGTCCATCCGGAATGCAGCGACCCCAAGGTTGAGGTGCGCATCTGTCGCCTCCACCGACCGGGGTCCGGGGCTCAGTTCAAAGATTCTCAAAGCCCGTTCGGCAAAATCAAGGGCTTCCTCAATTCGACCGTCGTCCAGGGCCCAGGCCGCCAGATCGTTCAGGAGAACGGCAACCACCGGATGATCCGGGGGGAAAGCGGACTGAGCAAGTTCGACCGCATGATCGACCAGTTCGAGAGCCTCGCCGGGCCTGCCCAAACGCCGCAATGTACCTGCGACATTCAACAGCGAGCCGAGAACCGTCGGATGTCCGGGACCAAGGGTCTTCAGACGAATATCAAGGGCCCGTCGGCCAACCTCCACTGCCTCCTCCATTTGATTCATGTCCTCGTACACATAGGAAAGGTTGATCAGCGTGGACGCCACCTTGGGATGATCCTCACCAAAGAGTTTTCGCCGGATTTCAAGGGCTCGACCGAGATCACGCAACGCATCATCAGAGCGTCCCTGAACCGAAGCCACGACACCCAGGTGGTTTGCCAGAGCCGCTTCGAGTTGGGGATCTCCACCGAGGCGTCGAATGGCGGCCTCGGCGAAACCTGTCAGCTCAGGAACTCGGTCGAAATCAGAGGTGACAACACCGATCAACCACACTCGGCGAACCCATGCCTGGGCCGCGAGCCGGTCGGCCCGACCAGCTTCCGCCAGCCAGATCGCCTGGACCTGGTCCTCATCCGCCTCTTGAGGCCGACCCAGCCTCTCAACCGCCAGGCCCCGTGAGAAGTGATACTCCGCCGCCAGCGGCGAATAATCCAATTCCTCGACCGCTGTTTGCGCTCCATTCAGAACCATCAGGCTTTCCGCCCAGGCCCCGGCGTCGTTGAGGACCTTCGCTCGTGCGAGCTGATCTCTCAGGAGGGCGAGTCGGGTCCGTTTGTCCACATCAGTCGGAAGCGGTACACGTGCCAGAAGCAAGGCGGCATCGGCACAGACCTCGAGCGGAGTCAGTGCATGGGCGGCTTCAACAGCGCAAGGCAAGACCGCCGAAGCGTCATCCCGGTAGACCTGAACCAGGGCAGAAACTTCCGCCAACCGATCGTCGAGGCAGGCCATTCGCCGATCCAGCAACTCTTCCGATTGGTCCCCCCGAAAATGGGTGGCCTCACACGCTTCGGTGCGCATCGCAACCCAGGATGCCGTGTAGTCGTCGAGTCGGCGTCGAATCGCCTCCCACGCACCGAGACCGGAGGCGCCGCCGGCCTCTTCAAACGCCTGTTTGGTTTCTACCTGAGAGACGCGATCCCAAACCTTAAACAGTTGCTCTTCGGCTCCGGTACACAGTCGGCGGTGCCTCTCCATGAAGAGCCCGCTCACAGCAGCCCCGATGACGGCGATACCAACCGCCGACCACACAAGAATCCGACGCAGCCGTCGTCGCCGTCTCTGAGGACGATCGAGGATCCACTCAAGACAGTCTCGCGCCTGCTCGATCGTCGGTCGCCGACCGGCTTGGGTTGCCAGGAGGTCCCCGAGCAGTGCATCCAATTCCGAATCCAGGCCCTTCGCAGGCCGAACCTCTCCCCTCGCCACTTTCGAGAGAAGGACAGGAATCTCAAGAAAGTGGTCGAATGCCTGTTGGCCGGTAAGGATCTCCTGCAGGACCAGACCGAATGAGAACACGTCGCTCGCCGTCGTGACTTCCTCACCACCGGCCTGCTCCGGACTCATATAGGCCACCGTGCCGAGGATATCCCCAGCCGCGGTCTCATCAACCGAAATATTCGACCATTCGACTTCCCCAGTACCGTCGACGTCGTGCGAACGCCGGCCGAGTGAGCGGGAGATCCCAAAGTCCAGGATCTTCACCGATCCGTCCGGACCTACCATAATGTTGTCGGGTTTGAGATCGCGGTGTACGACCTGCTCGCGGTGGGCCGCCGCCAGACCATCTGCAACCTCAATTGCCAGACGTAGGGCCTCCTCTCGAGAAAAACCTCCCGACACCTCCGACAACGGCCGTCCCGGAACGTATTCCAACAGAAGAACATCGAAACCCTCAGCCTCCACCAGATCATAAAGTCGACAGATATTGGGATGATCCAGACGAGAGAGGATTCGAGCCTCACGCAGGAAGCGCACTTTGACATCGGGCCGAAATCGACGCTCGGCACGGAGAACCTTGACCGCCACCTGGCGATCCAGACGTTCGTCGCGTCCCAGGTAGACCTCGCCCATACCGCCCGCGCCCAGCCATCGAATAATCCGCACATTGCCCACATGACGCCCTACCAGGAGAGAGGCCAGGTCCGCCTCCTCTTTGGGCAAAGCTTCCTGAAGCCTCTCATCGCCGGTACGAAGCTGCATCGGCGTAGTTCGGGAACGGGTGTCGTCTGGTTTGTTCGTCAATTCCTTTTTCCTATAGGCTCCGAAGGGCCACTCGTTCATTATCCACCGAACGCCGCCGACCGGGCCAATTTTGACCCTGGACTGCTACTCCGAAAGAGTCGACAACAGAATTCCCGCGGCCACCGCAACGTTGAGGCTCTCAACCTCCCGCCGCAAGGGAATGCTGACCGTATGGTCGGCCACGACCGACGCCTCGGGCGAAAGGCCTCGGCCCTCCGCGCCCAACATCAGGAGCATCGGTGAGGAGGGACTCCATTCGCTGAGCGACTGACCTTCGTTTCCGGTGGCCCAGACTTCCCCGCCGTGTCGCCGAAGCCGATCGACCGCCCGTGACAGCGGCACGTTCCATTCGACCGGAATGCGGAACACCGTACCGGCCGAACCGCGCACTGCCGCCGGACCCCAGGGGTCGGCACACCCGGGCGCCAACAGAACCGCAGCTGCCCCCAGGCCGGCCGCTGACCGGACGATCGCCCCGACATTGCCCGGATCCTGCACCCCTTCGAGATAGAGTCCGACACCTTCTGAGGCCGGCCACACCGGCCATTGCGGCGCCTCGACCACCGCCAGGACACCCTGAGGCGTTCGGGTTGGGGCCACACCGGCCAAAACCTCGGCGTCCATTTCGAAGACCTGCTCGGCCGCCGTGATCCAGGGAGCGACCTCCGGGGACTCCGACAATCCAGCCGCCAGGTAGAGTTCTAAAATTCTGACATCCCAGCGGATGAGGTCCTCCAACAGCCGGCGGCCGTCGATGATGACCTCACCTTCGGCCCGATGCCGGATTAGGCGTCTGAGATCCTTGACCCGAGCCGATTTCTTGCCGATATATAACATCAGTACTTGATCTCCTAGCTCCGAATCGTCTTCAGAGGCCGAACTTCTTTGATCAACTCGAAGTCCCGATCGTCGTGCAGAAGCACCCCGCTTGCGTCGAGTGCCAACTGAGCGACCAAGCAGTCGATCGTACTGCGAATCGTGATGCCCTTCCGACGGCAATCGAAGAAGATTCTCGCCGCCTTGGCTCGGGTAGACCATACGTCGGAACATGCCAGGATCCGCTGCACTCCCAGGTAATCCTCAAGCAGGCGCCACTCCCGCTCATCTCTGGCACCCTGCAACAACTCCTGACAACATACGGCGGGCAAGAGATAGGGATTGCCCTCGTGTTCGATGGTGCGGAAGCGTTCCACCGCCGGAGTCCGGTGTCCCTTGAAGAGATCCACCAATACGGAAGTATCGACGACGATCACGAGCTGCCCTGACGAAGAGTCTTGTGGTCGTACCCGTCCGCAAACCGGATCTTGCCCTCGAGTTCCAGGAGATTCCGGCGTCGTCTGACATCAATCAAAACCCTCAGAGCCTCATTGACCAAGGCTTTTTTTGTCTTGATTCCGGTCAACTCTGTAGCTTAAGCAACGAGATCGTCGTCGAGAACGATGTTGGTTCGCATGGATGCCTCCAGAATCAATATACACCATCCTGGGTGTATATTGATACACACAGATCTACACGAGTTGTTTCTGTTGACTGGACACGGAGCACCAACCGCATCGGTAAACAAGAGCGCAAAACACCTCCGGCGGGGGTGCCGCTTACGCCAAACCATGAGAGCGCCCCTCTCCGGTGTCGCCGACGGGATGGAAGCGCCGCATTCTGACGGTGGGCGGCGGTTTGGTGGACTGGTGTCATCGTCGGTTGCGCATTTTTTCGGGGAGTTGCGGGGTACCTT
>JAIOSJ010000404.1 GCA_021107705.1 Thermoanaerobaculales bacterium | reverse complement strand
CGCCCACTTGAAGTGGTATTGGGAGAAGTGACTTTCGAGCATGGAGGGCAGTTCGAGGGAGATCGAGGGGTCCTCGAGGGCGGGAACCAGGGTCGTGCCCTGCATGTCCGGGTGGATGGGCAGGTTGAGCAGGTCGAGGATGGTGGGTGCGACGTCGATGGTTCGAACCTGCGAACAGACCCGGCCGCCCCGGGCAAAGCCCTCGCCGGGCGCGGCGATGAGCAGCGGCACGCGCTGGGTGGCGTCGTAGATGAAGGACGCGTGAGTGGGCTCGCCGTGCTCTTCCAGGGACTCGCCGTGGTCGCCCACGACCACGATCACGGTGGTGTCGAGGAGGCCCCCGGTCTCGAGGTGGTCCAGGAGCTCGCCGAAGCACTCGTCGATAAAGGCGATCTCGCCGTCATAGCCGATGGTGAACATGGAACCATAGGGTGCCGGTGGGGCGTATGGCTGGTGCGGGTCAAAGTAGTGCATCCAGAGCAAGAAGGGCTTGTCGCCGTGGTCCTCGAGCCAGCGGAAGGCGGCCAGGTTAACGCGGTCGGCGGTGCGCTCGATGAAGCCGAAGGACAGCGGCGTGCGGGCCTCAATCTCCCCTGGAGACCAGTCCTCATCGTAGTCGTCGTTGTAGGTGTCGAAGCCCTGGTCGAGGTTGAACTGGGAATCGACCGGGAAGGCGCCGATAATCGCGCCGGTGGCATAGCCTTCCCTTTTGAGGATCTCGGCCAGGGTTGTGAGTTTGTCATCGACGTAGAAGCCGTCGTTGTCGTGCACGCCGTGGAAGGCCGGGTAGGCGCCGGTGAAGATGGACACATGGGAGGGGAGAGTGATCGGTACGGGAGAGATCGGGTACTCGAAAAGCACCGCCTGCTCGGCGGCAAAAGCGTCGAACCGTGGTGTGTGGGCGGTCTCGGAGCCGTAGCAGCCGAGGTGGTCGGCGCGGGTCGTGTCCAGGGTCAGGATGAGCACGTTGGGTCGTTCGCCCCCCTCACCGCCGCAGCCCGCCAGGATAGCGGCCGCGACAAGGGCGACCAGCATTGCTGAGCTGCGCTGACGGCTCATTACAGGTTCTTTCGCAGGATCTCGGCGTTGATCTCGGAAAAGACCTCCCGCCTGGTCTCCTCCTCGAACTCGAGGCGGTGCACATCGCTGTAGCGTTTGACGACTTTGTCCCAGGATTCCTCGAGGGTCAGTACTTCGGGGAATCGGATGTTCTCCACCCTGATCAGCGTGTAGCCGTCGCGGTCGAAAGTGAGGCTGGCCTTGTCGTAGCGTTCGATGAGCAGCGGGTCGCTGAGCTCACCCTCCTTCAGGGCGATGACCGCTTGCTGGGCCCGCGGCCCCGCCCAGGTCGCGATGCCCTCCAGCAGGAGCCAGCCGGTGTCCCCTCCGGCGGCGGCGCTCAGGTCGTCGGAGATCTCCCGTGCCGCTGCGGCCATGTCGCGACGGCCGGAGCGGATCTCCTTCGCCAGGTCCTCCAGGAGTTCATAAACGTCGTAGTGCCGCTGGTAGCCTTCGAAGTTGACGGTGATGAGGCGCAGGCGATACATCTTCGGCGTCTGGAAACGTCGATAGTGCTGGTCGTAGTACTCGTCGACGGCGCCGGCCTCGGCGTGCTCGGCGATTCTCTTCTGGAGATAGTAGCTGGCGCCCACCCTGGCTTTGGCCTCGGTCTCGGCGTGTTCGAGGGCGGCGGTGAAGGCCGGATCGGTCGCGAGGTCCATCTGCAAGGCCTTCCACAACAGGAGCTCGCGCCTCACCGCGAGCGCGAGCCACTCCTCGGGAGGAGTCTTCCTGGCCTTGAGGAAGGACGCCGTGTCCAGGTAGGTCTGCACGTCGGCCATGGTGATGACCCGGTCTGAAATCGAGAACAGGACGTCGCCGGGACCAATCTTCGAACCGGCGTCGAGGAGTTCGGGCCGGTGGACCGCCTGACTCTCCGCCAGGATCTGCATCAGAGCCTCCCTCTCCAGCCGCTCCCGAGCCTCCCTGATGAGCCTGCGGGTCAGTCGGCCGCGTGCGTCCTCGAAGTCCATGTGGGAGGGCTCGAAGCGGCCGTCGAGATTGAAGAAGTGAAACCCGACCGGAGTCTCCATGACCTCGCTGAACTCCCCTTCGTCGAGCTTCCACACGATCTCCTCGAGGGACGGGTCGAGGGCGCCTCGGGTGATACGCCCGATGAGGCCTTCCAGATGGGCGGTCTCGGAGTCGGAGTACTCGCGGGCGAGATCGCCGAAGTGACCGCCGCCGCGGATCCGCTCCAGGAGTTGCTCCATCTCTGCCCGGGCCCGGGCGCGCTCTTGCGGGATGGCGTCTCTGGCTACCCGGCGGAAGATGTGGCGCAGCCGGATCTGCTCGGGATGGCCGAAGAGGTCGGGGTGCTCGTCGTAGAAGAGCCGCAGGTCCTCCTCGTCGACGTCGATCCTCGAATCGACAAGCCGTTGCCGGGCCGCATCGACGAGCGCCGTCTCGCGGGCCTGCCGGATCTGAGCTGTGAACTGGGGTTGACTGCTCAGCTCCTCACCCTTGGCAGCCAGGGCGCGAGCCATCAGGAGATCCCGCGTCAGGCCGGCCCGCCACTCCTTCAGCGACTCCCCCTCCCCCGGTCGCCGGCGAACCTCGGGCCTGGTCAGGATATATGCCTCGAGGTCGGCCCGGGTCAGCTCCCCCAGGTCGGAACGTGCCACCAGGTTCTTGCTACCCGCCCCGGCCCCGCATGCGGCGAGGATGACCAGGGCGCCGGTCGCGATGATGGTCGCGACAAGGCGATGGAATGGATGGGAAAAGAGGCGCCGGGAACGTGGGTTGGACACTATTGTGGTCTCCTGCCGTGAATGGTCAACGGGGGTCTGCAGGACCCATTGACGTTGGGTCAGGGGCTCTGCATAAAAAGAAACACGGGGAACGGCAACGCCGTTCCCCGGTTGATTTCAGGCCGGTTGAATCAAACCTACTTGACGCTGAAGGACTGCAGCTCCACCGGCACGCAGTTCTGGTCCTCGACGGTAACGCGAATCACCCAGTTGCCGCCAAAACCGGCGCCCGCCAGGTAGGTCGGGCTGTAGCCGCCGCCGCCAGTGGTAGCGACCCACATGCGGCCGGCCGAGATGCCGGTGTCGCGCCCCGGGAAGCAGCTGCCGTACACGCCGGCGTAGAAGTTCGCAGTGCCGGTGACCACGGCAGCGGCCGGACCGATGGCACGCGTCTGGATGGTCTGGTTGGTCGGGCAGGGGCCGGTGCCCGTCATGGGCGCGATGGCGATGGCAACGCGACCAGCGGTGGGGGCAGCGCCGGCCTGGTACATGACAAATGACCACGCGGTGTTGGAGTTGATCTTGGCCGACAGACCGACGATGTCGAGGCCTGCCTGGATGCACTGGGTCGGCACGTCCCAATCGACGACCGAGGACCAGGTTCCGCCACCGAGGCCGGACTCGCAGGTGCCGTCGTCGAACTGCAGTAATGACGTCGCTTTCCCGGCGTTCTTGGTGACCTTCATGTCGCCACGGATCACCGGCGGCAAGACATCGGGAACGTGACCCGTAAACGGCGCCGCATCGACTGAGGTTCTGAGTTTGAGCGCCGGTCGCTCCGCGTAAATGACCCCGCCGGCGAGGACCAGCACCGCGATGATGACAACCACAAAGAAAACAGTTCGGTTTCGGAATTTCATCCTCTTCTTCCTCCCGTTCAACAACAGTGAAAAACTAATATCCTAATCATGCGGAGGCATTCTTTTTTTGTCAATCTGTTCTCGTCATTCAATAATATAACGTGCCTCAATCTCAATCAATACGATCGACACGGTTGCGAGGTGTTTCATTGTGTAGCTCATCGTACCGGCAAAGCTTGCCCAGAAGCTCGCGGTGATGCAGAAAACAGGACACATTGAGGTCTCAACTCTCGGCTATCAGCTCTCGATTCTGCAGCAACGTTGAAAGCGCCTCCATCGGGGCGTGCCATTTGCGGCTTCTTCCTGGGCAGGACCTCCCGGCGACGAAGCCGTGCCGGAAAAAACCGCAAGTGGCAACCCGCCGAGCTGGGCGGTGAGAGGGCGTGGTGGGGGCGGCGGGTCTGTGATGGGCGACGCCCATCCCCTATCCCCATCCATCCAGAAAAGGCTTGACACTTCGATTCGTTGAAACTATTTATTAGCCGACTCGTAATTAGGTTGCTAGCGAGTTGGAGGCACGGCATGGACCCAGCGTCGAAAGAACGGCTCAGGCGATTCAAGGAGCGATACCCGGAGATGGACCTGGAGATGGTCCAGTTCTTCGCTCGCACCATGACCACGCTCCACGACATCACGATCATGATGGAGGGCTACTTCGGCAAGCTCGGCCTGTCCAAGGGACGCTTCATGGTCATGATCCAGCTCCACGGCCACGACGATCCGCACGGTGTCAACATCTCCGATGTCATCTGTCAGTACCGGGTGAGTTCGGCGACCATGACCGGGATCATCGACACTTTGGAAAAGGAGGGCCTGATCGAGCGGATCAGGAATCCCAAGGACCGGCGCCGGGTCAACGTCCGCATCACCGCATCCGGCCGCGAGTTCATGGACGACTTCCTGCCCAGGCACCACGAATATATGAAGGCATTCACTTCCGACTTGAGCAAAGGCGAGCGCCGAACCCTGGTCAAGCTGATGACCAAGCTCCATCAGGGCATCGCCGAAGGAGTCGAGGACGACTTGGAAGCAGCGATTGGGAGCACACCGTGAACGCCATACTACCCCCACACTTCGCCGCCGTCGTCGTTGCCATGATTTTGGTCGCGGGTTGCAGTGTCTACAGCCCACGAACCGAGGTCGAGCCCAGGATCGAACTCCGGGACAGCTTCCCGGACACCGGTCTCCAGGTCCCCGACCGCTGGTGGGAAGACTTCAGCGATCCCGAACTCACCCAAGTCATCGAGGCGACCCTCGACAACAATCTCTCTCTGCGAATGGCCTGGGCCCGCCTCGACCAGATGCAGGCTTTGACCCGGATAGCGGGTGCCGGCCGCTACCCCAACGCCGACCTGGCGATAGGCGCCGAACGGCAGAAGCTGGGGGGCGACCAGAGCGCTTCCCCTTCCGGCCCCCAGGACGACACGATAAACACCATGTTCGCGAGTCTGACGGTGGCTTACCAGCTTGACCTTTGGAAGAAGATCAGCAACACACGGAAGGCCGCGATCCTCGACCAGCAGGCCTCGCGCCAGGACGTCGAGGCCACCGCTCTCATGCTCACCGGCGCCGCCGGCGAGCTGTGGTACGGCATCGCCGCCGAGCAGGCCACGCTCCAGTTGCTGGACGAACAGTTGGAGATAGGTCAAAGTTTTCTCAACCTCGTCCAACTTCGTTTCGCCAACGGTCTGTCATCGGCGGTTGACGTTTTCCAACAGCGGTTGCAAGTGGAGACCACCCGCAGCCAGATCCCGGCGGCGACTACCCGCCTGGCCACCCGCACTCACCAGATGGCCGTCCTCCTCGGCCGCGAACCACGGGCCCGCATCCCGCTCCCGGCCGCCGAACTGCCGGCTCTGCCGCCGCTGCCGGCCACCGGGGTTCCCCTGGAGGTTCTGCGCGCCAGGCCCGATGTGCGGGCGACCGAACTGCAGCTGATGGCTTCGGACCACCGGCTGGCGGTGGCGATCGCCGACCGCTACCCCACCCTCAGTTTCAGCGCCACCCTCGGCGGCCAGGCCGAGAACTTCTCGGACATCCTCGACCAGTGGTTCCTCAATTTGGCCGGCAACCTGTTGGCGCCGATTTTTGACGGGGGCCGCCGCACCGCCGAGGCGGACCGAAACCGGGCGGTGGTCAAAGAGAGATTCTACGCCTGGGAGTCGGCCGTACTTTCGGCCTGCACCGAGGTCGAAGACGCCCTGGTCTCAGAGCACGGCCTGCACGAGAGAAGCCGCATCCTTGCCACCCAGCTCGAGTTGGCCGGGGTCAGCCTCGACCGGTCACGGGCCCTCTACGCCAACGGTCTCACCGACTACCTCACCGTCCTGACCTCGCTACAAGCTCTTCAGAACCTGCAACGGCAGGCGATCAGCACGCAACAAGAGCTTCTCACCAACCGCATCAGGCTCTACCTCGCCCTCGGCGGGTCCTGGTCCCGATCCATGGAAGATCCCACCGCAATTGCGGAGGAGCAGACATGAATACCCAAGTTAGAAAAGCCATTTTCCCCTTTCTCATCCTCGTGGTTGCGATCGCCTGCGCCGCCTTCATGATGGCCAACCGCATCACCCCGGACCGTCTCGAGGTCAGCGAACAGGTGACCCCAGTCGAGGTAGGCGAGATCGTACACACCACCGAGCAGGTGGTGATCAACGCCCAGGGCACGGTGACCGCCGCCCAGCAGGTCCATGTCCTGCCCGAGGTGGCCGGGCGCATCGTCCAGCTGTCGCCGGCCCTGGCGCCGGGCGGCCGTTTTGCGGCCGGTGAGACAATTGCCACCATCGACGAACGGGACTACCGGGTGTTGCTCACCGCCCAAAAGGAGGCGGTGGCCCGTGCTCGCCTGGCCCTGCGCCAGGAACAGGCCCGCCAGGCCGTGGCCGAGGAGGAGTGGGAGCTGCTCGAAAGCTCGATCCCTGCCGGCGAGTCCAACCGTGACCTCGCCCTCCGCATCCCCCAGATCGAGCAGGCCGAAGCGGCCGTCGCCGCCGCCGAGGGCGCCATGGCGAAGGCTAAGCTCGACCTTGAGCGCTGCAGAATTACCGCCCCTTTCAACGCGGTGGTGCTTCGTGAGCAGGTGGACCTGGGTCAACTGGTCAGTCCCCAGAGCGAGGTGGCAACCATTGCCGGCACCGATGCCTACTGGGTCCAGACCTCGCTGCCGGTGGAGCACCTGGAGTGGATCGAGATCCCGGACCGCGGCGGACGCCAGGGCTCGAAGGCCAAGGTCATCCACAGTGCCGGCTCGGTCGAGATCAGCCGGCAAGGGCGAATTGAGCGTTTGCTCGGCGACGTCGACCCGGCCGGCCGGATGGCTCGTCTGCTGATCGTCATCGACGACCCGCTGAATCTCAAAGACACGGGGCAGGGATCCGATCTTCCTTTGTTGATTGGCTCCTACGTCAAGGTGGAAATTGTCGGCCGCACGGTCGAAGATGCGATTGTGATCCCACGCCGCGCCCTCCGCGAAGTGCATGTGGCCGGCGCCAACGGGGCCCGTGAGGGCCTGTGGATCATGGATGGCGACGACCGACTCACCACCCGTGAGGCGAAGGTCATCTGGCGTACCGAGGACACGGTCCTTGTTTCCAACGGTTTTGTGGATGGAGAACGCCTGATCACCAGTACTCTCTCGACACCCATTGACGGCATGAAACTGGTTGTGGTCGGGCAGGCGCCCGAGATCGACGGCTGAGCGGCCGACGGAGGTCACGATGAAACCCGATCACTCGACCAACCGCGGCGCCATCGCATGGATGACCAGGAACCACGTCACCGCTAACTTGCTGATGATCGCCTTCATCATCGGCGGTTTCGTTATGGCCTTTCAGATTAAGCAGGAGGTCTTTCCCGACCTCGAACTCGACTTCATTTTCGTCACCGTGCCCTATCCCGGGGCCAGCCCCGAGGAGGTCGAGGAGGGCATCGTGCTCGCCGTCGAGGAGGTGGTTCGCGGCCTCAACGACGTCGAAGAGGTCACTTCCGTAGCCCGCGAAGGAGCGGGGGTTATCTGGATCGAACTCCAGCGCGGCGTCAACTCCAGCAAGGCCCTCACCGACGTCAAGAACGCCGTCGACGGCATCCGGACCTTCCCCCAGAACATCGAACGCCCCACGGTCAGCCTGGCCGAGAATGAGCGCCATGTGATCACCGTGATCCTGCACGGCGGGCAGAGCGAGAGAGACTTGCGAAAGCTGGCCGAGGACGTACGCGACGAACTGCTCAAGCAGGAGGAGATCACCCAGGTCAAGCTGTCGGGTGTACGCCGGCCCGAGATCGGGATTGAGATCTCCCAGGAGAACCTGCGCCGCTACAACCTCACCCTGGAACAGGTGGCGACGATCATTCGCTCCTCCGCCCTGGACCTGCCCGGAGGCCGGGTCAAAGCCTCCGGCGGCGAGATCCTGGTCCGCACCAAGGAGCGCCGTTACACCGGCCGCGAGTACGCCCAGCTGCCGATCATCACCGGGAACGACGGCACCAGCGTGACCCTGGAGGAGATCGCCACCATCCGTGACGACTTCGAAGAATCAGACATTGCGGCCCATTACAACGGCGAACGAGCGGTGCGCATCGACATCTCCCGGGTCGGCGAGCAGACCCCGTCCGAGGTTTCCGCGGCCGCGCGCGAGGTGGTGGACGAACTCAACCAGAGGTTGCCTCCCACAGTGCACGCGGCGATCTGGGAGGATATGTCCGAGCTTCTCGACGACCGCATCCACCTGCTGGTGAAAAACGCCCTGCTCGGCCTGACCTTGGTACTGATCCTGCTCGGCCTCTCCCTCGACATCCGTCTGGCCTTTTGGGTGACTCTGGGTATTCCGACCTCAATCTGCGGCGCCCTGCTCTTTTTTCCGCTCGCAGGTCTCTCGATCAACATGGTCTCCCTCTTTGCCATCATCATTACCATCGGCATCGTCGTCGACGACGCGGTGATCGTCGGCGAGAACGTCTTTCACATGCGCTCCGAAGGCATGGCATATGTTGATGCCGGCATCGCCGGCGCCCGCCAGATGGCGATTCCGGTGACCTTCTCCATCCTCACCAACATCGCCGCTTTCGTGCCCCTGCTCTTTGTGCCCGGAGTGACCGGCAAAATCTTCAAAGTCATTCCTATTGCAGTGATCATGATCTTCCTGGTGTCGCTGATCGAGGCTCTGTTCATCCTGCCCACCCACCTGTCGGCCCGCAAACAGGGTCAGGAGTGGCGTTGGATCGAAGCATTGAACCGTCGCCGCGAATGGTTCGGCAACTTTATTCTGTGGGTGCGCGACCATCCCTTCAGACGGTTACTCGACCTGGCCCTGGCCTGGCGTTACGCAACCCTGGCCATCGCCTTCGGCGTGCTGGTCTTCTGTATCGGCCTGGTCGCAAGCGGTCGGATCGACTTTTCGTTCATGCCCAAGGTCGAGGCCGAGCGGGTCACCGCTTCGGTCAACATGCCCTACGGAACACCGATCGAAGAGACCCGCAAAGTGCAGCAGCTGTTGCTGGCCGGCGCCCACGAGGTACTGGAAGCCAACGGCGGCGACAGCATCGTGCGTGGCATCTACAGCCAGGTCGGGGCGCCGCCGGCGGCCGAAGGCATGGTCAACGTCGGAGAGGCGGGCTACGGCGCACACTTGACAAATGTTTCGATCTACCTGGTGCCCGTCGATCAACGACAGGTCACTGCCGAGGACCTCGCCACCCAGTGGCACCACAAAGTGCGAGACATCCCCGGTGTGGAGTCCCTCACCTTTCGCTACACCACCGGCCCATCCTCGAACACGCCCATCAATCTCCGGATTTCACACCCGGACACCGCCACCCTGGAGCGAGCCGCCGGCGACCTGGCCAAGGCCCTCGAGGGCTACGCCGGAGTACGCGACATCAACGACGGCTACTCGGCCGGCAAGGTGCAGCTGGATTTCAAGATCAAGGACTCGGCCCGCAGTCTCGGTCTCACCGCCTCAGACCTGGCGCGCCAGGTGCGCGGCGCCTTCTACGGCGCCGAGGCCCTCCGCGTGCAGCGGGGGCGTGACGAGGTCAAGGTGCTGGTGCGCCTGCCCGAAGCCGAGCGCCGCAGCCCCTACAACATCGAAGAGCTGATGGTGCGCACCCCATCCGGGGCCGAGATCCCGATCCGGGAAGCCGCAGAAGTGATCCGCGGCACCTCCTACACACAGATCGTGCGCGCCAACGGCCGCCGGGTGCTATCGGTGACCGCCGATGTAGAAGCTGGGGTGGCCAATGCCTCAAAAGTGGTGGCGAGCGTACACTTGAACGAATATCCCCGCTTGCTCGAGACCTACCCCGGCCTCAAGTTCGAGCTTGACGGCGAGCAGAAGGACCAGCAGGAGGCCATGGGCGCCCTGGGTCTCGGATTCGCCTTCAGCCTCTTCGCCATTTACGCCCTGTTGGCGATCCCGTTCAAATCCTACGCCCAGCCCTTCATCATCATGACCGGCATCCCCTTCGGCATCATCGGCGCGGTCATCGGCCACATTCTGATGGGTTACGAACTGTCGATTATCTCCATGTTCGGAATCGTCGCTTTGGCCGGGGTGGTGGTCAACGACTCCCTGATCCTGGTCGATGCGGCCAACCACAACCGGTGGGCCGGCAAGGCCCATTTCGAGTCCATCTTCGAAGCCGCCTGCCGAAGATTTCGGCCCATCGTCCTGACTTCGTTGACCACCTTTTTCGGCCTGGCGCCGATGATCTTCGAGACCTCGATACAGGCCCGCTTCCTGATTCCAATGGCGATCTCGTTGGGCTTCGGCATTCTCTTTGCAACCATGATCGCGCTGGTGATCGTCCCCTGCCTCTATCTGGCCCTGGTCGATGCAAAGCGCCTCCTCGGCTTCGAGACCGAGGAAATCATCGTCGGCGCTTCGCCTGTGCCAGGCCGCTTGATTAGGCCAGCAGACATCACACCGAGATCCTCGAAGAAGGTGGATTGGTGAGTGCGGGCTATACTGGTTCCGATATGGAAGGAATCACTCACCGCGTTGCCGAGGAGCGCAGCATCGCCCTCCACCGTGAGGTTGCCAGGCGCATCCTTGCTCGGCCCGAGCTTCTCGAGCAAGCCCGGAATCGGGTCGATGGTTGGTCGCGGGAGCGCAGCATCTCAGCCCACTGGATCAAGGCATGGTCGGTGCTGCTCGGTCATTCGTTGGACGAGGTAATCGTGGCTATTACCGACCCTGGGGAGACCGGCAGGAGCCTTCGCCAGACGTCACCGTTCGCCGGCGTGATCGATTCAAAGACGCGCTGGGAGATCCTTCGACGATGTGAGAGAGAGCGACGCGCTCATGAGACGTAATCAGCTCGAGCACATCATCAGGGCAGCCGCCACCATTGCCGACGACGATGACATCGTTGTTATCGGAAGCCAATCGATCCTCGGGCAATTCCCTGATGCCCCCAGGGATTTGTGTGTGTCGGTCGAGGCTGACGTCTGGCCCCGGAACCATCCCGAGAGGTGGGAACTCATCGACGGCGCCATCGGGGAACTCTCGTTGTTTCACGATACGTTCGGCTACTACGCTCAGGGGGTCGGAAGAGAAACAGCAGTGCTCCCGGCGGGGTGGGAGGAGCGACTCATAGCGGTAACCACACCGGCGACGCGGGGCGCCACCGGCTGGTGCCTCGAAGTGCATGACCTGGTCATCTCGAAATATGTTGCCGGCCGTGAAAAGGACAGGCTGTTCATAAGGACCGTAATCTCCAATCAAATGGTGGATAAAACCACTCTCCAGCAGCGGCTTAATGGTACGCAGGTGTCGTCTCAACACCGCTCGGACATAGCGTCCCACATCGAGAGGGACTTCTCCCGTCCTGGGATATTGTCAGGCTGAAGGCGGCCTT
>JAIOSJ010000283.1 GCA_021107705.1 Thermoanaerobaculales bacterium | reverse complement strand
GTCGTCGATCAATGACGACACGCTTTCGACTGGCGTTACCAGGCAGTATCCCCGTTTGGGGATGGTCTCGATGTAGCGTGGGTGGCGCGCGTCGTCGCCCAGCGCGCGGCGGAGCTCTGCGATGGTGTTGGTGAGTGTCCCCTCAGAAATGAAACGTCCCTCCCAGACGAAGTCGATGATGTCGTCCTTTGACATAACTTCGGAGGCATTCGATGCCATGAAGACCAGCAAGTCCATCGCCTTAGGCTCGAGGCGTCGGGTCTCCTTCACGGACACCAATTCATTGTGCTGCGGTCGCACCTCCCAGTCGCCGAGCCGGAAAGGCCCGATCGGCTTCGCTGCCGGTGCTGTTTCGGGGCGCATCGTGGCCCCATTGTAGTCCCTTCTGGACTCCTGGGTCACAGGAAACGGGATGACGACACCGCCGATGCCCGCGACTGACCGACCTGAGTGCCGTCCACGCACCATGACGGACTCCAAATAAATAGGCGAACCCGGTCTCGGGTCCGCCGTCAATACCTACCGACCCGGAACGAAAATCGGGTCATTGGTGCCGTTGTCCACCACCGATGCATAGGCGAAGAACGCCGCACCGATCGTCGAGGAGTTCACTACCGCAAAGGCGTCGTGCACCTCGCTGAGCGCCTTGGCCGCCCCGAGACTCGAGAACACGTCGTTAATCTGAAGCGATTCGAACGGCTCGACCTCGAGCCGGCGTTCGCCGACCGAGGCGCCATCCGCTGCGAAAAACTGTACATCGACCTGGATGGAAGTCGCGGACGCGCTGACAATGCCGATATTCGTCCGAGCGGTGTCGTCATTCTGCAGCTGGATCATGTGCCGGGGCTGGTCTGGGCCGGTTGCGGTCGCAGTGTCCATGCCCTCGATGTACTGCCCGTAAGAACCGGTACCAACGGTGCTCGAGGTACGGGCCGATGCCATGAGGTCCCCGCGGAACGAGGTGATCCTCAGGGTGCCGGCGCCCTCGGCCTCGAAAAGACTGTCGAGCGCGTTGCCATACCTCACGGCGTTGCCCGGCGCCAGTTCGAAGGACACCGACTCCGGAGAAAGATTCGCCTGGTCGCGAACCAACAGTTCCACCGTGTAGGATGCCTGCTCGGCGCCCCGGTTCATGAGCTGGAGGTCAGTGGTCCAACGGCTGCCGTTGGCGCCTGCGACGTTGGCGGCCCCCGGAATGTAGAGCGTCCGCGGAACCAGCCGGTAGACCTTTACACCCAGGTCGCCGGATACGTAGAGCGCTCCTGACGGTCCTACCGCGATCCCATTGAGGGTGTTGAACGGAGGGAGAATTCCGGTTCCAACGGCTGAGAGTTCGAGACCACTGACCACAGAGGTGACCATGCCGCTTTCCAGCCGGATGCGCGACACACGGCCGGCCGTGCCCTCGACCACGAGCAGCGAACCGTCGAGGTCAAAGGCCATTCCCTCAGGACCGCTGAGGCCGGAGGCCACCGGGATCGGGTCGGCCAACTCCTGGCCGTCTGCGATCAGCTGCCACACCATACCGGTGTACCAGTCGCCAACCCACAGGTCGTCATCCCTGGCGACCAGGCCGAGGGGGAGCACGATCTGATCGGTGATGTCCGCGAGCACCGTCGTGCCGCCATTGCCGACGCGAACGACCCGTGCCTGACCCTCGCCCATCCCGAGATCGACGACGATGAGGTCGTCACCGAAGGCGATGGCGTTCATGACCGCGGGAAAGTCGAGGATGTCCGTGACCACCTCGCCGGTGTCCGGGTTCCAGACTTGCACCCGTCCGGCGGGAAAGAAGTTGGTCAGGACGAGATTGTCTCCGAAATTGGCGACCGACAGGGCGCCACCAAATCCGATCGGCGGCATACGCATCCGCTCAATGTTCAGGGCGGCGCCCGTGGCGCCGTCATACTCGTGCAACGAGAACAGATTAGCCACGAAGACCGACTCCCCGTCGATACGCTGCTTGACGGCGATCCCGGAGGGCATGGTCAGACCACCAGACACCACCGTCTGCACACTGCCGTCGGGCATGACCACGGCGACGACGCCGTCGCTGTAGCTGGTGACGAAAAGGGCCCCAGTGGGAGCGAAAACGAAGCTGTCAGGTCCGAACGGAAGCTCCACATAGGTCGAATGGGCGCCGGTGGCGGGATCCATACGCTGCACGGTGAAGCCGGTACGCTCGGTCACGTAGAGCATGCCGTCCGGGCCGAATTTGACGTTGAACGGCCCTGGAATATCATCGGCGATCGTCTCCACGGTCGGTGGCACGGCATCGACGTCGATCTTCACCACCCGTCCCTGGTTCATCAGGGCGCCATACATCAGCCCGTCCGGTCCGAAGTCCGGACCCTTGAGCCCGCCGATACCCTGTGCGAGCAGTTGGGGTGGGTCGACGAAGGTGGGGTCGATCTCGTACAGACAGTCGGTGTACCAGGGTTCGGTCACGAACATCCGTCCATCACCTGAAAACACGATTGAGTTGACGCCGGGACCGATCATCTGGGTGGTCACTGTTCCGTCCGGCGCCATGCGCGCGATCTCGCCCGTGAACATCTGCGCCCAGTACATGGAGCCATCAGGACCGAAGTTGACGTCCTCCGGGCCGTTCACTCCGCGCTCCGAACCAATCAAATCCACCATCTGTCCCTGGCTTACGTCGAGGACCGCGATCCCGGCCCCCAGGGTACAGACGTAGAGGTTGCCGCTCGGCCCGAAACGCAGCCCGTAGGCGCCGGGCAAGTTCCCTTGGGCGAGGACATCGTCGGCGGCAGCCAAAGCCGCGCCGACTGCCGCGACCAGGCCGCAGACCACCAGTGCTCCAACGAATCGACCATGAGTTTTCGTAAACATCTTTCGCCTCCTTTTGGTTATGGAGGCAATGTAGTGCCGGGATTTTCCGGAGTCCTCGGGATTCTCCATGGAAGTTCCAGGGAACGGCCAGGGAACCCCAAGGAATCCTGTAGTTGCTGGAGAACTCGGAAAATCCTTGATCGACGTCAGCTGCACATCGGCAAGGTCGGATTCGCGGAGATCAGCCCCTCCCCGTCGTGAGGATCATGACGGACCTGCGGGCCGAATCTCGGTCCAGTGCACATCAACGTGAAACTCACGTTTCATGAACAGGACCTTTGCGAGGCCATCGGTGACCATTCGGGTGTTGTACACCGCATCACCCCGGCGTTCAAACTCCATCACGATCCTGAACTCTTTCAGCGGCTTGGGAGGGTGTACAACCGTCAACTCAACCGAGATCGGATCCAGGGTGGAGGCGTTCCAGACGAGCCGGCCGACCGCGAGACCTTCGTGATCCTTCTTGCCCAATTTGGGTCGAAATCCCTGAATAATCGTTGAATCGACCTGGTGCGGAGGCTCGAAGTCATACCGGCCGGCATCGTCGCCCCAGGGAGCCACGAACTCCATCTCGCTCTCGCCGTCCTCCCCATCGTCCGGGTCTCGCTCCTCCTGGTCGTTTGCCTCTTCGATCTTTGCCCGGCGCTCCTCGGTCACGTCCTCGCCGTCACGAACATACGATACGAGCGTGCGCCGTTCTTTACCCTCCGCCGGCCGATCGACGTCGATGACGATCTCCATGTCATGGCGGGCCTTCCCGTTAGGCTTTTGTACCGTTGAGATTGTCCGGACTGTATAAGCCCCGGAGAACTCGTCGGTACCCTCGACCATGATCACGCCGTCAAATGCTGCCGTCACCTCGGGCGGTGGACCCTGCGCCGCAAATACCGATGCCCACGAACAGAGCCATACCGCAAAAATATTCAACCCACGAAACCACATCGTCACCTCCTGGGCTCCGTCAGGTGGCATGCAAGTCTGATACCCAAAGCCGTACCCGTTCGTCGCACCCAAACACGCCAATCTGTCGCAAGTTGATGCTCTTCATTGCCACCGGCTACGCCTTCAAATTCATCGTCGCCTTGGCCGATACCCTCCCGTTCTACATTGCGGTTCGCCGGCTCAAGGGTTATCTGCGGTTAGAAGGAACGTGACTTTGAAGTACCGGCCTTCCGGCGCACCCCGCGGTGCACCAGCGTCGCATGGTCTGCGAAGGGACCGGGTTTATCCGCCGGTCTCAAGCTCAGGGAACAGCATTCGACCAGGCACTGACGTTACCGGTCTCAGTGACACCGATTAGCGTTCACTTGGCAACGAGACCGGACGGCCCAGGCGAGCAGCGGCCTCGTACGCCGGCCGCTCTCGCGATGGGCCGCGCCGAGGGCGCCGGCCACCTCCTCGGCAATCCGGAGCACGTCGATGTCGTCGGGGCCGTCCAAAGCCTCCCTCAGGGTACGGCCATCGATGTACTCGAGTACAAGATGATCGGACGCCTCGCCATCGACCAGGTCGTACACCCTACAGATGTGCGGATGTTCGAGGCGCGACAACAACCGCGCCTCGCGCAGGAATCGCGCTCTCCCTTCAGGGCCGAGGCGTCGCTGAGAATGCAGCGTCTTCACCGCCACACGCCTCTCGAGCTTCTCGTCGAAACCGAGATGGACGGTAGCCATCCCCCCCTCACCGAGCAGGGTCTCAAGGCGAATGCTGCCGATGTATGTCCCGATCATTATTTGTTCCCGATCGTTTCTCGATCGTAGCACGAGATCGTGACGATGAAAGCGCCACGCCAATGTCTCAGGCGAAGCAATTCAGACTTTCAACACAGACATGTTGACTTTCAGCGGCGAGATAATCGGGGATCCTGATTTCTGCACTCCCGCATGAACGGCGGAAGCAATTCCGGATTGCCCAGCCCAACCAGCGATTGTTGACAGCCTTCTGCTGGGGACATATCTTTTTGTTTTAGGGATATATGCTCCGTTCCGGGAGGTTCGTATGAGGTTGCGCTTCAGGACCAATGTAGTTTCGACCGTTATTGTTGTCGGTTCCATTCTGCTGTTCCCGTTCGTCGCCCAGGGACAGACCGTCGCCGGAACGATCGACTCCTCAGAAGGTGCATTTTGGGAGGACATTCAACTCCTCAGGGCCAAGGTGTTTGTCAGTGATAGCACGGCGAAGAGCGTGCTGGTTTACGACGCGAACTCCTTGGCGCTGCGAACGGAGATCCTGCTCGAGCCCTACCTGGCACATACCTATGATGCCCCGTTCGACCTGGCCGGCTGCGAGGCGACCGGCACCCTTTACGTTTCAACTCATGACACCGCCGCCACGAGCGCCAGTCGTATTCTGATGATCGATGCCGAATCGGAGTCCGTTACCGGTACGCTTGTGGACACCTGTTGCCATGCTTTCGTCGCGATCGATGAGAGTCGAGCGAGGTTGTACGTTATCAGCCTGCATGTCTACAAGACAGTGGAGTCATTCGACCTCAACACCAACACTTCTCTTGGGACCCTGGACATTGGAGCCATTATGGGCGACGGATTGATGGGCTGGGCCGAAGAGCGTTCGATCAACAAGGCGACAGGAGAATTGGCATTCTCAAACCACCACTATGATCGATTTTTGCTCGTTGATGGCCCGAATCTCACCGGCGAGACCGTTTCTGCCGCAAATTCCAGAGGTTATGTGCCAACGTGGAACTGGCAGGAGAACAAGCTCTACATCACGACCATCGATTGGAGTGGCTACTTTGTTCACGATCGAGATACTGGGGTTTCCGGTATAGCGAACTGCGTCAACGACGGAACAGAGCTGTTTTTCAGCGAGGCGATGAATCGAATCTACTCAGGTGCGGAGGTCAATCACGACACGACGATCATCGACGGTACGACGGACAGCTGCCTGGTCCACAGAGAGCTAGGAGGGTGAAGGGCATTGACGGTGGATGAATTTCGGGGGGTCGTGAAGTGCCATTTGAGACGCATTCGAGACGCAGTACTCACTGTACGGGCCGAGGATTCAACGAAAAAGGGCCTTTACGACACCCGAAAGGCGCCGTTGATTCAATGCCCTACACGCTCCTAGAGCCGCCCTGATTCATTGACTGGCCCCGCCAGGTTAGAATGTTGAAGGCTTCAATCCTCATTTCTGGATAAAGGAAGGGAGGCCGGCAGCTATGGAAGTTTTCCTCGGTCTGCTCGTCATCGGGATCCCAACAATTATTGTCGCCGCATTCGTGATCGGCATCATGGCTCTGTCTCGTGTGCGCCGGCTCGAAAAGCGCGTCGACACGGCCGAAAGCGGCCCCTCAATCGGCATCGATCACCCTCTTGCCCGTCGTCTGCGGGAACTTGAACAGAAGGTCCGCGGTCTCGAAGGCAGATTCTCGAGGACTGGACCTTTACAGGAGCAACCGGTCCCCGCCGCCGAAGAACCGGTGCCCATTCCTGCAGCAGAACCGCCTCCCACCGCACCTGAGATTCCCATTCCGAGTTCTGTCCCTTCGCCGAAGGAACCGCCCACGGCGACGACACCACCTGCAGAACCTCCCTTTACTCCGCCCGCGGCAACCATCCAAAAACCTCCGCGACCGAAGCTCGACATCGATTGGGAACGTTGGATTGGGGTGCGGGGCGCTGCAGCGGCCGGAGGTATCGTCCTCGCCCTGGCCGCCCTGCTCTTCTTCCAGTATTCGATTGAGCACGGCCTGATCTCCCCGACGATGCGCGTTGTTTTCGGCGTTCTCGTCGGGATCTCCTGCCTGGTCGGCTCCGAGTGGCTCATCAAACGCAATCAGGCCCCAGCCGCCAACGCTCTGGCCGGCGCAGGTGTCGTCATTCTCTACGGCGCCACCTGGGCGGCTCAGATTCTCTATTCCCTGATTGGCCCCGTGCCGGCTTTCGTCCTGATGGTGATGATCACGGCTGTGTGCGTGATGTTGGCAATTGCCCGCAGAGCCCAGTTCATCGCCGTTCTCGGTCTGCTGGGCGGCTTTGCAACACCCCTCCTCATCGCCTCTGAGGTCGCGGGACCGATCGCTCTCTTCGGCTATATCCTCCTGCTCGATCTCGGCCTTCTGTGGTTGGCGCGCGCTCGCGGATGGCCCCTTTTGGCTGTGCTCAGCCTCGTCGGCACGGCCCTCCACCAGGCATTCTGGATCTTCTCGACGATGGACGCGGAAAGGGCCGTCCTCGGACTCGCAGTCCTCGCCGTCTTTGGCGTGGGCTTTCTGTTGATGAACGGCGGTGAAAAGAAGAGTTCGGCTCTGTGGCGGGCAACCAGGGCTGGAGGCGTGGCAGTCCCCTTCGCGTTTGCGCTTCACTTTGCCGGTACGGCCAAACTGATCGACAACCCCCTTTCACTGGGCGCTCTCCTGCTGGTCCTGAGCGGCGGCGCGTGTTGGCTCTCGCGACGGGAAGATATTCGGGGAGCAGCGACCGGGGCCGCCGGCGCGTCCCTCGGCGTCATGAGTCTCTGGTTTATCACCCATCGCCTGAAGGAAGGCGATGCCTGGTTAGGGGTGTTGGTATGCGTCGCCCTGGCGGCATTATTCACCGCCGTCGCAGAATTTTCGCGCAAACACCCGAGTGCATCCCGGCTCAACACAGCCGCCCTGGTGGCGGACATCGGATTTCTCGGCCTCCTGGTCCTCGCAACAGCAAGCTCCCGCGTCCACCAACCCTGGCCGTGGCTGGTCGGCTGGGTCTTTCTCGGCGCAGGAATCTTTCTCCTGTCACGCAGACCCGGACGGGAGTGGATTCAGCTCAGTCTTGCGCTCGGGCCGGCCCTTGGACTCCTGATCACTGCCGTGGCCCACGGCCACCGCAATGAATCCTTGTCCGATTGGTCATTCGCCACGCTGGTGATTGCCGTCGCCCTGGCTTTTCAGGTCATCGCCATGTTTCGCCGAGACGAGAGGGGGCGTCTCTGGGCTGAGCGCACCGCAGGTTCGGCGGCGATTGCGCTGATGCCCGCCGCAGCGGCCCTCGCCAATTGGCACCTGACCGACGCTGTCCTGATCCTCATGACTCTCCTTGCCCTCGGCTTTTTTGCGCTGCTCGCGGCGACCCGTATGCGCTCCGGCCTGTGGTATCTGGCGGCAGTGCTCACGACCTGCTTTTGGCAGGGCGTCATTTTTGCGTTTTCCTCCCCCAACCCCGCTTCGGCTGTGGGCTCAATCCTTGCGATCCTCGGGGCCTCGGCCGTCCTGTTCACAATCTGGGTGGGGCTCTCTCCCAGAGCTTTTCTCGAGACACGGTCCGCTTGGTGGGGCGCCGCTCTGGCCGGACCCCTCTGGTTCGTGGCTCTAAGAGAAGCATTCACAACCTATTTCGGCGATGAATTCATCGGCATTCTCCCGGTGGTGATGGCGATGGTGGTTCTGGCAACCATTCTCCGAGTTCGACCGCAATTGGCCTCGAGTTCACAGACCCAACGCAGCGCAATGGTGTGGTACCTGGCCGTAGCTCTCTGCCTGGTTTCCCTGGCAATCCCTCTGCAACTCGACAAGCAGTGGATCACCATCGGCTGGGCCCTCAACGGACTTGCGGTTCTGGCCCTATGGAAGAAACTGGATCATCCCGGCCTCAAGTATTTTGGACTCGCCCTGCTCGGCGCCGCCGGAGTGCGCCTGATCGCCAATCCCGAGGTGCTCCATTATCACCTGCGAAGCGCGACACCGCTGTTCAATTGGGTGACCTATACCTATTTGGTTCCCGCCGCCGCGATGGTCTTCTCGATGCGCCTGCTGAAGGATCGTGAAGTCCAACGACTGAAGGTATGGGAGGAACCGTGGTATTTCGGCGGCAAGAGCGTCGGCGCCGGCGCCTCCGGCCTGGCGGCGGTTGCCACGGTTTTCGTGTGGATCAACCTCGCCATCGCCGACCTCTTTGCAACCGGGCCCAATCTGCAACTCAGTTTTGATCGCCTTCCGGCGCGAGATGCCACCACCTCGGTAGCATGGGCCGTCTACGCCCTGGTGCTCCTGGCCATCGGCGTTCGCGCCAGGAGCCGTTCTTTACGGTGGCTCAGCCTCAGCCTGATGGTGGCAACCCCCGGCAAGGTCTTTTTGCACGATCTGGGAGAACTGGAAGATCTTTATCGAGTGGCCTCCCTCGCGGGTCTGGCCATTTCACTTATTGTCGTGTCGCTCATCTACCAGCGATTTGTCTTTGGAGAAAAATCATGAAGAATCCGGGTCTGCTCCTCGTCCTCCTGAGCCTCCTCCTCGTTCCGGCTGTGGGTGCCGAGAATCTGGCGGCACTCTTTCCCTTTCAAGCGCCGATCACAGCCGATGGACCCGGGCTGGCCCGTCTCGAATTGTCGCCGGAAGTCCTCGGCGCCTGCCGGGCGGATCTCGCCGATCTTCGAGTTCTTTCGGCGCCCGGAACAGAAATCCCCTATCTGATCGACAGTCCCGACCCGGCCGGTCTTCACCTCGAGGTCGATTACCGCGCAACGCCAGAGGTCCTGTCCGCCGGTCGCACCCAACAAGCGACAGATCGTCGCACCACCGCCTATCGGGAAGAATTTCTGCTTTCCCTGCCGCTCCTACCCGATGAGATCGCAGCATGGGAATTGGTACTCGCAGTGAGGCAGGTGGAGTTCGTCGCGAAAATCGACATCACGGCATTCTCTCAAGGAGAACATCAAACACCCGTCGTGATTGGCGGTTCCGCTTTCCGGCTGCCGTCCGCAAACGCCGAAAAACTCCGATTCCTCATCCCGGTCCGCGACGCTGCAAAGGTAATGATCAAGGTCGAGGGTCAGGATCAGGGCTTTCTCAGCCCTTCCTTCACACTCGAAGGCAGCCGACTCCTGCCCTCATCCGGAACAAGCGCCATCGAGTTGGAAACAATCGACCGGCGCGAGCATCCCGGCCACACCGAAGTGGTGGTCGAACGACCCCGGGGGTTCGTCCCCCGCCGTCTCAGTTTGCAGACAACTACCGGAACCTATCACCGGAAGGTCACCGTGTGGGACGAGGGCCCAGGCGCCTCGCCCGATCCCCTGGGTAGCCGCGCCGTCTTGCGTATTGACGCCATCGCCCCCATCGAGGTTCAGGAGATTCCTCTCAAACCGGCGCGCGGCGGCCGTCTCCGAATCGTCATCGAGAACCAGGACAGCCCCGCCCTCGAGAATTTGAGTATTTCGGCCCTCATCCCCCGCCCGATTTTGGTCTTTTCGCTCCCCGAAGATGGGACGACGGCAACCCTCGTCTTCGGCGGTGGAAGGGCGCATCGGCCCCAATACGACCTCCTGGCCCTGGATCCGAAGCATTCCCTCCCGGTCGCGGGCGATCGTGCTGAGCAGGCAATCGCGCTGCTTGATCCCTCCCGCGCCCGCCTTGCTCGCCTTGGAGAAATCCGACCCAATGCCGAGTACGACACCTCACCCGCTCTGGCTTTTGCCATGCATCCCGGGGCCGAGATCGATTCCCGTTTTTACTCCCATCGGCGAAGGCTCGAGGTCGCTCCTTCCGCCGAGGGTCTCTCCCGCCTTCAACTCGAACCGGAAGACCTTGCTCTCCTGCGCTCCGATCTCGCGGACCTGCGGGTGGTTGACGCTGAGGGGCGACAGTGGGCCTTCTTGAAACAGGATCATGCCCGCGTAACCCACATTCGCCTTTTGATGGCCAACCACCGGGTCGTCGACCATCTGTCGAGATATCGGTTGGACATCCCAAAGGCGCCGATCACAACGGCACGAGTGGACATTGAAACCCCTGCGCCCTACTTCGACCGCGACTACCGGCTCCTCGGTACACTCGAAAATGGAAACGAGCGGGTCTTGAGCAGCGGCCGACTCATTCGTAAGATCGGCGACCCCCGGCCGGTGACGATTTCATTCACTTCCACCCGCCTTATGGAACTCGAACTCGAGGTCATGGACGGGAATGACTCGCCCCTGAATTTCAGCGCCTTCACCGCAAGGCTCGCGGTTGCGGACGTGTATCTCGCAGCCACCGCCGGCACTTTCGATCTGCTCCTGGGCTACCCTGAGGCCGAGTATCCACGGTATGAACTTGAGCGCGTGCGATCGACCGTACTTGCAGTCCCGGCTGCAGGAGTCGCCGTTGGTCCTCTGGAGGCAAACCCTGATTACAGCTCCACTCGAAGGTTGTCGGACGCGGCAAATATGCAGAAAATTCTGCTCTGGGTGATCCTCGGCCTCGCGGTCCTCGTATTGGGCGCCCTGACCCTGAGAGCCGCACGGCAGGACTCGAATCAAGCCTGACCCGAATATCCCACCAGGTTGCGGCCAAAGCCATCACTTTGGGCTGCTGCGAAAGTCCAAGAAATAGCCGCAAGGAGATCAGCCACAAAAAGGCACGAAAAAGCACAGAAATGAAGGTAGATCTCTCGCAAAGAGCGGAGACGCAGGGACGCAGAGGTCGGCGGGTGAGGGGAATCGATTCATTCAGCGGCTTTCCCCAATCTCTGGCCTGTGTCTTCAATCACGTTACGATGAGGAACCAAGGCTGATCTGACAGCCACTTACCCTTCGATTCTGCTTCGACCTTCGAAGCAGTTCGAGGGCAAGTGATTAATTTCCCAGCCTCTTCAAGAAACGTTCGGGACGTTCAAATCCAGTGATGCGAAATTTCTCTTTGCCATTGCTGTAGACGATGACCGTCGGAAACCCGCGCACACCGTAATCCGCAGCAAGTACCTGAGCGGTGTCATCCTTTCTCGTCTGATCGGCCTTGAACCGGCTGTAGCCGTCGAGCACCTTGGCAACCTTGGGATCGGCGAAAGTCTTCTCGTCGAGTTCGCGACAGGGAGCACACCAATCGGCATAAAAATCGACGATAACGTCATCACCGTTCGAGATCGCTGCCTGAACCGCAGCATTCTCGAATTCCTGCCACACGAGGGACTCACCCCGTGCCCCTGCCTTTTCCCCAATGGGAGACAACCACAGGCCGGCCACCACCATCCCCGCGGTCAAGAGACGCATCACCCTGTCCACGCTGGGCTGTTCATTCCCGGTTCGATCCACGACCAGGAGGTAGAGACCACCGAAGACAAGAGTTCCTGCGAGCAGCCACTGACCCGATGCGGCGGGCATCAGGGGCGCCGCAAAATAGGCGGCCATGGCAATGAGAATCACGCCGAAGACCCGCCTCACACCAACCATCCACATCCCGGACATCGGCAGTTTATTGACGGCGCCGGTAAAGGTCCCGAGCAGCAGATAAGGAAGTCCAAGACCCAAAGCGAGGGTAAAAAACGCGATGAAACCAAAGAAAGGATCACCCTTTTGCCCGACATAGGTCAACAGCCCGAGAACAAAGGGGCCGATGCACGGGGCAGCCACGAAACCCATCACCAGTCCCATCAAGAGGGCGCCGAGGATACCTCCCCGAGCGCCTCCGATCCGATGGGCCCATGCCGGAGTCCGTAACTCCCACAGACCAAACATCGAGAGCGCCAGACCAACGAGCACCAGTACGATGAGTCCAACGACCACGGGGCTCTGAAGTGCGGCCCCGAAGAGCTGTCCGGTCAAGGCGGCCACAACACCGAGCACCGAGTACGTGAAGGCCAATCCCATCACATAGGACAGTGCCATCCAGAACGATCCCCCGCTCCGGCCCTTGGACTGCTGGGCGAAGAAACCAACCGTGATCGGAATGAGAGGAAAGACGCAGGGCGTCAGGTTGAGCGCCAAACCGGCCAGAAAAACACCGATGAGGAAGAGGGGCAGAGATCGGTCGGCAAGACCACCTTCTTCTCCGCCTACGTCGTCCGAGATCTCACCCATGTCTGATGCTGCCGACTCTTTATCCGTGAACAGATCCTCATTGGCGGCCTGCCACGAACTTCCGGCCGGTGCTATTTCAACCTCGAATACCGCCGTCACAGGCAGCGGCGGCAGACACTGTGTGTTATTGCACGCCTGAGCGGTGAAGATCACCTCAAGACGCACCGTCCCGGCGGCATCGTCAGGAACACGGGTGTCCGCCACAAGAACAACCCGGCCCTCCCAAACCCGCAGGGGAACTTCAGAGAAGTCAAAACGGATTTCCTCACCCTCAGGAAACAGAACTTTCGGTTGCGCCCACCCCTCCGGGACTTTCCACTGAACGCTGCTCGGAACCATGAAATCATCGCCTGGATTTTCGGTATTGATGTGCCAACCCGATTCGATGTCAACCTGAAGAGCAAGACGGAGATCGCCGGCGGCAACCACTGGCCGTCGATCAGCTTTGAGTCGCACGTCAAAGACCGGATCCGGTTGAAAGCCTTGGGCGCCGACCACGACGGCAAAAAAAACACATGGACCAATCCATGCCAATACGTTTATTCCTACTCTTCTCATTTTCTTCCCCTGTTCTTCTCGGCCTCGGCTCGTTCAACGATCTCCGCCAGATCCGGCGCGTATCGGCGAATGAGTCGCCGAACCTCGTCCGGGTACTTATTCCAGTACTTCTTGACCAGGTCGGGCCTCCTGGTTACAGTCGCCTCAACGGCCCGTTCGATCCGCCACCGCCTGATCTTGGCGTGATGTCCTGATAACAGGATGTTGGGAACAATCCGGCCCTCAACCTCGGCGGGGCGCGTATAGCAGGGATAATCCAACAAACCAACCGAAAAGCTGTCCTCGGCAACCGACAAGGGATCACCGACGACACCTGGCACCAGACGAGATACTGCCTCGATCACAGCCATTGCCGCAACCTCACCCCCACCCAGAACGAAATCGCCGAGTGAGATCTCGAGCGGATCAAGGATTTCAACGACCCTTTCGTCAAATCCCTCGTACCGCCCGCACAACATCAGAACTCGACCAAGATCTCTGAGCTCTTCGGCCAGGTCTTGATTCAGGGGCCGACCACGTGGAGAGAGGAGTACAACCCGGGCCGGTTGGGGGCTCATCGGGAGGATCTCCCGTACCGCTTCGAGTACCGGCGGCGCCTGAATGACCATTCCGGCGCCGCCCCCGTAGGGCTCGTCATCGATCTGACCCCAACGATTGCCGGCCCAACGCCTCAAGTCATACACGTCGACTTCTAGAATGCCCGCCTCAACGGCGCGGCCCAGCACACCTTCGATCTTAAACCGGTCGAAGAGGCCCGGGAACAGCGTCAGAACATCAAAATGCATCGTTTAGAAGCTCGAATTGAGGCGCCGGATTTGTTGTAAGATCAGGCCAACTCGGCATCGTCATCCAGGAGGCCCCCAGGAGGATCCAGGAGGACCGTGCCGTTCTCGAGATCAATCTTGATCACGATCTGCGGCACCCATGGCACCAAGAACTCGCGTTTCCCCCGACGAACGACCAATCGTTGTTGCCCGGGACCTTCTTCGAGACCGGTAACCGTCCCCAACGATTCTCCAGCAAGAGATTGACATTCAAGGCCTACGAGGTGGTGCTCGTAGAAAAAACCTTCGGGGAGCTCTTCCATGCTCTGCTCCGGAAGGTAAAGGAAGCGCCCACGCCACGCGTCAACATCCTCACGTTGACGCAAGCCTTCGAAATCGAGAAGCCATCGCCCGCGGTGATAGCGGACTTCGTGGATCCGGACAAACTGCTGAACCTCGTCCTCCGTACCCACCCCGACTTCGATACCCGCGACCATCCGTTCGGGAAAATCGGTGACAATCTCGACCAGGAGGCTCCCGTGGACTCCATGCGGCTTGCCGGCCCGGCCGACGATAAGCCACTCCTTGCCCCTAGGGCTCTCGCCGCCGGTCTCAGTCTGCATCGAACCAGTTTTCTCTGCCGAACCACAAAACTGATGTGGTAGATCTGCGGTCACGAGAGGTCGCCGGGAAGGGATACATCAATTCTACTCGAGAATCTCAAGCACGAACCGCTTGCTGACCTTCATGCCGGCGGCTGAAAGCAGCGTCCGAATTGCACGAGCCGTTCGTCCCTGACGACCGATGACCTTTCCAAGATCCTCGTTGTTGACCCGGAGTTCAAGAACGGTCGTCTGTTCGCCTTCGATCTCCATCACTTTCACGTCGTCCGGATTGTCAACGAGAGCCTTTGCGATCTCTACCAGTAAGTCCTTCATCGCACTCAAGGGGACCTCCTTTCGAGGCCAAATGTTTTTTGTCTGAAGCCTGCTTGTGGTTTCGTTCAGAAGGGAATTAACCCTGCTTGCGGGCCTTTGAAATCAATGTCTTCACTGTATTCGACACACTATCGCCCTTGGCTGT
>JAIOSJ010000380.1 GCA_021107705.1 Thermoanaerobaculales bacterium | reverse complement strand
TTAATTCACGAGATATCTTGCCCACGATGTGCGGAATGTAGGGCTCGGGTTTTTCGAGAGCGTCCTTTTCGTGTTCCTTTGGCCCATGATTATGGGAGGCATTCTGTTAGAGGGTGGCTTTGGGGACTGAATCTGTGGCCAATCTCCAAGCAGAGGTTTTCAATCCTAGGAACCTTATCCCCCCTCAAGGCCATACTGGAGAAGGCCAAGCGGGACCCTAAGACAATGGCCGGCCTTAGATGACCCGAGGCCCCAAACCTACCCCCGTCCATCGTTGAGATTCCGTTTCATAATGACATCCGAAAACAGCCCCATTTTCGACCCTGAACTCATTGGCAGCCCAGCCGGTTAAGCCGGTTATGTCGGTCTGCTCCCCAGGCGGACCATTCATCATTTTTTCGCCGGTTTTCATATCCTAATTCGCGAGTGTGTGTGATTGGGTTGGCTGTCGGTCTACTATCTTGCAGTATTTTGAATTTTTTGCACCCCTACCCTACGCCGTGGGGCCTGATCCGCACACCTCGAGTCACCCCCGAAGAAAGGAATCCCGTTATGCCCCATAGCAACCAGCCCTTCCCACCCCCCGAGCTTCTTGAACTTGCCGCCTAAGACAAGGGCCTCAAGTCCTTCAGTCAACGAGAGACGCTCAAAGGCATCCGCCGGTTCTCGATTGAGGTTCGGGAGCATTCGGCCTTCCTCGCCTCGAATCCGGAACTCGATACTCAGGGCCAACGGCGACTCGTTCTCGATGAGTTCCGGATTGTCCTGGCCGGCGTCGAGCAGGAGATCGACGAGGCCCGGTAGTGCTGGCTGGTACCTGAGAGGCATTCCTCTCTCCTAATTCCGGTGGATCGACTGACCGCATCCTTCCGATGTCTCCCTGTTTGTAGACACTCAGAAGCACCGGCGAATATCATGATCACATAGGGAGGCACTAATGCCAGATCTGTTCACCATTGCTTCAGCGTCCACCACATTCGTTCTTGCCGTGATCACCGGATACTACGCATGGACTACCCGGAAGATCCTGACCGAAATGCAGAATCAGTCGATGTCGGTCAGGAGGCAAACAGAGGCAACTCAGGAAAGCTTGAAATTGATTCGATGGGCCGGATTCCCTGAGCTAAACGCTATCCATTCTTCAACACCGAATGCGGTCCAATTCGATCTGAGGAACCGGGGCGAGGTATCTGCCCAAAACATCAAATTGAAATTGATCCCTGAACCTGACAAAGTCAGATACGATTTACCGTCGAAGGCACTCCTTCTTGGTGCTGGCCGGGACCAACTGGTCAAGATCCACATTCCAAAATCTCTCAGCCAATATTCAGGAATTCTTCAAATTTCTTCAAAGGGCCGATATGGGATTTCCTGTTTCCATCGATGGAAGCTCGACTTTCATCGGGACGAGAAAGGTGTTCTCAGGATAGATGGCATGGAGTTCCTAGGTGTTGATGAGTCTGCACTTGAACCCATCGACTCCCGCGACCTGTTTGCACCGGCCTCATATTAAGGCAAAACTCCCGCAGTATCCGGCCGCGCCCCCAACTCAGCCAGCAAACGAGTAAGGGACACTGTCTATTTCGGCGGCTTCAGTTCATGGATCTCTTCGAGCACGTTCCAGCACTGCTCCAAGGTCTTACAGAAGACCTCGAGTCTCTTGTATATCGACCAGGGCACGAAACCGATGGTTCGCCAGTCTTCCCTACTGTTCTTCGCCGAGTCTCTTCCAGGGGTGTCGGTATTGATTGCCATGATTCTCTTCTCCATCGAGGAAACCGAACGCTCCGGGGCTCCTCCTTGCCTACCGGGCGCCGTTGAGAGGGTTTTGGTTCGAGGAAGGGGCGGTCCGCGGGGAGGGTTTTTGCGTTCGCTGATGTGACCATTGTGTGACCCAGAAAAACAACGCCACCCGAAAAGGTGGCGTAAGTCATTGGTTCTAATGGCGCGCCGGACAGGATTCGAACCTGTAATCGCCTGATCCGAAGTCAGGAGCCTTATCCGTTAGGCTACCGGCGCGAATGGGATCCCCTTTTTCTCACAACATCATGCGGGATGCAAGTCCGGGCAATATATCAGCGCTCGGCGAGCAGGGCGCGTTCGACCGGAGGCAAGCTCTCCCAGCGCTGTGTGATCCAGCTGACGCCTTCGAGAAACGCCTTCGCCCGGTCGGTATCCGGACAGACCTGGTGCAGCAATTGCCAGAAGGCGGGTGAGTGGTTGGGGTGGAAGACGTGCGCGAGTTCATGGGCGACCACGGCCTCGAGCACCCATGGCGGAAACTGGCGTAGGGCGGCGTGCAGGCGAACCACCCCGGTACGCAGGCTGTAGCTGCCCCACCGGGCGCGTTGGGTGGTGACGAAGATGAGGTCGTTGAACGGTGGGGGCTCAGGAAAGCGGGCCGCGACCCGGCGAGCGAGGGCGGGCGCCTCGTCGGATGCATTGAGCCGTGCAGCACGAGCCCGACGCACGAGTTTCCCCGCAAGCTCGTGCACGATCTTGCCGAGCTCGTTTTCGGAAATGCTCGTAGGCGCACTGATGCGAAGCTCGTCACCGACCAGGCGGGCATTGACGTTGCGTACGCGCTTGCGAACGATGCGGGTCCGCAGCGTCACACCCTCAACGATCACGATTGGTTCGGTGGTGGGCACGGGGCACAGTGTACGCGAGCCTCCTAAGAAACTTCAACCGGGTTGGGTTCGAGTGGGACGAGCCGAAGGCCCAGTGTCTTAGCGCGTTTTTCCATGCTTTTGACAAGGCGTTTTCGGTACCGCTGTTCGTA
>JAIOSJ010000140.1 GCA_021107705.1 Thermoanaerobaculales bacterium | reverse complement strand
CGGCGACTGCGGCCGGTGGTCCGTCGAGGTCCAATAGTTTTCAGATAACGCCCCCGGGGTCAAACCGGGGGCATTTGCCTCGAATTCCCGAGGAATGCGCACCACATCGGATTCATGTTCAAGACTTCGGCGAAGGCGGTCGATGATTCATGGGGCTGCGGCATTGTTTTTCTGCAACGACAGCATTAACGGCGGGGCGGTGCACGGTCGATTGTTGGGGTACCCGCAACGCGGCGGGGAGATTCTTTGTGACCCCGGGATCGTGTACGATCGAAAGGTCATATGAATCAAGCGCGAAATCCGATGTCGAGACATTCACGGCAGCCTCTCCTGGCAATCGCAGCGGCAATGACCGTAGTCTTCATGGTCGGCGCCCAACCGATCGTGGCCGCACCGGTGGATCTCCTCGAAACCGACTCCCAGGTGTTCATCCTGGATGACGGCACGGCCGATGTGATCTACACCTTGCAATTCAGGGATAACGAAGGCCGGACGGCGATTCGCAAGATTGGGCAGTTCTACGAGCCCATGCACATCAACAGGGCACTGATTCGCGGCAACGATTTGGACGGGCTGATGCAGGCGGCGCCTTTAGGCGACGGCTACTACCGGCTCGATCTGCCGGGCCCCACGAGCGCCGGGAATATTTACCGGCTGGAATTGCACTTTCGCTCGGATCGGCGTTTTGCTGATCCCACATCGCGGGACGGTCAGGATCTTCTGGCTCTCTGGTTCAATCCGGTGCGCTGGGGTCTCCCGATCGAGAAATCCGTCATTCACCTGGTTCTGCCGCTCGCTCTGCCGACCGAGGTTCAGAAGCACGAGGACATCACCCCGGCAATGGTCGATGCGCTCGGGGTCTTGACCGATCCCTCAATCCTCAATGCGCAGGACCACTGGGCCTTCGTCTATACCGATATTCATGACGAACGCCGGTTGACCCTCTATGCCGAGCGACGTGCGCTGCGCTCGGAGGCGACTCATCTGGTCAAGATCTATATTCCGGCCGCGGCCCTACCCGGAGCGGCGCCACCGGTCATTCCTCCAACCGAACCCACCGAAGTGGTCGAGACCCCCGAAGGGACCCCCGCGACCGACTCAGGCCCTCTGCCCTTCTGGAAAGAAAGAGTCGCGTTCCTTTTCGGGCTTTGGGCGGTCTTCCTCTTCGTCGCCAACAGCTTCTTCCTCCTCATTGAGTTCGTGCTCATCAGCCCTTTGCTGTTGATTGTCGACAAAATCGCCGGAACGCATCTGGTCAAGGACGTCTTCCGGCCGGCGGACAAGGTCAGATGGATTCACCCCACCCACGGAATCCTTTTCGGCTGGTCGGCGGTATTGGTGCCCTTTCGCCTTTTGTGGATCCTCCTCGGCGGAGTATTCGCCCTTTTCACCCCGATCCTGCGGATCCATCCCTTCCTCGCCCTCTACCTCAAGAAGAAGGGCCCGAAGTACGTCGAGCCTGAGATCACCGTGGCGACCTTTCAAAAGAGCGGTTTCGTGGCCGATCTGACTCCACCGGAGGCGGCGGTGATGATGTCCCGACCGATCAAGGCCGTGAACCTGGTCGTCCTGGAGTTGCAGGAACTGGGGGCGATCAAGATTCTCAGCCGCAACCCGCTGCAACTGAAGGTCCTGGATGCGAGCCTCGCCGTCACCGAACCGCAGACGGTGCTGATCACGGGCCTCAGCGCGCAGGGGCTGTTGCCGGGCCAGGGCGTTCACGATCTGTTGGAAACCATCAACACCGCCCTCCAAGCCAAGACCTGGAGAGCGGATCGCACGGCGACCCTCGAGCGTCAGGAAGAGGCCGTCGAAGGGGCGTGGCGAAGCTTCCGCCGCTCTTCGAGTTCCCGACGCATGGATACCTTCAACCGAACCTATCCATACCTCTATCTGAGCGACCGATTCTTCGACCGTCTGGGTGACACCGGAACGAAAACGGCCGCTCTCGACTCACCGTTTTCGGCCCTGGCCTCGAGCCGCCCCGTGCGCGGCCTCGGCGACGCCCTTGAGTCGGTACAGAATATGGCTGAGGGCGTGGTCTCGGGCATCGAAAACGTCGCCGCAACCACGGTGGGACGGATCGAGCAGTTCTTTAACTTCGACGGCGAGAATCTGGCGGTTGCTCAGCAGAACAGAGGCGAGGCCCAGGTCGCGCCGGCCTTTGCCACCGGGTATGACGCGTGTCATTCGGCCTGTCATTCCGCCTGTCACTCGGCGTGTCACTCAGCCTGCCACTCGGCGTGTCACTCAGCCTGTGCCTGCCACTCGGCGTGTCATTCGGCCTGCGTTTCTTCGTGTGCGGGCGGTTTCTGATGCTGCCCCTGGACGGGCTGGACCGCTTCGTCGCCGACACTCGCACGGCAATTTTCGTGCGCTCGGCGGACGATCTGCTGATGATCCGTCCGGACAAGACCCTCGGTCTCAATTCCACCGCAGCCGTCCTCCTCGAAAACATCTACGCCCGAAATGCTGCGCCGGTTGCCCAGGTTGTGGAACGACTTGCGCCGGAGATGGGCGTCGAGAACGAGCGCCTACTTGCCGATGCACACCATTTGTTGGACACCGTGCGGGCCCTGCTCAACGAAGATTTCAGCCCGCGTCGCGGCCTTCGCCTGGGTGCCTTCGATCGCTCCAGGGTGAAGTTCCCGACCCTTGCCGAGATCGCTCTGACGTACGGCTGTCAGAACCGCTGCGTCTTCTGTTATGCCTCCAGCCCCTATCGAGAAAAAGAGAGAACACCCATGACCACCGAAGAGGTCAAGCGGGTGATGCACAAGATCTTCCACCAGGCTCACGTTCCCTCACTCAGTTTCACAGGCGGCGAGGCCACTCTTTGCAAGGATCTGCCTGAACTGATCAGCTACGGTCGAGAGATCGGCTTTCGGGTGAATCTGATCACCAACGGGATCAGGGCCGCGGACAGGGCCTATGCGCGGTCTCTGGTTGAGGCCGGCCTGGACTCGGCCCAGGTTTCCCTCGAGGCCGGCGATGCTGAGACTCACGATGCCATCGTGGGCCGCCCCGGCGCGTTCGAAGACACCACCGCCGGCATCCGAAACTTCCGCTCCCTGGGCATCCACGTCCACACCAACACGACCCTGTGCAGCGGCAATTTCGATCAAGGGGAAAATCTCATCCGCTTCGTTCACCATGAACTGAATCTTCAGACTCTGTCGATGAATATGGTGATCCGCACGGGCGAGGCCCTCGGGGACGCCGGGATGGAGGTGACCTACACCGAGGTCGCCGAACGCCTGCCGGACCTTCTCGCAACCGCGCGCGAACTCGGTGTGCGCCTGGTCTGGTACTCGCCGATCCCCTACTGTCTCTTCAATCCCGTCCTCCACGATCTCGGGGCCAAGAGCTGTGCCTGCATTGACGGCATTTTATCGGTGGACCCCACAGGACAGGTGCTCCCGTGCTCTTCTTTCGGCGATGGGATCGGCTCCCTTCTGGAGGATGACTTCGACCACATCTACTCCAGCCGCCAGGCGCGTTACTGGCGTAACAAGGAGTTCGTCCCGCCGGTGTGTCGACGGTGCCCCGACGTCGATGTGTGCGCCGGCGCCTGTCCTCTTTACTGGGACGCATCGGGAACTTTCGACGAGCTGCCGCAACACGGCTCGGATGATGTGCGGGCACGAGCCCGTTGGGAGCACCGACGCCAACGTGGCGGGAGCTTCGGCGTGAGTCCGACCGAACAGGCTCTTCTACCGGTTCACTCGGGAAACGAAAGTCATGGCTAACCTCTCTGATCTTGCCACCTACCTCAAGGACAGGATTGAAATTCTGGCCCAAACTGAAGTCCGTCTGGACAACCTGCAACAGAAATTTGAGATGTTCAACGCGGAGGTATCACGCGCCCGGGAACACGAGTTGGACCAACTCGTCAAACTCACGATCGAACCTGAATCAACATTGCCGCCGGATTACGCTCAGGCCGTCGCCTCGGAGCGGGAGATCGTCGATCGCGAGTTTGGTACGCAACTGAGGGACCTGGCTCGGGAGCAAGTCGATCTATCCACAAAGGCCGAAGACTTGCGTGCCGCTTCGGCTCGCGACGAGAAGGAACTGCACGACCGCAACCAAACCCTCGATACGGAAGAAGAGAGCCTCAAGGTTCGCAGCGGCGAGCTGCTCGAGCGCATCGCCGATTTCAACAAGAAAATCGCCCAACTCGGGCGCAGCTTCGGCTTTTTCACCAACTTCTTTCGCATGCGTCGTCTGGCTCAGACCAAAGCCGATCTGGATACTGAACAGAAAGATGTCGCCGCACGGATCGAGTTGCTTCGGGGCCAATGGCGCGATGCCGATCAAAGACACCATGCCACCGAAAATGACCGGCAGAAGCGGTGGGTGGAATTCGAGACCGACGCCTCGGCCCGCGCCGCCAAGATCGAAGCTCTCGAGGCGCACCGTATTGCCATCGTGGCCCGCAGTACTGTTGAACGAGTGTTGGAAGCGCGGCCTTACGAACCTTCGCCCCCACATGAGAACGACCCGCCCTGTCCACGATGCGACATCGCGAATCCGTCCGCCAACGCCTTCTGTCATATATGCGCACAACGCTTGAGGGAGGATCGACCGGACTTCGAGGGCAGTCTCGGGGAATTTGCGGAACTCGACCGCCACTTCCACCGTTTCGGCGAAGCGATGAAGGCGGGTCAGGAGATCATCGGCCTGGTTCGCGGCCTCAAAAGCGGGCTCGAGAGCCTCCTGGAGAGCGTCGAGGAGATGCTCGCCTCGCAACACAAGCACAGCCTCGGGGAGCTGAAACTCGAAGTACCTCAGTGGAGCCGGGATTTCGGCGAGCGCTTCAACACACTTTGCAAGCTTGCACACAAGAGCATGGGCCTCCATCCGCTGGATTTTGCGAATCACATCGGGTGCCAGACGGAGCTGGTTTTTACCGAGGAAAACATCACCGCCTACTTCGAACTCATCGGCCAACAGATGTCCGACAGCGCCGATGCTCAATGGTGATGAGATGAACAGGGGAGCAGCCGCAGCGATCGTCGGCGCCGGGGTGATTTTCATCCTCTTCGGTCTCCTCTTCCTGGTCGGTTCGGCAGGCCAGGTCCGGCGGATCGCGACGGCAGGCGTCTGCCTCGTCTCCGGCGCGCTCGTTACCGGCTTCGGCGTCCGCCGTTTCAAAGAAGCTGAGGCCCGCTCGCCCGAACGGATCAGGGCCGAGATCCTGGATCTCGCCAAGAGAGAAGACGGAGAAATCAGCCGCGCAGAGATCTTTTCGGTACTCGGCAAGAAATCACACGCCGCCGACCCGGTACTGGATGCACTCGTGCTTGAGGGCATCTGCAGCCGTATGCCCCGCGACGGCGCCTTTTATTTCACCTTCCCCGATCTGCAACCCCGACTAACCGTCCTGCGTTGCGACTACTGTTCCACGGAGCAGGACATCAGCTCCGACCTCGAACGCTGTCCCGGTTGTGGCGGGCCCCTGTCGCCCCAGGTCGTCATTCGCTCCCTCAGTGACGGGAGCATCTTCAGCATGGATGAAGAGGATTGACCCATTCTCTTGGCGCCTTCCCTAGCCCGTACTTCTCACCGGTTTTCGTCGCGAGGGCGTCGAGGTGCTGGGCCCAGTGGAATTTTCGATCCGAGGGGCGCGGAGGCGTACTTGGCAGTCCGTTGAGCACCCCAAGGTGAGAAAGTGCCGCTGGGTCCTGTGCATCGGCGGCCGTAGTAGATCACTGGTGAGAGGTAGGGGCTAGAGGCCCGGCCAAAAACCCCATCACGGCTGCAAATCGCGACTGAGTCGACGCCCACTCTGGACCTGACACCCAGAGCGGGTCCCTATCTGCGTTTCCGTAAGTCATTGAAGTAGAACGACTACGCATGCGGCCTTCCGAAAGCACATCTCACACCTCCTCATAATTTCGCTTCGCGAGGGGTTTTCGGCCGGGCCTCTAGACCGTCGTACGACAGCCAATCTGCTACTGTTGACAAATGGAGATGTGGACGATCCCAACGCACCTGTGGGTGAAGAATTGGCCTTCGGGATGAAATCTCCATTGAGGTCCTCAATGATTTTCAGCGGGAGGCTGGAGTGAAATACCAATCGATCTGTGTCGCCGTCGCTTTACAGCGCTATCTCGATTTCACACCTGTGGCGCTTCGACAGCGAAGCCTGGCTATGGTTTTGGCTCACGCCTTTGGGGCAAGGCTCACCATTCTTTCCGTCAATGCTCCGGTCGATCTCCTGCCTGGGCTGGAAACAACCGAGGAGAAACTCGATCGTTTCTCCACCCCACTGCTCGAGGACGGCTTCGAAGTTCAACGGATTTTGCGCACCGGAAAGCCCAGCACAGAGATTCTCGAAGTCGTGGAAGAGGTCCACGCCGATCTGCTGATTATGGGCTCACCCAGCAAGCGCGGCGCCCTTGACGTCGGTCTGAGCAGCACCGTCCGCTCCCTGCCCCACGACCTCGATATTCCTCTCCTACTCATCCGCCCCACAGCCACCGAGACGGACAGGGCGCACGAACTCATTATTCCGCGCTATCCAATGGTCTTCCCTTACGGGTGATTTTTTGCCTTCTCGAGACGCCTTCGCTAAGGTGTCCCTCCGATGCACGAGATGGGAATTGCCCTCGAGATCTATCGCCAATGCCGGGAGGCCGTGGCCGAGTACGGTTCTGGACGAATCGAAGGGGTGAAGATCGCAGTTGGGGAACTGTCTGCAGTGGAGCCAGATCTCATCGCCTACGCCTGGGCAGCGGTCACAATCGACACCCCGGACGCTGAAGCGAGGCTCGATGTGCGCTGGTGCCCAGCGCGCCAGACATGCCCAACATGCGGTGAGATCAAAGACAGGGTCGATGGCTCCTGGCTTCGCATCTGCCCCGGTTGCTCGATGCCCCTGGTGGTCGAAGGGGGCAACGAGCTTGACATTGAGAGCATCCAATACCTGAGTGACGACGATGACGGAGGAGAGAGCTGATGTGCCTGGCGATTCCGATGCGATTGATGGAAAGGGACGAATTTCAGGGAATCGTCGAGCTGGACGGCGTGCGCCGGTCCATCTCCATGATGCTTTTCCCGGAGGCCGAGGTCGGCCAACACGTGCTGGTTCACGCCGGGTATGCCATCGGCTCCGTGAACGAGGAAGAAGCGCAAAAGACGCTCGAGATCCTCAGGGAGTACGCCGACGCGATGGTGGAGATCTAGCCCGCACTTCTCACCAATCTTCGGCTGCAAGGCCCAATACACTGTAATCTTCAGCGCTTTCTCGATTCGCTCGCTCGACGTACAGTAAGTACTACTTCGCTCCCTCATCTTGCGAGATCACTGAATCTCACAGCG
>JAIOSJ010000017.1 GCA_021107705.1 Thermoanaerobaculales bacterium | reverse complement strand
CCTATACGGAACGATACCTCCAAATCTGGGAACCCTCTCAAACCTGACCCGACATCAACTTAACGCCAACCACCTGACCGGAACGATTCCTCCACAACTGGGAAACCTCTCGAACCTGCAGTATCTTTCCCTCTACTCCAACCAGCTCAACGGAGGTATTCCTCCAGACCTTGGGAGCCTCTCCAATCTGTCCTACCTTGACCTCTCCTCCAACCAGCTGGACGGAACGATACCCCCACAACTCGGAACCCTCTCCAACCTGAGGGGGCTTTACCTCGACTCCAACCAGCTCAGCGGAACGATACCCCTAGACCTCGGCGATCTCTCAAATCTGACCTACCTTCAACTCTCCTCGAACCAGCTCAGCGGAACGATCCCTCTTGAACTGGGAAACCTTTCCGCGCTCGGTGATGGAAGTGGATTGGATCTTCGCTGGAACGCCCTCCACTCGGATGATGTCCCGCTGATTATTTTCCTCAACGGCAAGCAAGACGGCGGGGACTGGCAGAGCACCCAAACGATCGCGCCGGTGAACCTCACGTTGACGGCGGTGAGCGACCATTCCTTGTGGTTCAGCTGGGATTCGGTTGCCTACGTGGCCGACCCCGGTGGTTATGAGGTCTTCGTGGCGCCCATGAGTTCGGGATTGTGGACCTCATGCGGCTGGACCTCAGACAAGGCGGCCACCCAGGTCGCGGCAACGGATCTCGACGCCGGTAGCCTCTATGATGCCTTCGTGGTTTCGTACACCGATCCACACGCAAACAACGACAACCTGGTCATCAGCGACGCCGGCATACCCATCATTGCAGCGACCACGAACGCGGGGTGCCTCCAACCGGTCATCCTCATGGATTGGGGCCACGAAACCACATTGTCGCTGGACGGCGCCTTCGACACCTACCTGTGGAGCACGGGTGAGACGACGCCCACCATCATGGTCGTTCCTGTGGCGTCCCAATGGTACTGGGTCACGGTTGAGTTCGACGGTTCCTGCGAGGAGACCGCGGTCATTTTTGTCGTTTCGGAGATTCTGTTCTCCGACGACTTTGAATCGGGCAACACATCGGCCTGGTCAAATGTAATCCCGTGACATCGGGGCTGACCTCGTGATTGGGATTGGTTGACTGTGTTGGCTAGCCGCCGGATTTCCGGTAAATCCCGGAATCGGACCCCAGCCGGTCCGAGTCGGAAGAGGCGGGCGCCGAATCCTTCACCTCCTGCCCTCAACCCCTTCCTGTCTCTGCGCCTTTTTGGCTTTTCCTCCGTGCGAATCGACGTGGCGGCCGGCATTTTTCTGGTCGCGTTGATCGTTCTCAGCCGCGTGGCCGCCTTCCCGGGCTCGATCTGGGAACAGGACGAGGCATACCTTGCCATGGGGGTCGAACATTTTGATCCAGAACTCAATCACCCCCATCCCCCGTGGTTTCCGTTGTGGCTTCTCTTGGGGAAGATCATCGCTTCCTTTGGCGTCGAGGCAGCGACATCGCTCCAAATCCTCAGCGCCTTTTTCAGTTCATGGATGATCTTTCCGCTCGTGGCTTTGTGGTCCCAGCTTCTCGGGAAACGGCTCGCGGTCAGCGCGGCTTTGCTCTTCCTGTTTTTGCCGGGGAGTTGGATGTTGGCCGGCAGCGCCTTCACCGGAACGGCGGCTACGGCTCTCCTTCTCTCCGCTCTCACGATGTGGCTTGGACATGAGCAGAAGGTGTCTTGGGTGCGTTCCCTCTCCGGAGGAATCCTGGGAGCTGCCGCCATACTCATCCGGCCCCATTTCTTTCCGGTGCTGGCCATTGTCCTTCTGATCTTGCTGGGTCGGAAGATGATTCAGGCTTTGCCCGCACTGGCGGGTCTTTGCGGAGGGGTCTTTGTAGGATTCGCCGGACTCTCAGTTGCCGCCGGGGGACTGCAGCCTTTGGTCTCTGCGCTGAAGACGCACTCCGAATACCACTTTTCCATGCTTCCGGAGGCCAGTTTTGGCCTTGCGACCTTCGGCCTCAGCAGATATCTGGGCAACCAATGGTTGGCGGTCTTCTGGATCCTCTTGACTCTCACTGGAATCCTGGCTTCGTTGAGATCCGAAACTGGGCCGCGAGCCTCTTCCCTTGTCCTCTCGGCAGGGCTGGCCGCCGTGGTCATCGAAGTTCTGACGGTGGCCAATCCTGCACACGCCCGGTATTTTGTCCCGATTGCAGCTCTCTCCGTCGGCTTTGTCCTCCGTACACTGAGTCTCCTGGGAACTCGAAAGGCTACTGTCCTGGCTGCAACTGCGATGCTTGCCTCCGGTCTCTTCATCATCCCAGAACTCTCCACCTACAGGTCTCGGACATCCCCTCCGCTGGCCGCCCTACGGTACGCGGCGTACTCCGCCCGAACTGAGAACTGCATCCTCGTGGTGGATCGGACACTGGTTTCCTTCCTTGATTATGTCAAAGCGGAATGCTCTGATTTTCCACCCGTCGTTTTCGATTTCCAGATACTGGACGGATCGGCGCCGCCCCCGCCACCGGAGCACTCCATCGCCGTTTATGACGAGAAGAACCACGAGTTCATCGTCACAGCTCATGAGACCACGCAATTTCGATGTCTTTCGCCCATCATCCGCCGACTTGGACAAGGACGTTTCCTGGATCTCCATGTCGCCACAAAGCCGGTCTTCAAAGGGTGGAAGGAACAGTCAAGGCCCTACATCATCGTCGGCCCCTGAGATCAGGACGCGAGAATCCCTTTACCCGGATGCGGAGCACACCGGGAAAGGAAGCGGCCGGACTTCCTGTGGCTCGCCCTTCCCGTTTTCACTGTCATTCATTCAATGCCCTACACCCTCCTAGAGGCCCGGCCGGAAACCCCTCGCGAAGCGAAAATCGTGAGGAGGTGTGAGATGTGCTTCCGGAAGGCCGCAGGCGTAGTCGTTCTACTTCAATGACTTACGGCTGCGCAGATTGCGCCTCAGT